>DATIHQ010000062.1:0-5248 GCA_035480535.1 Chlamydiales bacterium
TCTTCAACCGTTCAGCAACATCGAGCCCTTTAATATGATCCGCATGTTCATGCGTGATCAGAATCGCCTGAATGCTCTCCAACGCCACGCCAATTTCTCTCAAGCGCGCAACCAACGCACTCGCGCTAATTCACGCATCGATCAACACACGCGTCGACGCCGTCCCCACATAGATGCAATTGCCTTTCGACCCCGACGCCAGCGGACAAAACCCAATCATAACCTGCGCATTCTACTTAAGGTTGTCCTTAATCACAAGAATGTGTTAAAAAGATTTTTTTTGGAGGACACTCTTTATGAAAAAACTATTCATCGCCATCTGTTTTCTCGTCGCGTCGTGCAGCAGCAATTCGCAAACACAAACCAATCCCAGCAGCAAGACCATGCAAAAAAATGAACCTTGCGACTGCTGCCCTAATTGCCGCTACTCAAGCGGTAATAACAACCCTGGCTAAGCCGTTTAAGTTGCTGAACACCATCATTGCTCTTGCAAAATTTGGCTTGGCCAATAAGTCTGTTATTTTCCTAAGAAAAATTGTTAAATAAAAAATTTTCACTTTGAAAAATAAAGCCAATCATTTAAAGAATGGAATTTGGGTACAAAGGAAATTGGAGCATTATGTTTGGCCAAGAAATTCTGATAGAGATCGATTCAACTCTCGATCAATTGATTCGGAATGCTGAAGTCATTCAAACTGTCGATCCAAAAGAACTCTCTGAAACAGAGGTCGATGCATTCCAGAAAACGCAGGAAAGCCTGCTCCAACACTTGATTCACCTGGATCAATTCCTCGAAGACAAACGAAAAAATCTCAAAGTACAAGATAAACGTTCAGCCGGTTTTAAAATCCAAGAAAAACTGCAGAAGTTTGAAAAATTAAAAAGCGATTATCATAAAACAATCTCAGAATCAGGCCCCTTTCGAAAATGCCCCTTTCTTTCTAAGCGGCGCAGCAAACGGTTCCTGCAAGCTGTTTAATAATTAATTAATTGTCGAAGCGCGGCTTCGATATCTTTTGTCTGAGGGAGCACCTCATCTTCAAGATCTTTGCAATAAGGGACGGGACAATCTTTTCCGGTGACGCGCAGGATGGGCGCATCGAGGAAAAGAAAGGCCTCTTCGGCAGCGCGCGCGGCGAGTTCTGCGCCAAAACCGCAGTTGCGCGCGGCTTCGTGAGCGATGAGCAGCTTGCCCGTCTTGCGAACGGAGTTGAGAACGGTTTGAAAATCAAGCGGAACAATTGTGCGAAGATCGATCACTTCGATGGAAATCCCCTCTTTGTGGAGCGCTTCCGCCGCCTCAAAGGCCATGAGAACGGTCATTCCCCAGCCAACGATCGTCGCATCGGTTCCTTCCCGGACAATATTGGCCTGGCCAAAAGGAAGGAGCTCTTCGGGCCCCGTTTCGGGACGGGCGCAAAAGAGGCGCTGGCGGTAGAGGGCTTTATGTTCGAGGAAGATGACGGGATTGGGATCGCGGATGGCGGTTTTTAGGAGCCGTTTGGCATCGGCCGCATTGCTGGGGATGACGACTTTGAGGCCTGGGCAGTGGCTGAGATAGGCTTCGGTACTTTGGGAATGGTAGGGGCCGCCCTGAATGTAGCCGCCGTAGGGCATCCGGATCACAACGGGGCAATTCCATTGGCCATTCGAGCGGTAATAAAAACTGGAGAGCTCATTGAAGAGCTGATTCATCCCGGTCCACGAATAGTCGGCAAATTGGATCTCGGCAACAGGTTTATGAAGTCCATCGAGGGAAAGTCCCAAAGCGAGAGCCACAATGGTCGATTCGGCAAGAGTGGAATTAAAGCAGCGGTTTTTTCCAAAGCGGTCGGTGAGCGTTCGGGTAATGCCAAATACGCCCCCTTTTCCATGAGCCACATCTTGGCCAAAGACAATGACGCCTGGATCGCGCTCCATCTCTTCGATGAGCGCATGATTTAGGGCGTCCATCATTACGATCGCTTCGCCCGGCTCTTTAGAGATGGAAGGAGGCGCCTCAAAGGGATGAAAAACCTTTTCGGCGGCAGTGGCGCGATTGGGGAAAGGGAGGAGATCGGCCTCAAGGGCCGCTTTTTCAATCAGATCCATGTGCTGACGCCGGAGTTCATCGATCTCCATTGAGGTGAGGAACTTTCGCTCGATCAGCCAGTTTTCAAAGCGGGGGATCGGATCTTGGGCTTTTTCTTCTGCAATGACTGTTTCACATTTGTATTTCTTGGGATCGTCGCTGCTGCTGTGGGGGCAAATGCGGGGCACTTTGGCGATGATGAGGCTAGGGCCTTCCCCCGATCGCGCTTTTAAAACGGCCTGCGTCAGAGCCTCTGTCGTTTCTTCATAATCGCATCCATCGAATTCAAAGACAGCTAGCCCTTCATAGCCGCGGGCCATTTTGGCAATGGTTCCTCCTGCCGTTTGCTCCTCGATGGGAACAGAAATCGCCCATCCATTGTCTTGGATCACAAAGACAATCGGCAAGTTGTGCAGACAAGAAAAATTCACCGCTTCATGGAAATCGCCCTGCGAGGTGGCTCCGTCGCCAGCAGATACATAAACGACCTCTTTAGCGCCGCGGAGCTGGGCTGATTTAGCCACTCCCACAGCTTGCAAAAATTGAGAGCCTACACAGCTGGACTGGCAGGGAATGCGAAGGTTTTTCTGGGAAAAATGTTCCGGCATCATTCGCCCGCCTGAATGGTTGGGAATATCGCGGGCTAAAAAGGCGGCGAGAAGATCTTGAATGGTGCAGCCGAGACCGATGGCAAAAGCGCGATCGCGGTAATAGGGAAAGGCCCAATCGGTTCCTGGAATCAGCGAGAGGGCGGAGACAGCCCCGATCATCTCATGGCCCGACATGGCGAGCTGAAACGTCGCCCCTTTGTTTTGACGGACGAGTTTCCCCATTTTGTCATCCATGAAACGGGTGAGGTGCATCACTTCAAGCGTTTTCAGGGCCCGTTCTCGAGACGGTCCAAAAAGATCGTTTAAAATTGATCGCTCATTCTGTTTTGTTACATGAATTCCCATAGGCTTAAAGTATAACGAAAGAGGGTCTTCCAATCGATGAAAAAATTTCTTTGACAAATAAAAAAACTCCTTTAAGATCTCTTAACTTTTTTGGAGGGATTTATGTCCTATACGATTCTAGAACCACTCTATGCCGCTGCAGCGCGAAATATCCGTTATGCCGCACAAATTGCCAACGCTTCTCTACAATCCCATTCTCCGCTCGCCTTAATCACTGCAACAGCGCTGGGAATCTACACTATCCAAAAATTGGGCGAGGTGCTCTCCCGCCAGAAACTCGCTGCTTGGGCCCTGGCCATCCCCGCCATCCGAAAAAAATATGAGGCAGAGATCCTGAAGGCCTACTTTGCCTTCCGGACCAAAACGGCGGAGAGATGGAAGAAATTTGGCGATCCCATCGTGAAAATCCCCGAAGAGGGAATGAGCTATGCAGCGCTGATCGAGCGGATTGAAAAATTTTCCAAGATTGTTGTCGATGGGCTTAAAGAACAACACGTCTCGGGAACGATTTATTCCGATAGCTTAAAAAAAGACCGCCCTCCTCTTTCGCGCGTCCAGCCTCCGAATTCTGATAAACTGGAAGAGCTTTTTGCAGTGGCCTATAAAGAAGCGAATCTCTGGAATTCACTCCATGGAAAGGAATTTGCGGTTGGCCCTTTCCTCAACAGTCAGGTCGTTCAAATGGCGGCAGACCTTTTTGGAGGCAAAAGCGACCGGGTGATGGGGACGGTGACTTCTGGAGGATCAGAAAGCCTGATGATGGCTGCTATGGCCTATCGAAATTGGGGACGGGAGGTGAAGGGACACCGCCTAGGAAAAAGCGTCATTCTCGCATCTGACACAGCCCACGCCGCTCTCAAGAAAGCGGGGATCGCCCACGACATTCAGATCATTGAGATCCCCACAGGTGAGACAGGCGTTCTTGACATCCATGCAGTGAATGAGGCGATCGAGATTCATGGGGACAAAGTGGTTGCTCTTTTCCTTTCAGCGCCCAATTATCCCACAGGAAAGATCGATCCCATTCGAGAAATCGCCCGCAAAAGAAATTTCGGCATCCATGTCGATTGCTGTTTAGGAGGATTTCTTCTCGATAACCATGACTCGAATTATTTAACGATGGCTGGCGTCACAAGTCTGTCCGCCGATGTCCATAAAAACGGCCAATGCCCCAAAGGCGCCTCTGTCCTTGTCACGCAGGCGATGCCAAATGGGGAAAATCTGTTTCATTACGCCATCTTTGTAGATCCCTATTGGAAGGGAGGTCTTTATGGAACTCCCAGAAACGGGGGCAGCCAATCGTGCGTACCTGAGATCACAGCTTTTATTGCGATGCTCGCCATCGGCAAAAAAGGATATCGGGAAAATAGTCAGAAAATCCGACAAAAGACGCAAGAATTGGCCCAAGCAATTGACAGTTCCGATGCCCTTCGATTGATCGTGCAGCCCGATCTCAATGTGGTCACTTTTAAAGTTGCTGAAAAACATAAACTAGACTTTGGCGCCACCTATGTTTTTGCCCAGGAAATGGAGCAGAGAAAATTCACTCTCAACACGATTCAAGGCGATGCGGTTCATTACTGCATGACGGCGCGCGATGCCAATAATCCCACATTCATCGCCGCATTTAAAACGGCCGCGCAAGAAAGCTTTGAAGCCGTGCAGAAAACGCAAGAAGAGGTAAGGCGCAAAGGAGAAAAATTCTCTGGAGAAGCGGGGATGTATTGCAATTTGGAAGCAGCTCTTAAACCCAATCTCCAAAAACAGGGGTTCTTTAAATTTCTGGAAAATTATCTTTTGGGAGCTATGGCTGCGAAAACAATGATCCGCCGCCATTTTGAAGCGCTCAGCAACCCGCTTGCAGCTATTTCTCTTTCTTCGTCTTGATTTGGGTGACTTTTTTGATGGCGAAGCGGCGCCGTTTCTGTCCCATGAATTCTTCTGGGCGCTCTTCTTTGCGTGGACGGCCTCGCTTTTTGGGCAGAACTTCCCCAATGGCTGATTCCATTCTCGGAGCTTTTTCATGTTGAATATGTTCAACAGCTTTCGTATCGGCGAACTTAGGCTTAAAGAAAGGGGTGAAAGGTTTTTTGATCTTGTCTGCGCCAAACATCTTCTCAGCGCCGGCCAAACGATCAGAAAGGTGGCGCAGAGACTCAAGGCGTTGCGAGAGCGCTTCCAATTTCTCATCCACTTTAAGGCGCGGGCTGCCTCGCAGTGA
>DATIHQ010000063.1:0-26390 GCA_035480535.1 Chlamydiales bacterium
GTTAGGGCGAGAGGGGCTACCGCCCCCCTCGCGCTCCCCCCAAAATAGCAAGAAGGACGTTATTTCCTGATAGAACGGACAGGGAGAAAAACTAGCATTGTGATAATGACAATGATTCCCAAACTCACCAATAACGGGGATTGGGAAGGGTTTGGTTCAAGGCTGAATTGCACTGTATTGGCAGCGGTGGATAAAAGCCATGCTGTAAAGTAGACACATTGTTGATAAGGAGTGGGTTTTATTTTTTGGTATCGGATAACTAGATAGGCAAAAATCAGGACAAGGCAGAAATTCACCAGGGCGCAATCGGAAGTTTCTAGGAGATAAATGGGGGAGAAAACATTCGAGAGTAGAATGTAGAAAATAGTAAGACAGAGACCTAGTATCATGTATTCCTTGCGCCCGACTAGAGTGCGAGGAGCCACGAGTTCCCAGCCAACGGAGGCAGAATAGACATTGGCAACATTCGTGCAAACTGCCGTAACGAAAATGAAAATCAGAAGGGAGATCCGCAAAAGGGCGTTATTCTCTCCAGCAATTACTGAATTATTGATTTCGAAAAAACCATTCACGATCGAGCCAAGAAAGAGGCTTGCCAAGCCAAATGCAAGAGTGATCAGCTGAGTCAATGTCAATCCCTTAATCGACTCCACCCAAGATCGACTATGGCGGAAGAAGGTGGGCATATCGGACGTGATTCCCAAGTTGGTGGCCAACACAAGAGTTAACCCAGATAAAGAAAGCGGATTTGTATTTTCTTGCAGATTATGAGGGAGCGCAAAGAGAATAAACATGAATGTTACGAGCAAGATTGGGAATGAAATCGTAGAAAGCCATCGAAGCAGAACCATCCCCTCCATGCAAAGAAGAGTGCTTGTCAGTCCAAGAATCACGCTCACCTGAATCAACGGATCGATCTGCGGGTTTTCATGAATCGTCAAAAGTTCCGTAATCGTGTTGCTTGCAGCCGTAGTTTGAGCGATGAACCAGGCAAACGTAGAGATCAGCAATAGAATGGCGATGAAATAGCTTCCCGTGCGCCCAAAGTACTCTTGGGAAAGATCTAAAGTGCTCTTCCTCCCCTCGTAGCTCATTGCGATAATCCCGAATCGAATGAACCACATGATCGCATTCCCCACCACAATCGTTATGGCCGCCCCCAAAAAACTATTCGTTTGAAGAATCAATATGCTCGTTGCAACAATGGGCAAACTTGTCCAACCCACAAGTTGAATGATCGCCAACTGCCAATAAGGCTGCTGAATATCTGTCAGAGGATGCGTCGATTCCCTACTCGTCATTTATTCCTTTTCAAAAGGAGTTTTCGAACAGCCCACGTTGTCTCTTCCGCAAAAATAACACTTAGAAACGCAATGGAGGAGGCGCCGATAGCGATCACCAGCGTGCGGCTTGGCTCGCTCGAATCCATTGCCTGCATAACCGTTGCCACACTTCCCCCCAACAACCAACATGCCACATTCACCACTTTCTCATTTGTCCGCACTCGATGCCTAACAATGATCTTCACCAAAAAGGCCAACAGCAGCACAATGCCCAAACTAGCGATAAAGTTATCGGCCATTTCCTCCAGAAATTCCATCGGCTTAGAAATCTGTAAAAACGTAAAAGCCATCGTCCCCATCAACCCCACGATTACATACTCTTTCGTCGATCGCCTCTGCGGCACAATCATTTCCCAACCAGCCGACGCAAAGTAAATGTTCACCAAATTAACCGACAACAAAGCCAGCAATGTAAAGCCAATTAATACCCATTGATCAATCACTCCATTCGCATGAATCGACGCCGGATCCGAATACCCTACTACAATGGAGAAGATTTGGAAGGCCACTGTGAACAGAAACAATAAACCTAAACCAAAATAAGAGTCTGCTCTCGATCGTGAATGTCGGAAAAAGGTGGGTAGGTTGATGGTCCCTGGAAGACCAACGGCAATAACAGCTATGATTCCGACTAAAGAAAGGGACCAGGAAGGATTTATCTGAAATTTATTATCTGAAACATGAACTAGATAACCCGCAAACACTATCAATATAGGAAGAAGTAGAACACAAAAATGTTTAATAAAACGAATCCCCCCAATGGATAGCAAAGCCGTTAGGAATCCTAATGTAGCGCCTAGCCTCAGATTGCTCATCTTCCATTCCACCATGTTACTAATAGCGGTAACGGAAGAACTGATCTGAAGAATATACCAAGTTAAAAAAGCACTAATCAAAAAAAGAGCCGCTAGAAAACCTCCAAATTTACCTAAATATCTTTGAACATTTTCTATAGCATTATCTCGACTGGGGGCTGCCATAGAAATTATGCTAAAGCCGATCATCCATAATACTAAATTACCAATAACTATTGAAATAATAGCCGAGGTAATCCCAAATTTGATTGATAGCTGTCCTCCAATCAGAATCCCAGGCAACCCCAATGCTGCAGACTGTATGCTTGCTAATTGCCAATAATTTTGGTGGTGATCAGGAAACGATCGTAATGAAATTCCTTGTCTTTCCATATCAAAGACAAGACTATCTGATTTAAAATTTTAAAGGGAGTTTTACTGCTTATTGGGATTGCAAGTCAGTCGGAATTCTATATGAAATCGGCCCGTCTTTTTTGTCCATGGTATTTCGAATCTGATTTGCACTACATAGATAGATGTGATTCAAACAGAAAAAAGAAGGATCTTTAGCACTCACGCCTTTCACAGTTCCTTGAACTTCGATCATCTTACAAAGAGACTCTTCTTCCGGCACGATCGGATTGTTATCGTATACTGCATTTGGAAATTGAGGATAAGAAGTATCACAAGCTAATACAAGCATAGGAAAATCTTTGAGAGCTCTATCCATGTGTTCACTAACCTTGTCAGGGTTGGAATTGGTAGAAGATCCACTAAAAACCGTTACGGGTTCATCAAGTTGAAGTTCCTGAGATATGTCGACAAAATTATCGCTTCCATTGCCTTCAAGAACTTTGATGTATTTTCGACCTAATTCCCCAGAAGGATCGTGTATGTCATTTATAATAGCAATTTTAGCCCGTTGGTTAATTAAATGACCCAAAGACACCTGCATCGAAAACATACAGGGAGCATATTCAATCCCTTTAGAATCCGTTCTCAAGTACGATGGAGATACATATTTAGCCCAAGATTTTATCGGTATATTCTTAATTTTGGCATCTCCTGGCAGGCCATCCGAATATTTTTGATATCTATTTGCAACAAGATTTGAATATTTTTTTTGCAGTCTTATGCCAAGAGAAGAATAAACATGATGTCCTATAGAAGGCTCGATTTCTTTTAATTTATTATATACAGACCTTCCTCCGCTAAAAGAATCTATTTCACGAATGTAATTAAGCATGTACATTTGACTTAACTGCTGAATTGCTACAGGAATTTGGTAATTAGAATCTAAGGAGGTAGCACTTCCAAGTATTTTTCGAATTTCTGTATACAAATGTCCAAGATCGTATTTCTGAGCTTTGCAGATTAATTCTCGTGCTAATAGAGACATCCCATGACAACAATTAGATGTGGTTTTTGCATCGAAGTGATTGTAATCACGATTTAGAAGCGCTCTCAGAGCCCTTTCAGCAACCAGATAGCAAAACTGAATGCGTTGGTCGGTTGGGGAAAAGCCTTCGACAATGTCGGAAATTGGCGCCGTTTCTTGGGCGATGGTTTCATCAGTAATATTTTGAAACCGGGGGGTGGCAGATAGGGCAGAAATACTCAACTTATATCTCCTAAAGAATTGTGTTAGATTTTAATCTATTTTTCATATTATCTCAACTGAAACTACCTTTTTGCCTTCTTCAAAACTTTATTATTTGATAGCTTGGCTAAGGTATGCCCCACGACAGCCCCTACTAAGAGCCCTGGAAGAATAAATTGTGAACCAAACACGACGAGGCCAACTCCTCCACCAGCAAGACAGCAAAGCAGCGTCCCAACAAAGTCATACAACTTTTTTTCACTTTTTGAGTTAAACATTATTAAAATCTCCTTTTAGAATTACGTTGTTTAGCAGAAAGTATATCAATTATTTATTTTAAAGGCAACAAATGACTGGATATCGGGATAAATGGATAAATTGAAGGTTTTTGGATTATCGGGATAATCCGCTAGAAACTGACAGATAGGAGGTTATGGGAGAAGGACCCTCACCCATATTCTTTAGGATAAAAAATACCTACCACCATTTTATTCCTTTCTCTAGAATGCCACAAAAACAAGTAGGAATAGGCTTTCATGATGCAGAACTCTATTGTTGAATACCTTAACTCATGTGAAGGGGGAATTAATCTCTTTCTTAATGCTCTTTTGCAGGCTATCTTTTTCTCAATTGGATTGGTTCTTTGGGACAAGTCCAAATTTCCATTTACTTGGAGAAGAGTTTGGAGCATTTTCTTCCTTATTATCACCACTCATTCATTCCTCAACCACATAACTTTCTGTTGATCCTCTCCAAACTGGATTGGGAGAACTACAGATAACAGCGATCGATTTTAAAAATCTTGAGAAACGAGATTAAAAAGAAATCCGAACGATTTTTTGCTAAAATCTAAAAAAATCTCAAACCAACCCTGGTTACCATGATCCCTATTGTAATCTCTTTGCATGCCAGAATATTTGGTAGCCTCTATCCCATATTGTTGCACAGCTTGGTTGAACATCGAATTTGCTCTTTCTTCTGCGAATTTTGCCTGAACTAAATTTGGAACATCGTACAAAACTCCGCTCACAGGATCTTTTATACCAACTCCGGGAGGTATCACAGAAATATCGACATGATCTCCCACATTTGCAAATGCCCTTTTTGTGTTTTCCTGAGCTATGGATCGAGCTTGTTCAGCTTCTTGATAGGCTCTCATCGCCTCTCCTAACTTATTTCTTTGAGCCTCAAGATCGGAGGATTTAATAGAATGCTTACATAGAACAACATTAGCCCGAGGGTTTGTTATTCTAGCACTTGCGAATTCGAGTCCTTTTTCTCTTAGAGAACTATCCAAGCCTGTCCCATTTATGATGGCCAAATCCTTTTGAAGATCCTGGCTAACATGTAAAATAGGGTCTAACATTCTTAGAGGTCGGGTTCCGTTGGGCTGGACCAAATAGACATTTGATTTAATTATGAATTGCTCTCGCGTCCCCACATTGTGATGAACACTAATTCGATCAAATATCTCAGAAAGAACCGGTTCTACAGACGGAGCTGGATCTGACGTAGAAGGTGTTTGTGGTTTAGCATTTAATCCTCTAGTAGAAGATTTGCCGATAAGAGAACCTATGCCCGCTAAAACACCGAGAGTTGCTGAGCTAATGATTATCTTCAGTGTATCATCCTTCCCCGTTGGTAATCCTCCAGCAATAAATTTACCCAGTTGATCAATTTTATGTTTTATTCCATCGACTAGTATTTTTGATTCAGGCCTAGTATTGAAATATGGATCAGCGATAATGTCTTCTAAATCCATTTGGGCAAATTGGAACTCGTTGAACTCGGAGGCCAGCTTCCTTCTTTCACTTTGGGGGGTATTGCTAATCTTATTGCGAAAAGCTTCGAGTTTTTCATCGAGGTCAGCGCATCTTGCTGCAAACCCAGCAAATGGATCTTGGGCTAATGGTTGAGGGACGCCTCCTGCTCTAGTTACTGCTGCTGTAGTCATGTTAGATCCTCTTAATTAACAATTTGAATCGATACAATCTTTAATTTTAGGATATCTTTCCTCAAGACGCAGCACTAGTTTCCCAAGCCCGCATGGATTTCCCCCTTCCTTAAGTTTCTTTCCAACACATTTTAAGGCAACAGTCGTTGCGACGGAAGAAACAGCAACGGGGGGATAAGTTGCCGCGAAAACTGCGGCCGCGCCACCGGCAAGGCCACCTATGATAGCTCTTTCAATTGTCCTCGCAATCGGTGCTGGAGGAATAATATTGAATTGATTTCCACCAATCGCAATACGAACCGGAATCCCTTGGTAAAACTCACGGTTTAAAAGCATTTCTTGGATTTTATTTGAAATCGCTTGGAGGAAAATCTGTTTTTGATCGTCTGTTAATACCGTATCGGCATTCACCGCCTGAGCCATTTGATCATAAACATATTGCGATCTCTGATATTCGCATCTCAAAACTAGATTGTCATTATTTACAGGTGCTGCGAAGGACATAAACATCTCCGTTTTTTATAAAGAGGATAAAGATCAATTAAGTCTTAGATTAAGTCAATAAGTATTCTTCTGATCGACAAAAACGTTGAACTTTATAGGGAACTCTCACATGATTTTACTTCTTTTAAAGAGACCGAGATTTGAAATATGACAATACAATTTTATACTATGGGAATGGGCTTTAATCAGGCTATCGACCCCGAGCAGGGAATTTGTCTCCACAAGTGGGTCGTTGATGATAAGGAGATCGAACTCCTTCAAGTAGGAGCTCAGCTCGCATATCAAGTCTTCGATCAGGCAACGAATAAAACATGGTCGGCGGAAATACCTCGGAATGAGCGGACTTTGGAAGAGCAGATATTAGATCTCAAAGCTTGTGAGACTGTGCTGAATTTTGATGGAAGCGTCGATTTCTCTCAGCCACTTTTTAAATATCCTACTCCTGATGATAGAGAAATTACTCTTCTCCACAGCTCCGGCGATTTAATCTGGCAGTTATTTGACAGAGTCACACAAATGTCGACGCAGATTACTTGTTATTTTAATAGGGAGCGTCAACTACTAGATCGCATCTCAAGTATTCAGAATTCTAGAGTTGAGAGCTTTGTAGCTGCAGGAAATCAACTTCAATCGGTCGCCTTAGCGCCAATTTCCCATGCAAGTCTGTTGGATCTTGAAGAACAAGTCGATGGAGATACCTGGGCTGTCACTCTCATTACATGTGACACCTCTGGTCTTTATGCACCCTATGGTTCGGCCGGACATGCAGCTATTATCGCTGAGGGGATTGAAGCAGGTTCCTATTTCATGAAAAAGGGTCATTTAACTCCAGGTAAAGAATACGGAAGCTACCAGCTCGGAAAAGTGAGTGTTCATGATCTACAACCATTTTATAAAGGGAATGAACTCTGGTTTAGATATGTAGATCGAGATACAGAAGAGATTAAGGAATGCAAAGTATATGACAGGAAATCAGAAACCTGGCTGAGGACCAGTTACACAGTACGCAAAATGCTGGATGCGATTCTAGAGGAACACGAAGGACACAATCCCTGCCTCTTTCATAGAAGAGGAGCTGGGGCCATGAACGTGCACAGAAAAGTGTATGTGAATGGAGTGAGAATAGAAGGCCCCCCCGTTGATATCGGTACGCCCTTTAAGTATATTCACGCGGTCTCTAACGATTTTGTAAATCATCTTCCGTTAATAGGTAAGACCTGGCGAAAGAAGGATTCAGTAGAGGAAGAACGGAGCAAAACAAGAACTTTAGCTGATGAACGACTTTTTCATCATTCCATTGAATTATCAAGAACATATGGAGCAGAAAACGTATCCGTAATAGAACCCGAAAACTGTATTACTTGGGCAAGAAAAAAATTATCGATCGCAGGCATTGAAACTTCCGAAGGCCCTGTTGCAAGAATCTTTGTAAAACCTGCACGGTTATTAACAATCCCAAAATTATTTACTAAGCTAAAATGAAAAATATTTAGGAGATTAATATGGTTGCAGTAAAAATTCTTGACTCGGTTCAGTCTTTTGCTGAGCTTAGCCCGATTATAGAGAAAAGCACGCAAAACTACTCCTTTTGGGGGTGGCGCCACATTCGTGTAAATGTCCACGGAAAGGAAGGAAAACTGTCATTGCAAAAGTTAACTAAATGTCTAGAAAGCCTAGTTGAAAAAAATCCCGACTTTTCGATGGCAGAACGGGCTCATGGTAAAGCCATACGTGTTAAAATCAGAACTTTTGAAATTGAAAAAGTAGATCTTCTAAAACAGAAAAATATTCTAACGCGGATATTCTACAAATTGAGAGACTTTTTCTGGAAACACTGTTGTTGCTGTTCTAACGAACGATACAATGAATTGTATCAGCATGAAAGTCCCCTTGCTGCAGCGTTTGGATATTTTACACGAAAACAATTTCAAGAGGAATACCATTGCACTTTAGAAGAATCTAAAAAACGGGGTGACATATTAGAACACAGCTGGGGCGGACCCTATTGGAGGATAAAAGAAAAAGGAAACGGATGTTTCCGCTATAAAGGACCTCCCGCAAGATGTGTGCAGGTATAGCAAGACTACTCAACCTTTGTTACGCTGCCTGGATCATAGGGCTGCTCAGCGGAGTCATAAATGTTATTTAGAATCTCCTTATGGTTCGCGTCTATAATAGATGAGTTCTCCTTCGTCTGGGACAGGTCGGGGATAATCCAGTCTAATAATATCGATTTTTAGTTTGTATTCTGGATAACAAGAAATGAATTCCGTAGCTACACATTCCGCTGATTCATGATCTTCCTCAGAGATTTCCCCATCATAAAAAAAGAACAAATGCACTTCTTCATCGTTCCATTTGATTCTTGCTGCACGTAATGCACGAGAAACCTCTCCCCACAATGCTCGATTCATGGAAAGAATTGCTTTTATTCGGTCTAGTGGATAGTCCTTACTTTTTTGGGGCTGCTGGGACAATGTGAGCTCCTTTGTTGCTATAATGGTTGCCATATCTTACAGCCCTCTTGGGATTTCACAAAATGGGTCCACTTTAGCATAAGCTATTCCCGTAAGGCGCGCCAAAGGGTTTAATTTTTGAACATCAACATATCCACTGTGATTCAAAATATCATTGTGTATGTGAATTCTCACCACTTCAGCCAAAATTAAGTCAGCTATCCCTTTCCTTACTTCAATGACTTGATCTAATATACACTCCATTTGAATCAACGTATTCGCTATTCTAGGTACAGAAATTTTCTGCGAAGGTAAAAGAGAAAGATTGGCGAGTTCCACTTCACTTACCTCAGGGGGAAAGTCACCCCCTGCAATGCTAACGGATTTGGCCAGATTTAATGAGCAAATATTAATCACAAATTCCTTAGATGCAAGGACATTTCGCGCAGTGTCCTTTCTCTCTCCACTACGCTGCTGAATTGCAATAGAGACTAGATGCGGTTCCGTACAGACGGCATTAAAATAAGAGAAAGGAGCCGCATTGACTACCCCATTGAGTCCTTTTGATGTGATCAAAGCAATCGGTCTAGGGACGACAATAGAATTAATGAGATTTGAAGAGTGGGTAGACCCTCTCATATCGTAAGAGGTAAAATCTTCGGTGACATATTTTTCTGGAAACACTGTTGTTGCCTTTCTAATGAACGATACAAAGAACTGTACCAACATGAAACTCTTCTCGATGCGGCATTCGGATATTATAGACCAAAGCAAGTTTCTACGCTAAAGGACCTCCCGCGAGATGTGTGCAGGCATAGTAAAATGGGCCGACTTCCAGCCTCTTTTCGACTGATGAACTGTTAGGATTTGTCTGCGGGATTAGTGTCGGGGGCCTTGCGCTTGTGGGATCCATTTGCTGAACTGGGGGCGCTGCCCCATGCTGTAAGGAGATCGCCGAAAGAAGAGAATGTCTTGACGGCTGCGGTATTGGATTTCACTATTGGTAAAGAACTACTGGAAGAGCTGCTTGGCTTTTTTTTCCGAGTTGCTCTCTTTGGTTGGATTTTCTTCAAAAGGAGAGTATCGGCTCGGGTTTTCTGTAAAAAGAGAGGGTCGGCTTGAAGGGCTTGAAGGGCTTGTTTTCGCACGTCAATTTTATCAAGAACCTTGTTAAACTCATCCTCGAGAGCAGAGTTATCAATGCGGCACCGACTTCGGCATCCAGTGACCCTCACTTTCCACTTAGTGAGTTCATCCAAGCTTTTGATATGCGGAATCGTTAGGGATATATCCGCAAGATGCCGCATATGATCATTGATCTGACGAATTTTGAACTGATCTGGACTTTCGTCCTCAGATTTGTAAAGGGCCTTCTTATGAAAATCGGGTGGCAAGATCTTCGGGGAATATTTTTTCGGCCGCCCTAGGTTGCTTGCACTCGTTACTGCAGCTATTTCGCTTGCGCTAGAAGAATTCCTCAATGGCTCCTCACTCAGATGAGGTTCATCGAATTGTTTTCCCGCTTCGCCTGTTAACACCAGACTTCCAAGAGCGTCGCTTCTTTCGAAACCCGAAGCTGCCATAAATTCCTCAACAGTCTGTGCTCCCCCAGTTTCTGTTTGTTCGGCCGTAGCAGCTGGAAGGGGCAAATGAGAGAATTCGTGAGTGTGAGTCAAGGAGCTTGGCGCGCTCTGCGAAGAAGAAGCTCCGAAAAGGTTTATTGGATCATCCACAAGAAAATCTATTTTGGAGGCTTGTGACGGATCGAAACTCTGATTTTCACTTTCAAGAGTGTTAATGAATTCTGCAGAAAAGATTGGTTGTATGTTAATCATAATGAATTATCATTTAATTTGAACAATTTTATCATATTGTTATTAAGATGTAAACAAAATAACTCCGCCGGAATCGTATTAGGATAAGCTATTTGAGTAATTCATATCCAATGACGAGGGAAGCTAGGGCGATGACGAGGATGAGGGTGGCTTTGCCGCCGGGGACGAGGGGCTGTACTGCCAGGTTTCTTTTGTAGCGGTTGACCCAGCTCATGAGCGCGGGGATGATTCCGAAGAGGACCATGGCGGCGACGCCGCCCACTAGTTCGAGAGCTTTGAAGAAGACTCCGGGGATGATTTGGGAGCAGATGAGGGTGGGGAGGAAGAGCGCTAGGCAGAGGAGGAGGCGGATGGTGGGGGTTTTTTGGACGGTGAGGGTGTCGGCGAGAAAGTCGATGATGCTGAGGCCTTGGCCGAGGAGGGAGGTAATGATGGCAAAGAAGGCCATGTACTCAGCGCAGAAGCGGACTGTTTGAAGGCTGATGAGGCGGGCGAGGGGCTCGGTTGCAATCTCCCCTTTTGCAAAGCTGTTTAGAATGCTGGTCTCTCCGTTGAGGGGAATGATCCCTTGCATCATGATGACCCAGATGTTGTAGATCAGGAACAGGATGAGCCCTGAGAGGAGAATGGTTAGGATTAGCTTCTTTCGATCATTGCCCAGATATTCGTTAATCGAGGGGAGCATGTTGTGATACCCGAAGGATGTGATGAGAAAAGGGACGATAAAGAGGGAAAAGCTCCAATCGATGTGGGTTGAATTTTCGATATGGAAATAGGGAGTTCCCGCAAAGGTAATGTACAGGTAGGCAGAGAGGAGCCCCGCCATGAAAATGCGGTTGATGTGGTCGACGATGTAGGGGCCCATGAAGATGAGCGCTCCAGAGAGGAGGGCAAGGAAAATAGCGCCGGTTGGGGTGGGAATTGTGTGGGTTGAATGGTCCTGAAGGAGCTTGTTAACCAATTCCCCTCCTTTGGCGAGATAGGCTGTTGTCAGGGAGTAGAAGAGAAACATAAAAGAGAGAAAAACAGCCGACTGTCCCACTTTATTGAGCGAGTTTTTGGAGAGGGAGATGAAATTCTTTTTTCCTGTGAATAGGAGGCTCGATTCGAGGAGAAGGAGCGCAGTTGTCGTCATAAAGAGCCAACAGAGGACGAAAATGGCCAACGTTGGCAGAGTGCCCGCTTGCCCAGTCAGGATGGGGAGAGGGAGCATCCCAACGCCAATCGAGCTGCCACAGATCAGAAGGATACTTCCAATTAAACTTCCCTTCTTCTCTTGCGCGAGCGAAGTGGTTGTAGATGATTGATATGCACTCATATGACAACCAATCATAATCGATCACACAAATAAAAGACATTCTCTAAAAAAATCTTTACTTCCGGGTAACAAAAATTTAAGATGGCGCACCTTTTAGAAAAATTTGGGGAGGTTGGTTATGAGGAGGGTGGTAGGCATGGTGTGCTTATTGGGGGCGCTGCCGCAGGAGGGAATTTGCTTGTCGAATGTGGGGGTTGTGCAGGAGAAGTTTGCGGAGGGTTTTTTGGGAGAGGTTGGGGATGAGGAGAGGTTGGGAGAGAAGCTGGAAGAGATGAGGGATTTTTTTGGTGGATGTGAGAATCCAGTGAAAGAGGGACGGAAGTTGTTGGGAAAGTTTTTGGAGTCATTCAATGAGCGGTATGAGACGAATGTGAGTGTGAATGAGGCGCTGGAGATGGCGAAGGAGAAGGTGCCGGTTGTGCCTGTGAGCTTCGCAAGTCGGGAGAATTATGAGAAAACATTGGATGGGATGAAGGAACAGGCAGCGAGTGGGCTTAAATTCGAGGAGAGGAAGGAATCTTGGATCAAGATTATTGTCTTGTTTGCTTTGCTTTGCGCTTCGGCTCTTTTGTTATCTATTTTTTGTACGCCTGCAGTGGCTACAGTGGTTTCAGGGGTGTTGGTCGAGGGGATTTACACATTGGTGAAACAATGATGCCGGCAGCAGTAGCGGGAGTAATGCCGCAGGTTGAAGAGAAGATGGGCGTGTGGAAGCGGTCCAAGAGCGAGGTGAAACGGCTTTGGAGTGTGCTGTCTCATGAGGGCGGACTGAGAGAGGGATTGATTACGCTGCTATTTTTTGGAGTGATCGCTTTGGTGTCGATGCCGGCGGCGCTGGTGGGCGCTGTAGGAGCGGTCGTTTTCTTGAAGATTAGGAGAATTATCGAGAAAAAGAAGTTGGCAGAACTAGAAGAGGGAAATCGGGGGTTGCAGGAGAGGGTTCGAGAGGCGGCGGAGAGTGTGGCGGTGATGCAGAAGACGAATGAGGGCGTTGTTTTGGAACGGGATCGGGCGCGGGAGCAAAGAAATGAAATCGTGGAAGGGAGAGCCGCTTTGGTTCGGGAGAGAGAAGCTCTGGCAGGCGTGAGGGAGAGATTGGAGAAAGAGTTGAGAGAGGCAGGTGAAAATCGAACGAAATTGATCGAGGAAAGGAATCAGGCGCAGGAAGGGTGGAGAAAGGAGATTGCAGGAAAAAATCAGTTGGCTGGGGAAAGAGATCAGGCGAAAGGAGATGTGGGAGCGCTAATGGGGAAAGTGAAGGCGCTGGAAGAGGAAAAAGCGGCGGCGCTGAGAGAGAGGGATGCAGCAAGGGCGGATGCGATTGCGAAAATAGGGGGGAGTGCGCAATTGATTGCAGAGAGAAATGATGCCCTTAAAAAGAATACGGAATTATGCGCCGAGCTGACGAAAGCACGGACTGAGAAAAAAATAGTTCCGCAAGAGAAGGTGAAAATGCGGTCAGATATGCCTGTCTATAAAGAACTGAGAAACGTTTTAGGGGAAATTCGAGAATTCCTAAAAACGGGAGGAAAGAAAACTGTAGCAGATCAAAAAATGGAAGAGTTGCTCCTTCTTTATCAGAGGCAAAAAGAGGAACATTGCAAAATGCTCGAGGAGTCGCTTGAGGCTTTGCCGGCTGAAGATCCTCGCCGAACTTCTTTGGGCGGTATCATTCGAATCGAAAGAGTCGAAACGGAGTATGTGAAAGAAATAAATGGGATTCTTCAACTTCATTCTGCATTAGGAGCGGCGAGCACATGAGTGCAAATGTATTGCTTCATCGTTTAAAGACTGTTGAGGGACGGTGTGTGGCATTACAGGCTGAGGCTGCCAACCAGGTGCATGCCTTGGAAATCACCGCTGCAAAGGCGGGCGCTGCCCTGGAAAAAGTCCAGCTTGAGGTGGGTCAGCAGAAGGAGTTGATCCAAAAACAGGATGAAGAAATACGGGGTTTAACGGGGAAATTAAAGGCGGTTCAACAGGAAAATTATGCGCTTCAAGATCGCCTGAATCAAGAAATGGCTAGGAATAACTATCTTCAAGGGGATTTGACGGCAGCTAAGGGCCGAAATGAGGGAGAAATTGGCAGATTGCAGGGGCTCATCGAAGAAAAAATGAGAGATCGAGAAGCGATGGCGATGAAACTGCATGCGATGGAGGATCGGTTGGCGCAAGAAGAGCGGAGAGCTGCAGATGCGGAACGGAATCGGGAAGGAGAAAGAAAAGAATGGGAAGGAACTTACGATCGATTGCAGGATGATCTTGTTAGAAGAGATGTTGAATATGGGGCGTTGGCAGGGCAGGTGGATCAGCAAAGAGATCAGCTAGACCAGAATAGGCTAGATAAAGGAGATTTGGAAACAGTTCAGAACAGTCTAAAACAATTAAAAAAAGGGATGTTCTGGCTTGCGTTTCGGGCGATTTTTTCAAAGAGGGCTCAGGATAAATGGGCCGCAAAAAAGTGCGCCATAAAACAACTCGAAGGGACTCTATAGTTTTCGATACTGGTGAGCACTTGGAGGACTAAATTGTTGGTAATTGATGTAAGGAGGCGTCTGGTATTTTGCAAAAGCTCTTTGGAGCGCATATGCGTCAATGAGCCGGATGACAGAACGCATCACTTCTTTCTTCCACGCCTTAGGAATCGCCGGATCTGCAAGAACCAATCGGCAAGTTCGAGCTTTATGAGCTAGAGCCCTCTCTTCTTCCGCTTTAGGAAGCTCCTCCAGACGAAAAACAGATCCCTGAATCGGACAAGCCATGAATCCCCCTTTGAAAAGATTAAAGTTTTAGTAAAGATCAGGAATATATACAAGAAATTTTATTTAAGTCGCCCGCGAAGAGCGTTAAGCTCGTTGAGAAGTGGTTGTGGCAGATGGGAACCAAAGAGCTGAAAATAAGAGGCGAGCTCGTCGGTTTCATGAAGCCAAGCTTGCCGATCGATGGCGAGGAGTTGGGATGGGGAAAGAGAAAGATTGGAGAGATCGAGTGTTGTGGGGAGATAGCCGATGGGAGTTGTTTCTGCGGGGGCTTGGTTAGAGGTGCGCTCGAAAATCCACTTGAGAACACGGCTGTTTTCACCGAAGCCAGGCCAAAGAAAGCGGTTTGCGCTGTCTTTTTGGAACCAATTGACGTAATAGATGCGGGGCAGTTTATCGGGAGTGGAGAGGCGCCCCATCGCAAGCCAATGGGCGAAGTAATCTCCCATGTTGTAGCCGCAAAAAGGGAGCATCGCAAAGGGATCGTGGCGGAGTTTGCCCGTTTCTCCTTTGGCTGCGGCGGTGGTCTCTGAAGAAACGCTGGCGCCGAGAAAAACGCCATGCTGCCAATTGAACGATTCAAAGACGAGGGGAACGGTGGAGGCTCTGCGGCCGCCAAAAATAATGGCGGAAATGGGAACGCCAAGGGGATCTTCGGCAGCGGGGTCGTAAATGGGACATTGTTTAGCTGAGACGGTGAAACGGGAATTGGGGTGGGCAGCGCTCTTGTGGGAATGGGGATCATATGGCGTGCCCAGCCAAGAGATAAGGCCGGGAGGGGGGCCTCCATCGATGTTTTCCCACCAAACGTCTTTATCTGAGGTGAGGGCGACGTTGGTGAAGATCGTATCGTGCGTAATGGTGCGCATGGCATTGGGATTGGTTTTCATGGAGGTGCCAGGCGCAACGCCAAAATAACCCGCTTCGGGATTGATAGCGTAAAGGCGCCCATCGGCTCCAAAACGCATCCAGGCAATGTCATCGCCGACACATTCCACTTTCCAGCCGGGAAGCGTGGGAGTGAGCATGGCGAGATTGGTTTTGCCGCAAGAGCTGGGAAAAGCGGCCGCAATATACTTTTTTTCCCCTTTGGGGTTGGTCAGGCCGAGAATGAGCATGTGTTCAGCCAGCCATTTTTCATCGCGGGCGAGGACAGACGCAATGCGGAGAGCAAAACATTTTTTGCCGAGCAAAGCATTGCCGCCGTAGCCGCTGCCAAAGGACCAAATGGCCCGCTCTTCTGGGAAATGGGCAATGACCCGATGCTCCGGATTGCAGGGCCAGGCAAGGTCTTTTTGGCCCGGTTTTAAGGGAACTCCAACGGAATGTACGCCGGGGATGAATGGATTTTGCCCCAGCTGCTCAAGGGCGCTTTTGCCCATTCGCGTCATCAGATACATATTTGCGACGACGTAGGGAGAATCGGTAATTTCGATTCCCACTCTGGAATGGTGGGAGTGGAGAGGCCCCATGCAATAGGGAATGACATACATCGTCCTCCCCTCCATGCAGCCTTGAAAAAGAGAGTTTAAGCGGCGGTGCATCTCGACGGGATCGAGCCAATTGTTGGTAGGGCCGGCATCTTCTTTGCGCTTGGAGCAGATGAACGTATTTTCTTCGACGCGGGCCACGTCGTCAGGATGGGAATGGCACCAAAAACTATGGGGGCGCTTTTGAGGATTGAGGGGAACAAAAGTGCCCGCATGAACCATTTCCGCTACAATGCGATTATATTCTTCTTTTGAACCATCGCATAGGTGAATGCGGGCAGGACGGCATAGAGCGGCAATCTCTTCGATCCATTTTCGATATTCCATCGACAGATAGGTTAGCAAAAAATAGATAAAAAGGAGTACTCTATTTAGCTATGACTTCTGTACTGACTGTAAAAAACTTAAAAAAGAGCTACGGCAAAAAAAAGCCCTTTGTCGCGCTCGATGCAATCTCTTTCGAATTAAAGAAGGGAGAGATTCTTGGCCTATTGGGGCCAAATGGCTCGGGAAAAACCACGACGATCCAAATGCTTTTGGGCGTATTGACGCCCACTTCTGGATCAATCTTTTATTTTGGGAAAGACTTTCAGACCCATCGATCCGAAAGCCTGCAATCGATCTCTTTTGCCAGCACCTACACGAGCTTGCCCTATCTTCTCACAATCAAAGAGAACTTGAAATTCTTTGGCCATCTCTACAGCATTCGGGACATTGAAGAAAAATCAATTCCCCTCTTGGACCGGTTTGGAATCTTAGAGAAACACAATAGCACAGTCGCTTCGCTTTCTGCCGGCCAGATCACTCGCTTGATGTTGGTGAAGGCCTTTTTGGTTAGGCCAAAGATCGTTCTTTTGGATGAGCCCACCGCATCGCTCGATCCCGACATCTCGCTCGACGTTTGCAAATTCCTTTTGGAACAAAGGAAAGAGAATGGAGTCTCCATTCTTTTTACCTCCCATAAAATGGAAGAGGTGATGGAGCTTTGCGACCGGGCGATCTTCTTAAAAGAGGGGAAAATCATCGCCAATGATCTCCCGCGGAATTTGGCAAAGAGCATCTCTTCCCATCAGCTGCAGTTGACAATCGTCGACGGGATGAAAAGAACCTCCGCCATTGCGCAAAAACGGGGCCTGGTGCATCAAATCGACAATCGGGTGATCCAGCTCACCCTGGATGAAAAAGAGATCCCCTCTTTTCTCAATGCTCTGATGCAAGAAGGGGTCAACTACGCCGGGATCCGAATTAAAGAGCCCTCTTTAGATGATTACTTCCGGCAAATTGCGGAGAAGAAACGATGAATCTAGATCGAATTTATGGCGTTTTCCTCCGCTACTTCTACACCATGAAAAAGGGACTGCATCAACTTTGCGATCTCCTTTATTGGCCCTTCGTCGATATTCTTCTCTGGGGGCTCACCTCCGTTTGGATCCAAAACCAAAGCGACATCCATAATCTTCCTCTCATCTTGATGACGGGGCTAATTTTCTGGCAAATCGCCTGGCGCGGCTCAATCGACATTTCGGCCAACCTATTGCAAGAATATTGGCATCGCAACCTACTCAATCTCTTCTCCACTCCCCTAAAGCTCTCCGAATGGGTTGCCGGCCTTATTCTTCTCTCTTTTTGTAAATTATTCGTCACCATCGGATTTGGAACTTTGCTCGTCTATATCTTCTATTCGCTGAACATCTTCGGCGTTGGATGGGATTTTATTCCCTTTGCCATCTCTTTAGTCATCTTTGGATGGTCTCTCTCTTTCGTCGCCTCCAGCGCCATCATTCTTTGGGGACACAAAGTGGAGATGCTTGCCTGGATGATCGCCTTTGCCTTTGCTCCCTTCAGCGCTGTCTTCTATCCCGTTGAGATTCTTCCCGAGTGGGCGCAGCTCATCAGCTGGTGCCTCCCAACGACCTATATCTTCGAAGGAATGCGCCAAATCCTCATAACAGGCCATTTCCCCCATCATTTCTATTGGATCAGCCTTGCGCTCGACGCCCTCTACCTAACAGGCGCCATCGCCCTCTTTCTCTTTGCCTTTGAACGCTCGCGCAACAAAGGCCTAGGCAGATTGGAATGATTTTTTAGAGGGTTTTTCTCTTCTTGAATTTGTCGAGGTGCTCGAGCGCTTTGCCGGTGCCTAGGCAGACGGCTAGGAGTGGGTTGGGTGCGACGAAGACGGGAAGACCCGTTTCTTTGATGAGAGCTTTATCGATTCCTTTCATGAGGGCGCCGCCGCCGGCGAGGACCATGCCCCGCTCGACGAGGTCGGCTGCAAGCTCGGGAGGACATTTTTCGAGGGTGAGTTTGACACTTTCAATGATCTGCTGAATCGGTTCAGCGAGACATTCGCGGATTTCTACGGAGTTAATGCGCTTGGTGATCGGGAGGCCCGCCACTTGGTCGCGGCCGCGCACTTCCATTTCCAATTCATTGTTGCCCAGCGGATAGGCTGAGCCAATCGTCATCTTGATTTCTTCGGCCGTTCTCGGTCCAATCATCAAGTTGTAGGTGCGGCGCATGTAATTCATGATGCAGTCGTCAAACTCATCCCCCGCAATGCGGAGAGAGCGGGCCTCGACGGTGCCGCCCAATGAGATGATGGCGATTTCCGTCGTACCGCCGCCAATGTCGATGATCATATTGCCCGACGGCTCATGCACGGGAAGATCGACGCCAATGGCCGCAGCCATCGCCTCTTCGATCAAAATCACTTCTTGCGCGCCTGCGTGCAGCGCGGAGTCTTCCACCGCTCGTTTTTCCACGCCGGTGATGCCAGAGGGAACGGCGATCAAGATACGAGGGCGGAACAAACTTCTTGCCGGAGTGACGCGTTTCAGAAGCGCCTTAATCATCCCTTCGGCGATTTCAAAATCGGCGATCACACCGTCTTTCATCGGGCGAACGGCGTGAATCTTGCGCGGCGTCTTGCCGAGCATCAATTTCGCTTTGTGGCCAACGGCGAGCACTTCATTGGTCAATGAATCGACAGCCACCACCGAGGGCTCAGCCAAAACAATCCCCTTGCCTCGGACATACACAAGCGTGTTGGCAGTCCCAAGGTCGATCCCGATGTCGCTAGAAAAAATCCCCGACAAGCGGCTCATCCGCTTCATCACGATGGATTTGAGATGTTTTAAAGTTTGAATCGCTTGATCGGCTGTCGTCTGCTTCATAATTTTTTATGTTTGCAATAATTCGAGGACGTCTTCCCACGTCAATTTAGCAATTGCCTCATCATCGCAGCTCACCACTTTCTTGACCAATCCTTTTTTGCGACGCTGCATCTCCACTATCTTCTCTTCAATGGTATTCAACGTGATGAGTTTGTACGCAGAGACGGAATTTTTCTGGCCAATGCGGTGAACGCGGTCTGTCGCCTGATTTTCCACTGCGGGGTTCCACCACATGTCGTAATGAATCACCGTGTCCGCGCCGACGAGATTCAATCCTGTTCCTCCCGCCTTCAGCGAAACGAGGAAGACAGGGATGTCGTTATTTTCATTGAATTCCTTCACGATTTCTAGGCGATTTTTCGTCGTTCCATCGAGATAAGAGAAGGGAATTCCCCTTTGCTCAAAATCTTCTCGCATGATTTGCAGCATTCGGGTGTATTGGCTAAAGATGACCGTCTTATGTTTGCTCTCAACAAGTGTTTGCAGCAGCTCAAGCAGCATGTCGTACTTGGATGAATCGCCCATCTCTGCTTTTTCTTTGGCAAAAATCGCCGGGTGGCAGCAGATTTGCTTGAGGCGCGTGAGGGTGGCCAAAACATGGATCTGCACTTTGTCGAATCCATCGCGCTCGACGAGTTTGACCAGTTCGTCTCGAGCGGAGGCGGCATACGATTTGTAGAGCTCCATTTGCACATTCGAGAGCTGGCAGTGGTAGACGATCTCCGAAACGGGGGGGAGATCTTTCAACACATCGCTCTTAATGCGGCGCAAAATGAAGGGAGAGACTTTTTTCTTGAGATACTCGATATTCTGCGCGTGCTGCGCCCCTGTCACCCGAATGTATTTTTCGACAAAGCGGTCGTAGGTGCTTAAAAATCCGGGCATGAGGAAGTCCATCAAGCTCCAGAGTTCATCGAGCGAATTCTCAATGGGCGTTCCCGTGAGGATAAGGCGGTGGGCCGCTTGGATCATTTTTACTGATTTCGCATTGCGCGTGCCCCGATTCTTAATGTGCTGCGCCTCGTCGAGAATCGCGTAGCTCAGCGGCATCTGCGCATAGGTTTCGATATCTTTTTGCATCAAAGTGTATGAGGTGATAATCACATCGTACTCCCCCATTTTCGCGAGGAGTTTCTTCCGCTGGTTGGGAATTCCGTCGATCACAATCGTGCGCAATTTCGGGTTGAACTTATGGAGCTCTTCTTTCCAATTGTATAAAAGCGATGTGGGGCAAACAATGAGAGATCGGGCCTCTTTATTCTTGTTGTGATTCTGCGTGATGGCGACAATCGCCTGGACTGTCTTTCCCAGCCCCATATCATCGGCTAAAATTCCATTCAAGAACATGAGGCGGAGCCTTTCTAGCCAATGAACCCCTTCCGTTTGATAGGGTCTGAGTTCCGCGTTGATCTCTTTTGGAATCGGCGAGGGAGCAAGCGCTGTTTCACCGAGCATTTGGCTGCGAATTTCTAACAGCTGTTTCGACATTTTAAAGTCGACAGGAAGCCCATCAAAGGCCTTTGGATCGATCGTTGCTAAATTCCAGAGCGGTTTTTGCTCTTTATGGTCGTCGAGTTTTTTAATTCCCAGCTCATCGAAGAGCTGCACGAGCTTTGAAATCCTCTCCAAATCGAGAACGAGAATTTTGGAAAAGCGAGAGGTCGTCTCTTTGCTTTTTTTCGCGTCGAGTTCCAGATAAGAGCGCTTCGCTGCGAGACATTCCCAAAGAAGTTCGAGTTTTACGCCGCGCAAAGTCCCTTCCACTTTCAGATCGATCTCATAATAGCCCACTGTATTGCACGCATCGAGATTGAGTTTGAAGGTCGTTTCATCATAGAGGAATTGATCGAGGAGATTTTGGGGACATTCAAAGTGAACCCGATGTTGATTGCGCGGGATCACACCCGTCATAAATTCGACGATTTTCTTCTCGGTTTTTGCGAGATAGGTGCCCACTTGGGGATTGAAAATGAAATCTTGGAATAGATCCTCTACAATCTGCCTTTCTTCCACGAGATTGCGCGCTAAAATTCCCTGCGGCGTGACAAAGGTCTTGATGTTGTCGTAGGTGAGTTTGCCAGCCACGGAAGACACCTCTTGCCCATCGTAAGAGAAAAAGAGAGCGGCCTCCAATTCTCCATCGAGATAGGAGAGATGGCAGCGGGCTCCCAACTTTCCAGCAAAGGGCAGCGTGACGAATTTTTCGATGATCTCGCAGTTCGCGACCTCTGCAAAACGCTTCAGTTCAGGCAGCGCATTTTCGACAAAGGTCCCAAACAAAGGCTCCGGAACCGTCATGTCGCGGATCGTGATCAAATTCAATAAATGGGTCCGCTTGATATGAGGTGGAAAGCGATAATAGGTATCTTGGTAGAGCATCCCGGGCTGCGCGCACTCAAAAAGAGTCGCTTCATCGACGCTCAATTCATTTTCCCCCGCGACTAACTTAGGTTTGAATAAGATTTTTGCAGCGGGCGGCTCAATGTATTCCAGTTGGAAGCGGAAAGTGACGAAATGAGGCGAATAGCGGAGTGGGGTTTCTAACGTCCCCAGATAAAGGCAGGGTAAAATCGGCAATTCCTCATCGAGATCTTTAAATCCGCGCGGCCCCGATTGCCGCAGGGCGATCTCATGCGTCTTCGCGAGCAAAACCCCAAATACTTCGGGATCCACCTGCGCAATTCTCTGCGTCCGTTCATTTTGAGTCGGCTCTTGAACGCGGGCATTTTCCATGATCATCTGCAGAAGAGTGCCCCCCAGTTCATCAAAGCTCTTCAACGAGAAAAAGAGGCGGCGTCCCCCGACAAACAAAGGCTCTTCATAGCGGAGAGCCTCTAAAAATCCTTTCAATTGGGAAATCTGGAGCGGTTTTGAGCGGAAGGGCAAACGCAACGCCAGCTGAAACTCAACTTTTTTATCTCCCTGATGGAGCGATTGAGGATTGAAAATCACCGCCAATTCCGCTTGCGCTAATGAACTCTCTTCCTGCGGCAAAAAGAAAGGGGAATGGGAAAGCGCATCGGAAGAGGCTACATATTCTTGCAACACTTGCTTTTGATAGCGGGCATCTTGTTTGACAACTTCTTTTGTCTCCGCTTCCTTGATCGCATCGATCAACTCTTGCTTTTCCTCAGTATCCAATCCCTCATTTTTCGCAATATCGGCTTCTTTAGAATATTCGATGAGAAGGGAATCGATTTTCTCCTCTAAAAAGAAAATGAGGGCGGCTAAGTGTTGGCAATCGAAACGGCTGGGACAATCGCAATTTGTGTGCACGGCTTGCGACTCGAAGCGATCCACTTCAATTTCACTTTCATACGTATTTTCGAAATTGCCCAGAATTTTGCTGCTAAAGCGGATCGTCTCATTGTCGAGGCGCAAGATTTTCGCGGTGACAATTTTATTCTTCTCGTAGAGCTGCCGGCCCTCTTTTAGAATCGCTGAAGAAAAATCTTGTTTGAGTTTACGAAAGTTTAACATAGGCCTTTTCCCAGACTATGAAGGCGTTTGCAATTTGATGGATTGATGATTTGCAAAAGCCCTCGCAACTACATTTGTTCCGAAGATTTGGTTTTACAGATTTTTTATAACCTACGCAACCAAAAAAAATTTATCACAATTTCGAAACATTAATGGGGGTTAATTGAAAAGGTTTTTTCGACATCCTCCTTAAGTGCGCAACAGATTTACACCAAACAACTTAATTAGCAACTAAGAAGTTTCACCCACTGAAGAATAAAAATAGAAAAAGCAAATGATCCTGCGATTATTAACGACCATTTGCCGCCAGACACTTGATAGTCGCCTGTGAATTTTCTGCGATAACGGCCAATCCATACCATTGCAACAGGAATCAAACCTGAAAGAAGTGCGTCTCCAAATCCCCCGCTGAGATCTAGAAAATCGAGCAGCGCTCGCGGAAAACAGATCGCCAAAATCAAAGAAGGGACTAAAGAAAGAACAGTAATCCATTTTTTGCTCAGTTCGATCGAGATCCCTTTGAATAGATCTTTGATGAAATCAAAAAGAGCGATCGACAAACCAAAATAAGAAGTCACGAGGGCCAAAAATGCAAATCCATCCATTAAAGGAAGAAGAAAAGCGCTATTGAAGTGCGCTTTTACAGGCTCGGTGATCATCGAACCATTTTTAAAGGCTTCTTGCAATCCGCCTGCGCCTTCAAACGGGATCACGCCATGGATCACGAGAAGCCACAGAAAGTAGACTGCAAATGGGATCGCAGTGCCGATCACCACCGATTTTTTCAGATCGCGAGCCTCATAATTTAAATAGGAACAAAGCGACGGAACAATCATCTGATAACTAAACGCAGCAAAAATCAACGGGAAAGAATTGAGACCTTGCAGCCAGGCAGATCGGTAGGCTAAATAATCCATGTGGAGGCCAAAAAATCCGACTCCGACTAAATAGCAATAGATCGCGCCCATTAAGATGATGAACCAGCCATTCATTTTTCCAATGAATGCCACCCCTAAATATACGATGCTTCCAAAGATCAACGTAAAAAGGGCGCAGCTGGCGCCATAGCCGATTGAGATGCCCGTAAAGTCTAGGATCCAACGATCGATCAGCAAAGCGCCGCCTGAAGTATAAGCTACAAGAGAGGCGACGTTCATGAATAAATAGAGGACTAAGCTCAGCGCTTTCCCCGCTTTTCCCAATAAAAGCTGGGTCATGGAGGAAAAATGAACCCCCTCTTTCAGCCATAGGGTCGTTTCTACGAGAAGCAATCCCGTAAACGTCATGAAAATCCAGGTGGCCAAAAGAATCAGAAATGAGATGAAAAAACCAGCCTCTGCTGTTTGGATCGGCATGGCAAGCATGCCTCCGCCGACACAAGTGCCGGAAACCAATAAAATCCCTCTCCAGGAAGAAGTTTTTGCCGCTTCCCTGCTTTGCGAAATTGTAGTCATTTAAAAAACCAAATAATTTGGGAAGTATTTAACCATACTTTATAGATTAATAACCAAATGTAATTTCTAGAGAACCACCATTGGAAATATAGCTGCTTCCAAAATTTCCATGATAATTGAGATTGACTCGGGTGGTATCTGTGGGATTGCCGATTCCGAGCTGGACCATGGCAGCGAAGAGATGATTTTTGAAAAAGAATCCAGATACTTCAAATTCACTGCTCGGAGTATCTAAAAAGAAGGCTTCCGTACTCTTTCCGCCTATGCGTCCCTGGTAGAGATAGCTAATCGAGGCATAGCTAGAAACAGTAAATTGTTTATAAGGCTTAAATAGGTTCCATCCGAGGCCGATTTCTGGTTCTAATAAATTCGAGATTTTTCCATGAACTGTCTGAGCCAGCGGGCTATTCCCATCTTCTGTAAAGGCAGCCTGCTGAACGAGTACATAGTCAAGGCTCAAAAAGGGCCATAACTGATTGATGAGCCCGCACGAATCACTTTTAAATATTTCATAACTCATTTCGAAATGGGTCGCAAAAACATTGGCGTGATTATGATGCGATATTGACTCATCAATTGAGGGAATAAAAGGAATACTGGAAGGGATAAAAATCTCCCGTTTCGCATCGACTTTGTTGTAAACGTAGGCAAAACTTAAATCTGCCCACCAAGGACAAGCTGTCCATGCCATATAAAGCATCCCTTCGTAAGAATGGATGTGGGACCTTGCTTGGTCTTCTTCCCATTTCACATGGGAATCGGAATATGCTGCAGCCAGGCCAAGGACTCCACTGCGCGAAGAGTCGTATTCCCATCCTCCTGTGATACCCACAATGGGATTTTTATAGGCCCCCTTTTGATGGATTTCCTGAGCATAAGGAATGAGCCAGTAATGGGGCTGAGCCCTATGGCACGTATTGCATGTTTTTCGATAGGCCAGCAAATTGTCATGGACCGTCGACTGCACTTGTATGGCCACAGCTTCTTCCGCAAAAAGGATCGCATTGAAGATCGAAGGATCCATTTGCTCGAAAGCCGACTCCAATTCAGGGTTAGGATCTGTAAATGGGTTCAACACAGCCAGAATAGGGAACATCCTCGAGGTAGTAGGGTCCAATTTTTGAAATCCTTCGGCAATGGCCCTCACATTGGCCCCTGTGAGGAGAGGGGCATAAGGAGTATAGAAAGATCCTCCGAAAGAGAGGATGCCGCCGATGACGGCCGACACGCACTGGGGAGGATTCACGCCGCCGCACATGCTTGTGCAGGAATAGGCGCTCGGGTCATAGGGATTGAGTCCGCCGCAATATTGATTGTAGGTCAAAGTGATAATATCGCCAGAAAGCGACAATGTTCCGATCGTTTGTTTCACAGGCCCAAGGACTGCCGATGGATTGCCCGCCGAGTAATTTTGAGAAGGATCCAAAGGATCGACAAAATAAAGAGTTCCAGTATTCGTATTGCTGTCCCAATCAAGCCCGTTTGCCAGAATCCCATGGCCGCCGCCGCCTGGATAGGAGATGACGACCAAGGCTGCGCTGCCGGCGGCAATCGCATTCGATAGGAATGCAATCGAAGGACGCTCAATTTGGATGTAGCTAGGTTTTGGATTTGTAGCTACGGGTCCCCATTGAAAAGAAGTGAAGACCCCGGAGATCTGCACTTGAGGAAATGGGAGGGTTTGTCCGAGATAGAAACTGATCCCGCTGACTAAGGGGAGATTCAATGTCCCTCCTGCATTACAATTTCCTTGCATGGGGCCTGATGAGGGACATACGGCCAGCGTAGACATCAGATTGATGAAAGCATCATCCGTCCTCTCCCACTCGCTATAGGTCACTCCGGAAAGGGACGTCCCAAAAATAGTAGGACACACATTCTGCAAAAAGGTCATTCCGTTTGTGGTTGAAGTGGGAAAGCAAGCTTCATTTCCAATAAAATTGTGTTTGGAATTGATGCTATATTGGTCAAGCCACCCATAATTGGAGACATCGATCAGCTGCTGCGTGGTCTGTGCCCATAACGACGAAGAGAGAATGGTGAGCAGCAAAATATTTTTCATACAGAAGAAACTAACTCAGCAAAAAGTTTCCGTCAATTTCTTATCCCAATAAGAGCAACAATTCATCTTATTAAATAATTTAATTTATGATAAAATAGATTATAAACAGCGCATTATTATGTCAAATATTACTGAAACACAAATTAACACTTCTAAAGACCTGAT
>DATIHQ010000064.1:0-18282 GCA_035480535.1 Chlamydiales bacterium
TCGAGGATGTTGTTCTCAATATTGAGGAATTTTGAGAGCCCTTCCCGATCCCAAGCGCCTCCGCGAGCGGCGAGCGCATTGATGATTTTAAATTCATAGCGAGTGGCGTTGGATGCGATGCAATCGGTGAAGCCGTGGGTATTTTCCCAAGTGCCCGTGTTGATGACCATTTCGCCATCGACTAGGCCCCAAAGAATGATCCCTTCGCCCGTTTTATCGTTGGTGCGGATGTATTTCACATCCATGAGAAGGTAGGGGACGAACTTGAGAATGGGCTCAAGATAGACGTGGTCGCCATCTTTGAGGAGTTCCTTTCGGTGCGATTCCATGATGCTTTCAGCGGAATAGCGCACTTCAAGGGTCTGAAAGGTTCCCGAACTTAAGTAATCTTCGACTTTCGTTCGAAATCCTGGAAAATAGATCCAGGCCCAAAAGGCGCCCAGTCCTATCAGCACACACCCAACGAGAAGGAACACAGCTCTCATAAACAGACTCCCATCTTCCTTTTATCGGAAAAGGAATTTTGACGCATCAATCTTTCATCGAAAGGAGGAATTCCGCGTTGGAAGCTGTCTTTTTCAGGCGAGCGGTGAGGAGATTCATCGCATCGACAGGCGTGAGATCGGCAATGCCTTGGCGCAGCAGATAGATCTTCTCCAGCTCAGCCGGATGGAAGAGGAGTTCCTCTTTTCGCGTGCCGCTCTTGATGAGATCGATGGCAGGGAAAATGCGGCGATCGGCTAGTCTGCGATCGAGCACGAGTTCCATGTTGCCTGTTCCTTTGAACTCTTCGAAAATCACCTCGTCCATTCGCGATCCAGTATCGATCAGCGCCGTTGCGATGATGGTGAGAGAGCCCCCTTGTTCTACGTTGCGGGCTGCGCCGAAGAAACGCTTCGGTTTATGGAGCGCATTGGCATCCACACCGCCGGTCAGGATTTTGCCTGAATGGGGTTGAACTGTATTATATGCGCGGGCGAGGCGGGTGAGGTTATCGAGAAGGATGACCACGTCATAGCCGCATTCCACCATACGCCGCGCTTTTTCAATGGCCATATCGGCGATTTGCACGTGTCTTTCGGGGGGTTCATCAAAGGTGGAGGCAATGACTTCTCCTTTAACAGTTCGGATCATGTCCGTGACCTCTTCAGGTCTTTCGTCGATGAGGAGGACCATGAGGATCACTTCTGGATTATTGGTCTCGATCGCATTGGCGATGTTTTGCATCAGGATCGTTTTTCCCGACTTGGGAGGCGCCACAATGAGGCCGCGCTGTCCTTTTCCAATTGGGGAGGCGAGATCGAGGACGCGCATGGTGAGTTTTTCTCTCGTGGTCTCCATGACGAGCCGCTTGCTTGGATAAAGGGGCGTTAGGTTTTCAAAGAGAACGCGATCTTTGGTTTCTTCAAAGGTCTTTCCATTGATTCGCTCTACCTTCAACATGGCGAAATATTTTTCTTTGTCTTTTGGAGCGCGGATGGTGCCGAGAAGAGTGTCCCCTTTGCGAAGATCGAAGCGGCGAATTTGAGCCGGAGAAACATAAATGTCTTCAGCGGAGGGGAGGTAGTTGTAGTTGGGAGAGCGGAGGAATCCAAAACCATCGGGGAGAACTTCCAGAACTCCTTCGCCGTAGAGAAGCTCGTTGGGTTTTTCTGAAATTGTTTTCACGATTTCGAAAACAACGCCTGATTTCGGAAGGGAAGCGGTGTGTTTCAGGCCAATGTTGCGGGCGTAGTTTTGCAGCTGGTCGATATTCATCCGCTGTAGGTCGGAGATTTTTGTTACAGCTTCAAATCCTGCATCGGGAACGTGTTGTGAATTGGGTTGTTCAGTTTGCTGGTCTTGGTTCATGGGAAAGGGGTCCTCATTGGTGTATGATTCGGTTCAACTCGATCACTTCATTGCGAAGATCCTCAAGCGAACCATTGTTGTGAATGGTAAAGTGAGCTTGTTTAGCTTTTTGATTTGGTTTGATTTGCCGACTCATTCGTCGATCGTATTCCGTGTTTTGAAATCCCGCCTTTGCAAATCGCGCTCTCGCTAGAGCCTCATCGCTTAAGACGGCTATTATTACATCGTAGAAAGCTTCCCCTTTGATCTCAAAAAGAAGGGGGATCTCTACAACAAAGGAGGAATATTTTCCCTCTTTGCAGGCTTGGCTATAAAGCTCTTCGATTTTTCGAAGCACTGCTGGGTGCAGCAGCGCCTCTAGCTTCTTGAGCTTTTGGGGGTCTTTAAACACCTTTTCAGCAAGAATCAATCGGCTAATCTTTCCTTTTTCGAGAATATCAGAGCCGAGATTTTGGAGTATTTGCTGACCGAGATCGGTGTTGGGCACTAGAAGCTCGTGGACAATTGCATCGGCATTGACCACGTAGGCTCCCAGTTCCTTGAAGAACTGGCAAACGGTACTTTTACCGCTCGCTACCCCACCTGTGATAGCAACTTTCTTTAATTTTAGCATTCTGCCCAATTTTTGCCAACGGCTATATGCACTTCGATCGGCACATTTAGCTTGAGAACCTGCTCCATCTTCTCTTTGACGAGGAGCTCAAAAGGCCTTATTTCATCGTCGGGGATCTCAAAAATGAGCTCATCGTGGATCTGGAGGATCATTTGCCCCTCGAACTTCCTCTCAACTATTTCCTTGTCAATCTGGATCATGGCCATCTTAATGAGATCTGCGGCGGTCCCCTGCAGGGGGGTATTCGTAGCGAGCCGCTCGGCCCCCCCCCGAATCATCGGGTTTTTATTGTTGATTTCTGGAATAGGGCGCTGCCGGCCGGTCAATGTGGTGGCCATCCCCGTTTTTCTCGCCTGCTCCCTGCAGTATTCCAGGTAGTCTAAAACTCTGGGGTATCGTTCAAAATAAGTTTTGATAAACTGCGCGGCGTCCCGCACGGGAATATGGAGCTGTTTGGAAAGGCCAAAAGAGCTTTGACCATAGACAATGCCAAAATTCACCGCTTTGGCCACCGCCCGCATCTCGCCGGTGATCTCTTTTTCGGGGATGCCAAAGACTAAAGAGGCCGTGTGGGCATGGATATCGCGCCCCGTTTGGAAGGCTCTGACAAGTTCGGGATCTTCGCAGAAATGCGCTAAAACTCTCAGCTCGATTTGCGAATAGTCAGCGCCTAAAAAGCTCCATCCTTTCTTTTGCGGCTTAAAGCAGGTGCGGATGGCCATCCCTTCTGGCGTGCGGATGGGGATATTTTGCAGATTGGGATCTTGGCAGGAAAGGCGCCCCGTCGCCGCAACCGATTGCATAAACGTGCAGTGAATCCGCCCCGTCTCAGGATTGACCGCCAAGGGAAGCGCTTCGATGTAGGTGGAGCGGAGTTTTTCCAAGCCCCGATAGTCGAGAATGTGTTGGACAACCGGATTTTCCTCGGCCAGCTCCTCTAAAATATCGGCCGCAGTAGAAGCTTTTTTCCCGCTCGATTTCAATCCCAATTTTTCAAAGAGAATTTGACCGAGTTGTTTGGGGGAATTTAGATTGAATTCTTCTCCCACGAGTTGAAAAATCTTTCCCTTTAAGCGATTGAGATCGCGCAAAAGATTCTCCCCTAACGCTTGCAGCGGCTCCACATCGAGATAAATCCCTCGCCGCTCCATTTTTGCTAAAATGGGCAGCAAAGGCAATTCAATATCGTAGAAAAGCCTGTCTAGTTTTCTCTCTTCTAATTCTTCTTCAAAGAGCTCTTTTAACCGCGTCGTATAATCGATATCTTCGCAGCAATAGTCTTTGATTTTTTCAATGGGGACCTCCCGCATCGAAATTTCAGTTTTTCCTTTGCCGATGAGGCTTTCGATGGGAATTTTCACCCGCTTGAATTTCTCCAGGGCCAATTCATCGAGGTTGTGGCGCCGGTTTTGCGGATCGAGAAGAAAAGAAGCTAAAAGGGTGTCGAAAGCGATTTTTTTTAAGACAATGCCCAAATTGCCGAGCACATGATAGTCATACTTTAAGTTATGGCCATAAAAACCGCACTTTGCATGAGCAAAAAAGGGCTTTAACATCTCCAGAACTTTCGCCTCGCCCAGATTTCCATTGCAGGGAATGTACCACGCCTCTCCCGGTTCATAAGAAAAACTAATGCCGACCAATTCTGCCAAATGGGGATTGATATTTGTCGTTTCAGTATCGAGTCCCACTTCTTTCTGTTTAGCAAGATGCTCCAGGAGCATTTCCAGTTCTTTTTCCTCATCGATGAGCTGGTAATTGTGCTTGTCTGTGTGACGGGCCCCTTTTTTCCCTGGCGCTGGAGGAGGAGCGCCTCCGATTTCCCGAAGAAGCGTGTTGAATTTCATCTTGTGGAAGAAATCGGTGAGTTTGCCTAGATTTGGGTCTTTTAGACGGTAGAACTCCACTTCATGAGGGATTTCAACACGGGTGATCAGAGTGGCCAGTTCCCGGCTCATCAACGCTTCTTTTTTCTGCGTGCGCAAGACTTCTTGTTTCTTATCTCCTTTAACCCGTTCCGGATGGGCGAGAATGTTATCCAACGTGCCAAATTCTTCCAAAAGCGCCGAGGCGGTTTTCGGGCCAAATCCCTCCATGCCGGGGATATTATCGGAGGCATCCCCCACAATCGCCAAATAATCGAGCATCTGATCGGGGCGCACTCCAAAGAGCTCCTTTACCTTTCCCTCATCGACGAGCAAATTGTCTTTATGGGCATGCAACATGAAAATCTGAGAGTTCACCAGCTGCATTAAGTCTTTATCGCTCGAACAGAGAAAAACTTTCGCTCCTTTTTTCTCGGCCCAAAGGGCGATGCTCGCCATTGTGTCGTCAGCTTCGACTCCCTCGATGCAAAGAGTGGGAATTCCGGCAAACTCGCAATATTCATAGGCCCAGTCAAATTGGGGAAATAGATCTTCAGGGGCTCCTTTCCGATGCATTTTATATTCGGCGTAGACTGCTTGCCTTGTTTTTTTATTATCGGGGCCATCAAAAACGCAAATCAGATGATCGGGAGAGAAATCTTTGATCAATTTCATGATCGAGCGGATGAAGCCGAAGAGGGCATTGGTCGATTGTCCTTGATCATTGGTCATCTGCGTGGTGATGGCATAATAGGAACGGAAGAGAAAATTCACTGCATCGACAATGTAGATCTTCTGCATTAATTCTCAAAAGGTTGATAGAGATAGGCAATCCGGTCGCGGATTTTAGGCCCACCTGTATCCAAAGAATGTTCGATTTTTCCTGTGAAGAGAGGACATTCGCTTGTTAAGGCAGTGAGCCATGCATTTTTTGGCTCGAGCTGGACCACTTGATAGGTTTTTGAAGTGTCAATTTGAGCGGCTTTTAAGAGAGCGAGCAGCGCCTCATCGCGAGTGGCGTTGACAAAATCGATATAGCCATATTCTTGCGCCCGGACGGGATCGAAAACATGAGCTCCATATTCTTGCATGAGTTTGGTCTTATCCAAACGGGGTCTTGAGGAGGCGACGAGATCGACAAACTGCTGATAAGAATAATCTGTGATTGCCTTAATTGACGCCTCTTCGCCGGCTCTCCAAGGACGAGTTGGATTGAGCGCATCTTTATCGAGTCCCGCTGTAATCGTAAGAGCTTGGAGCCCCACTTTGCCCATTGTATCGTAAATATTGAAGAAAGGGCCGATCCGAACGCCCACTGAGCCAATGATTCCCGAAGGTCCTGAATAGATTTGCTCTGCGGCGCAGGCGATATACATCCCGCCTGATGCGCAAAGGCCGTCGACATAGGCATAGATGGGGACTTTATGGCGCTCTTTATATTGCATCAGCATCCGGTAGATATTATCGGAATCGACGACAGTGCCTCCGGGCGAGTTGATGTGGAGCAAAATGCCCTTGATGCGATCGGTTTTAAAGACTCCTGAGCGGGAGTCGAGGAGAACATCTTGGACCACACTTGTATCCATTTTTGGCTCGCCGATGATCCCATGGATATTCAGTTGTAAAATAACGGGAGAGGAAAGGGAAACCCCATCGCGGACTCCATTGGCATCGGGCAAGTAGGTCACGGTTGTTTTTTCTTGGATCGTCGTAGCGTTGGAGACGAGGGAATAGAGGAAACAAACGATGAAGATCGCCAAGAGAAAACCGCAGGCGCCGAAAAACATGCGGCAAAAACTGCGCAGCGCAGAGACAAAAATCGATTCCCGTTCAATTTCCATGAAAAACAACCTCTTTAAATAATTACTCAGTATATCTGAAAAAACTCAAAATGCAACTCACCACTGAAATAGCAGAGAATAAAAAGATCAGAGGGAGCGCTTTTTTTCTCGCAATGAGGAAGAGCCTCTCTTCTTCTATTTGATTTGATTTAAAGGCCATTAGAGCGGGAAGAAAGATCAAAAGGAAAGTCCCTGCAATGCCCGCTCCGTAATTCAGCGAGAGATAGAAAACTCGAAGCTCTGTCATTGAGAGGAGCAAAGCAGAGAGATAGACAGAACTTAAGAGAAGAATCCGGGTATTTCGGTTTTGAGAAATTTGAAAGGCATCGATCAAGAAGTCGGTCAATCCAATGCTCACTCCAAAGAAGGAAGTGATGATCGCTGTGAGAGAAAAAATATGGGCCAAATTCCAAATAAGAGGGTTTTTCAGCAGTTGGCTCATGGGGCTGATCGCCGTCTCATCCTTCATCCAGGCGGAGGTTAAACTGATCTCGCCGTGGAGTGGAATGGAGCCAAGGATGAAAAATTCCCAAACTAAATAGATCAATAGAGTGATTGTGCAGCCCAGTACAATCGATTTCTGAATCTTCTTTCGATCCCGATCGAGATAATCGATGAGGGAGGGAAGGGTTCCGTGAAAACCAAAAGAGCTAATCATGAGGGGGATGGAAAATAAGCTCAAAGACCAATTTTTGGGGGCGAAGTGGGTAAAAGAAATGTTCTGGGTCCCAATGGAAATCAGCAGGATAAAGGAAGTCAGGAGAATAAAGGTGAGGAGCCCATTCACCTTGCCGATGAGGTGGGTGCCAAAAAACATCAAAGGCAAAAAGAGAAGGATAAAGAGAAGCGATCCATGCCAGGGGGCGCTCACAAGAGCAAAATCATGAGAAAAAAGGACGCCGATTCCCTTGGTATAGGCAACAATTAACGAGAAGAATAATAAAATATAAAAAAAGAAAATCGCGAATTTTATTTTCTCTCCTAATATGTTTTTTCCAAGAGAGATATAATTAGATCCGGCGGGTTTAGTTAAGAGTACTTCAGAAAAGAGCAAGCCTGAGGAAATAGAGATAAACCAGGTGAGAAGAAAAAGGCAAATGGCTGGGAGAAATCCGCCGCGTGCGGTTTCTACAGGCAAGCCCAACATCCCCGCGCCAATGGAAGTCCCCACAATGATTGAGACAGCAGAGAGGAATTTAAAGTCGAATGGTTTGGCAATTGTAGCTGTTTGCATGGGTGGTAGTATAAATTAGGCAGGGGATTTTGTCTCAACAATTTGGAAGAGTTCTAAGAAGGCGAGCCAGCCCATAGCCACGAAGGCCGCGTAGAGGTACCAGGGGATGGCGAGGTTGAGAATTAGGGCGAGTAGGATGATAAATTGAAGGGCTGTCGTGACCTTGCCCCAGCGGATGGCGCGAAAGACAATGTTTTTCCAGCGGCCGGTGGCGAGCATGAGAAGGCCATGGAGGCAGACAAAGAAATCGCGCGAGAGCATCGCGACCATTTCCCAGGGAACTATTTTTCCTTCAAGGAAAAGAACCCACATAGCGAAATAGACAAAAAATTTATCGACGGCCGGATCGAGAATCGCTCCAAAGCGGCTCACCGACTGGCTTCGTCTGGCAAGGTATCCATCGATGCTGTCGGTCACCATAGCCAGGATGATCGCCAAGATTCTCAAGGTTTGGTTTTCCTGGAGAAACAAAAAGGCAAGCGGGACACGGACAAAAGAAAGGCTGTTTGATACCGTAATCATGCGAGTTCAGAGACTTAAGTGGAAACCTTTTTCTTTTTCTTATACCAAATAAAGGCAATTATCAACACCACAAAGGCGGAGAATAGGAAAATATTGAATGTTTTTATCGACTCGAGAAGCGTCTGATAATTTTTGCCGACCTGGTAGGCCACGGTAAAAAGAATGGTATTTGAGCAAATGCAGGCAATCCCATCGCTGAGGAGAAATCTGCCAAATGGCATCCTTCCAAGCCCTGCGGTCAAAAAGAGGCAATTTCTCACGCCAAAGGGGATGAATCGGCCCACGAGCAAGGTGAAAAATCCATACTTTGCATAATAGGCGTGGATTTGATCGATCCGCTTCCGATCAAATGTCTTGGCAAACCAAGAGATATTCCATAGTTTTGGGCCTAAGCTTCGGCCGACCCAGTAGCAGGCCCAATCGGAGATATAGCAGCCGAGAAACACCGCGGCGAATAGTTTATAGATATTTTCTGGAACTACGGTGGCTGCCAAGACGGCGCTGAAGATGATCATCAGATCTTCGCTGATGGGAACATTGATCCCAGCGAGCATCAGTGCCCCAAAGACAATCCAATGGGCATATTGCGCATGCTCGAAAATAAACTGAATTAACGTTTCCATTTATATTTTTAGAAATAACACAAATTAAATTATTGTCAATGAACCTATCCGCAATGTCGGGTAAAAAAGGTGCGCAGAGATTTCGAGATGATTTTTGCGACGAATGACCGCAGTAAGTATTTGAAATATTTACAAGGGCAGAGGCGCGAAAAGCGCTCGAAAGATCCCGCAGATTTTTTGCACCACATTGCGGATAGGTTCATTATGCGGGAACAGGTTTGGAAGTTGGAGTATCTGGAATTTCGAGCTTTTCATTTTCTTCGACGAGGCTATCGAATTGCTTGCCTAGGGAGACAACGGCCAAGACCCAAACGAGTACCACCACTAGGAAGATCGCGGCTACGTAGGGAGTGCTTGCAGCGACAGTGGAGAAAAATAGGAGAAGCCCTTGGTGGATCACAGAGCCGCCCGATTTGCCCAGTCTCGATCCGACACCATCGATCGCTGCCTTTCCCTTGAGTTTCGATTCATTGCTGAGCGGGATGAAGGTCATTTCCTTTGTCGCGTCGAAGAGAGTATATTTGGAAGCTCGGCTCAGGCAGTTTTGAAGCGAGCCAAGGGAAACGCTGAGCATGAGAGGTGTGGATCCAAGGAAAGCAGCTAGCCAATTGATTTCCGAATATTGAAAGATCACAAAGGCGAAGAATCCAGAGCCTGCAAGAAGAGTGATGATGGCGGGAATTAAGGCTGCAGCGGTCCAAGAAAAGCGGCGGATGACGTTCCCTGTAACAAAAATAGCTGTAATGGTGGCGAGGATCCCCATCAAGGTCATCACTTCGCCCATGTAGACATTGTATTCGCTGGGATTCGGATAAATTTGTTTAATTTGGTTTTTCCATACAACTTCAATTAAGTTCATGGCGATGTGATAAGTAAGAACAACTAAAGCGATGCAAATTAAATACTTTGATTTAGCCAAATAGGCAAAGTTCTTTCGCATCGACATCTTCACCTTTACAGGTTTCAAATGTTGCGGTTGGGCATTTTCAGAGGGGCGAACCACATGGCGGTTGAGCCACCGGAAAATGGCGATTGTGATGAGTCCAGAAACGATGATCGAGCAATTCAAAAAGAGGACTGACTGGCTCCAGGCATCCTTTCCATAGGGAAGCCAGGGAAGGAAGATATTTCCAGAAAAGTAAATAGAGGCTTGGCCGGAGAAAATCCCCGCGATATTGGCGCCGATGGCGAGCAAGCCGTAGAATCGCTTGGCTTCTCCCACCGAAGTCACTTCATTGGCAAATCCCCAAAAAAGAACCGTCAGAATCGCCGTGCCCCAAAGTTCCGACATTACGTAGAAAAGGGTAAAAGTCCAGTTTCTAAAAATGGCAATTAATCCCTTAAACCCGTCAGGCAGAAGAGCTTGCATCTTGTCTGCAAGAGCTGTTGGATGCAAATAATCTTGGGCGGGGAAAAGGAAAAAGGTGAAGATAAAGAAGAAGGCGAGAAAAAGGGACATCATGATGTAAAAAACTTTTTCTCTGCTGAATCGATTGGCCAGGCGGGTGAACAAGTAGGTCAATAAGATCGCGCTGGGAAGGATGGCCCAGACTTTGATAAACGGAATCGCCTCGGCGCCCGATTCGGGGGCGGTGACCACCATGGAGTCTTTATATGCGCGCAGAGCGTTGTAGTTAAAGGAGATGAAGAAGAACATAAAGAGCATTGGGAAGAATTTCTTCAATTCCCAACGGTGGATCGGCCAAAAGAAGGCGCGCCACTTGCCAAATTCCGATGGGCTATCCGCTTGCATACATCGCTGGTTCCCTCTTCCTGATGGCCCAAGCATTGCATAAACCCCCATTTAAGAAAATGGAGAGTTTTTATTTGTCGCTGAGGGCGTCGATGCCGGGGAGGTGACCGAATTCAAGATATTCTAATGAAGCCCCCCCGCCAGTTGAGAGATGGGTAAATTGATCGGCCAGTCCCATCTGCTGGATGGCCGCCACCGAATCGCCTCCGCCAATGATTGTCTCCGCTTTTGTGTGAGCTAGGGTCTGGGCGAGCGCTTGAGTTCCCTTTGCAAAATGAGGCATCTCAAAGACGCCAACTGGGCCATTCCAAAAAACAGTTGCCGCTTTTTTTAAGAGTTGGGACCAGTTTTCAACGGTTTTGGGTCCTATATCCATCCCCTGCCAACCGGGAGGGATACCGGCAGTTGCGGCAATCGTCTTTCGGTGAGCCTCATTGGTAAAGGCATCGGCGATGACGAGATCGACTGGGAGATGGATTTTATCTTTGTTCTGCGCAAGCAGCGCACGCGCTGTCTCCACTTCCGCTTCTTCAAAAAGGGAGTTGCCAATGGGAATCGATTGGCTCTTCAAAAAAGTAAAGGTCATCCCGCCGCCGAGAAAGAGACCGTCGATGAGGCGCAGGAGATTTTTAATCACGCCGATTTTGGTGGAAACTTTCGCGCCCCCAATGATCGCATAAAAAGGGCGCTTGGGATGCTGCAAAAGCGGCGACAAATGGGCGATTTCTTTTTCCATCAAAAAGCCCGCGGCCGCCTTGCCGGGAAAGTATTTAGCAATCAAAGCAGTCGATGCATGCGCGCGATGGGCCGTCCCAAATGCATCATTCACATACAAATCTCCTAATTTGGCCAGCGATGCGACAAAAGAAGGATCTTTTTCTGGCTCTTCTTCTCCCGCATGAAAGCGGAGATTTTCCAAAAGAAGGAGCTGGCCTGGACGAAGTCCAGAAGCCATTTTTTCTACCGCAGGCCCGACGCAATCGGGCGCCATCGCAACGGGTTTCTTCAGCAATTCAGAAAGTCGTTTTGCACAAGGAGCAAGCGATAATTCGGGATCAGGCTTTCCCTTTGGCCGGCCCATGTGGCTCATCAAAACGAGAGAGGCGCCATGATCTAAAACATATTGGATCGATGGAAGGGCTGCGACAATGCGCGAATCATCCGTGATTTTCCCCTCTTTCATCGGGACATTAAAGTCCACCCGCATCAAAACGCGTTTTCCTTTTAAGGAGAGATCTTTCAAGGTCAATTTAGCCATGAAGAAATGCTAAATGGCGAAGATCATTTCGTCAATCAAAGATTTCCGAAGGGGTTTGCGGAGAGCTCGAAGCCGCCTCCTTTTTTCCGATTGCGGAGTTCGGAGCGAATGGAGAAGAGAAGATCTTGGTCGAAATCCTTCCTCTCAGCCCAAAGGAGATACTCGACGGGGATTTCTTCGAAGCGGCGCCCTTTGTGCTTGCCGAGGGGCATGGTTTTTAGCTTGATGGGCTTGAGCAAGACTTTTTGGAGCTGCTCTGTGGTTTGATACGATTTGGCCAGGTATTTAAACACTTCTATGTTGACGATGACGTCGCTCATGGCGCGGTGGGCGCCTTCCGCCGCGATGTTGAAGTGCATGCGGAGGCGCTCGAGCGAGTTGATGGGGCTTTCTCCGTAGAGGCGGGCCATGCGGAGCGTATCGATGTGGGGTTGTTGGTAGATGTTGCAGGGGATTTGATTCCGTTTGGCCTCTGCGTCGATGAGTGAAATGTCAAAGCCAATGCCGTGGCCAATGAGGATGTGCCCATCGATCATTTTTAGAAGATTGGGGAGGACTTCCCGAATCTTCGGTTTGCCTTGGATCATTTCCTTGGAAATTTTATGGATGTCCTGTGAAATTTCTGGAATGTCACACTCGGGATCGATCAAGGTTTCAAAGGTCTCCAAGATCTCGCTGAAAGTGAAGCGCGCGACTGCAACTTCAACAATTCGATCTTTCTCCGTATCGAGTCCCGTCGATTCGCAATCTAAGCAGACGAAAATATCTTGATGAATTAGTCCCATAAAATTTGTTCAATCCTTTTGCTTAGAAGCTGGCGCGAAGCGGCGAGTTTAATCGAATAGGGAATGGCTTGAGGCGTCTTTTGCATCTGCGCTTCGACTTCAATGGGAGAGAGTTTATCAGTTTTTGTCAAAATGACCAAAAGGGGAATTTTTTTATGGGCGGCCCAATCGATGAGGAGGCGATCTTCCTCCCCCATTTCGCGGCGGCAATCGATGAGGAGAAGGATGAGTTTAAGCGTTGAACGGTGGTTGAGATAAGCATCGATCGCCTCTGACCATTTTTGGATCGCATCGGGAGGCGCTTTGGCAAAACCATAGCCCGGCAGATCGACCAAAAGCAATCGGTCATCAACGGAAAAGAAGTTCAGAAGTTGCGTTTTCCCGGGAGTCGATGAGGTTTTTGCGAGCCCTTTTTGATTTAAGAGATGATTGATCAAGCTCGATTTTCCCACATTGGAGCGGCCGGCAAAAGCGATCTCTGGAAGAGGCTTGCCCCGCGGATCTTTTAAATTGGGGAAGTCATTTAAAGTGGAGAGAAGAAAACGGCCATTTTTCAGCATACTTTTGCTCTCCTTCCCTCTCCTGAATATTCAAAGGAGATGAAAACAGTTTCTTGGGGAAGAAGCGAGGCGATTCGCTCGGGCCATTCAATGGCGCAGATCCCTTCCCTTTGAAAATACTCTTCAAATCCCAGGCTTAAAAAATCTTGGGAGGATTTCAGGCGGTAGAGATCGAAATGAAACAGGGGGACTTTTGCCTCATAGAGGTTGAGAGTGACAAAGGTTGGGCTTTGGACAGAGTCTTCAATCCCAAGTCCCAAGGCGAGTCCTTGCACAAAGGTCGTTTTTCCCGATCCTAAATCGCCTGAGAGGGCCAAAATCGCATTGGGTTTAAGGAGATGAGCCATCTTTTTTCCAAAAGCGATTGTCTCCTCAGAAGAGAGCAAAAATTGTTCTAGTCCGATTCGACCCATTTCTCAAGGAAGGGGGCAAATTCTGGATGTTGGGAGAGAGCTTCAACAAACTGAGCGATCTTCTCTTCTGTCAAAAGTTTTTGGATGAAGGCCAAGAAGTTCTCTTCAATCTGGAACCGGTTTTGGTTTTGCACTTCGAAAAGAGTGAGGTGCTTGATGTGATTCTTCTTAAAGTCGTCGATCACTGCGGCCTTGCTATTGAACAACTTCCCGGTCACTGCTGAGGAATAAACGACTTTTTTGATCGAGGCCTTTCGCTGGCTAATGTAATTTTTAATCACCTCGGGATCTTCCGAAACAAAGAAGCGTTTCGCAGGAAGACCGCCTACCCGTTCCTTATTTTCGGGGCAGGTGGAGACCCAATCGTAAATCGCATCTTGTGGATTGGGGCATGTATTGTCTCCAAAGACTTTTCCTGTAAAGGGGCAGATGTAAATCTTTTTTGTATCTTCATTGACGCTTTGCTGGCCAAATTGGATGGTGATTTCCGTCTCGCGCCAGAGTTTCCCCTGTGCTTGCAGTTTCTCGATCAGGTCATCCACGCTTTGGAAAATGGTCTTATCGCGGGGGAAGAGGACCGGTTTTAGGTGGTATTTCTCTTCGACAAATGCGAGATAAATCGTCACCAGGTCTGTATTGCGGTTTTTCTTCAAAAACTTCAATAGCTCGTTTTTCTGCTCCGCAGTAATGCTAAGGGCGGTCGTCATGATAATTCCCGATAAGTGGATGTTTTAGTGAAGGAGAATAGATCAAAAACCCATTATGGGCAAGGCCGATCTGTCGAAGGCTAAATGAAATATTTTAATCGATAGGCTTCATCTGTTCTTGATTTTGGGAAGAGGGCCTGTTATAGTTCTTCAAAAATTTTCCCATAAATGAGGCTTCTTGGATGAATACCCAAATTCTTGAAAAACCAGCACAAAAGCGATTGGCATCTTTAATTAAGGAGAGCCAAAAGACACTGCATCTCGAAAAGATCAACGTAAAGGGGTATGAACAAGTCCTCAAAGTCACTGACAAAGAATCTCAACTCACCGCCATCATTGCGATCCACGATACGACCCTTGGACCTGCCCTTGGAGGCATTCGCATTCAATCCTACCCCACCTTTAATGACGCCCTCGAAGATGCCTTAAGACTTGCCAAGGGAATGACCTATAAATCGGCCGTCCATGAAGTGGGCTTTGGGGGCGGAAAAGGGGTCATTATCGCCGATACGAAGAAACAAAAAACCCCTGAAATGCTCCTCGCCTTTGGCGCCGCTGTCGATACATTAGGCGGAGCTTATATTTGCGCTGAAGATTTGGGGTGTATGCCTGAAGATGTGAGAATTGTCCGCCGCGCCACCAAGCACGTTGTGGGGCTTCCCCATGCAAAAAGCAGCGGCGATCCAGGCCCTTTCACCGCTTGGGGCACCTTCCGAGGCATTCAATCTGCGGCTAAGAAACTCTTTGGCTCCGATTCTCTCGAAGGGCGTCGAGTTGCCGTCCAAGGATTGGGCAACGTAGGCAGACATGTCATTGAATATCTCTTTTGGGCGGGCGCCAAACTCATTCTCGCCGATAAAGACTCCGCAAAACTCGATCACCTAGCTGCAAGATATGGGGCTGAAAAAATCTCTACAGAGGCCATCTTGAAAGTCGAATGCGATATTTTTGCCCCCTGTGCCTTGGGCGGGATCGTCAACGACCAAACTCTCCCTCACTTCCGCTGCCGCGCCATTGCCGGAAGCGCCAATAACCAGCTTTTGCGCGATTCTCACGCCGATCTCTTGCGCGACCGGGGCATTCTCTATGCGCCCGACTTTGTGATCAATGCCGGCGGCCTCTTAAACGTCGCTGCGGAGCTAGAAGATGCAGGGTATTCTCCCACTGTTCCCCGCTACAAAACGCATCACATCTACGACACGCTTCTCGCCATCTATGAAATTGCCGAAAGAAACCGGGAATCGACTCACAAAGCCGCCTTTGCCCTAGCTGAATACCGCATTAAATATGGAATTGGGAAGCGAGTGATCCCGCCTACCTATCATCATTCTGCGGATATTTAAAGCCATTTTATCTAGAATGGATCCATGGAAACACTGATTTCGATCTTTCGCGGCAAAGTCACAGAGGCGATTGCCCGAGCTTTCTCAGATCTTCCTGAAGAGGAAAGAGGAGCAGAAATGGCTCCCTGCGCCGAAGAATTTGGCCATTACCAGTGCAACAGCGCCCTTCGCCTTTCCAAGATCCTGAAACAAAATCCCCGCGCCATCGCGCAGAAGATCATCGATCATTTAACTGACCGAGAAATGTTTGCGAAGATCGAAATCGCCGGTCCCGGATTCATTAACTTTACTCTTGCGCCCCTGTTTCTCTCCCACCAGCTGCAGCAGCAACTCAATGACGCGCTTCTCGGCGCCTCCCATCCCGCAAAGAAACAAAAAGTCATTGTCGAATTCTCCTCCCCAAATGTCGCCAAAGAACTCCATGTGGGCCATCTTCGCTCCACCATCATTGGCGATAGCTTATCGCGCCTCTTTGAATTCTTAGGCCACGATGTCCTGCGGCTCAATCACATTGGCGATTGGGGTACCCAGTTTGGTATGTTGATCGCCTACATGAAAGAACATGCCCCCGCTGTCCTGAGTGGAGAAGAGGCGACGACCCTCGATTCGCTCATGCAATGGTACCGCGCCGCCAAGAAGCGATTCGACGAGGATCCCGATTTCAAGAAGCGCTCTCAATTACAGGTCGTCAAACTGCAATCGGGAGATAAAGAGGCTCTCCACGCTTGGAAAATCATCTGCGATATCTCCCGAAAAGCCTTTCAGGAAATTTACGATCTTTTGGGCGTGCGCCTCATCGAGCGGGGAGAATCGTTTTACAACCCCTATCTCAAAGAAGTCGTTCAAGAACTCGAGCAAAAAGGTCTTGCTACTCTCTCTGATGGCGCCAAATGCATCTTTCTCGAAGGATTCCAAAATCGAGAGGGGCAAATGCTTCCCCTCATGGTGCAAAAATCCGATGGCGGCTACAACTACGACACCACCGATATGGCCGCGATCCGCTATCGAATTTTTGTCGACAAGGCGGATCGAATCATCATTGTGACTGACGTGGGGCAAAGCCTTCACTTTCAAATGATCTTTGCCGCTGCGCAAAAAGCGGGCTGGCTCGATCCTGCAAAAGTGGAAGCTGACCATGTTGGATTTGGCCTTGTCCTTGGCCCCGATGGGAAGAAATTCAAAACCCGCTCAGGAGAAACAGAAAAACTCATCGATTTACTCACCGAAGCCGTCGACAAAGCGCGGGAAATCATCATCGAGCGCCTCCCCACCGCAAGCCAGCAAGAAGTCGAGCATCTCGCCCGCGTGCTCGGCATCGGCGCCGTCAAATACGCCGACCTCTCCACCCACCGCACCAAAGATTATACCTTTAGCTATGAGCGAATGCTCCGCTTTGAAGGAAATACGGCCGTCTTCCTCCTCTACGCCTACGTGCGCATCATGGGAATCAAGCGAAAAACAGCGGCCGACATGAAGCATGTCCTCTCCCACCATAAAATTCATGTGCAGCACCCCTCAGAAATTGCCCTTGGCGTCCACATCCGCCGCTTTGGCGAAGTCGTTGAAATGATGGCGCGCGATCTTCTCCCCAACCGCCTCACCGACTTCCTCTATGAACTTGCGGAGAAGTTCAATGCCTTCTTCCGCGACTGCCGCGTCGAAGGGGTTCCCGAAGAAGGAAGCCGCCTCGTCCTTTGCGAACTCACCGCCCGCCTTCTCAAGCAAGGGCTTAACATCCTCGGTCTCGAAACCGTCGAAAGAATGTAGAGGTATCTATGTCTGTGATTCCTGCGGCGCTATTGCCAGACAACAGTGGATTTTTAAATCCCCGCCCTCCCGCGGATTGGCAGCAAATCGGACACTTCTTCAACAGCCTAGATGATTGTGATTTGAGGATGAAGCTCCAAGAAATATCGGGCGACTATTTAATTCCCGACCGTTGGCAAAAAAAAGAATGGTTCGCCCATTTTCCATTCCGCAGAGTTCTAGAAATTTGCGATGCCGATCAAATGAGGTATATTTTAACCTTTCTAACTCGGGGTTATATAGACGATTGGCAGGTTTCTGTCTTGGATGGTGCAGAGACTTCTTTGAAAATCAATTCTGTTTTAAATGTTCTCATTAATCCCCACCGCCTTTCTGTTTTTATCCAAGCGCTCAAACAAGGCCGGTCGGACAAGAATGGCCGGGGAGGACTCTGTATCCATATTGGACCAGCTGAACTATTAGCCCACGATGCAGATCCCAATTCTCTCTTCCACAATGCCCTTCCCGCAAATGTAAAAACTCTCTTGGAAATCGAAAACAGCTCTGATAGCGAAGCGCTTCGCGATGAAGCCTTAGACAACTTCTTAAAGACTGCTAACGACGAGTTTTTTGAGACCCTCAAAAGAATAAACGATCCCCCTTCTAAGAAATGTACTATCTCTTAAGACTTTGAAATGGACTAAGATTTCTCCTGGCCTATGTATGGGGCTATCGCAGCGACCATAAGGGCAATCATTGCTATAATGGCCATTTGGATTTTATCTGAGGCACAAGCTGCAATGAGTCGATGCCGTCTTGTGAGGATTAAAAGATCTTGTAGATAAACTAAATCGCGAGGATCTCTCCTTACCATCTTTCGAATGGCGGCAATGCGGTCTGTTTCAGGAATATGATTCCCATCTAACAGAAGCTGCCGAGCCAAGCTGAGTTTTCCTTCCCCAATTGCAGTTAACAAAACATAGCCTCGATGGGCATCTGTTCGACAGAATCCAGCGACACCTCTGTAATCGCGTACGATCGCTCTGTTCATCGCAAAAAGTCGATCTGCTTCAGGAATGTTTTCTCCACGTTGCAAGAGTTGTCGAGCCAGAACAAAGTTCTCAAATGGATTTCTATAAATGGCACTTCGCACCGCATAGCCTCGATG
>DATIHQ010000065.1:0-33086 GCA_035480535.1 Chlamydiales bacterium
ACCTCCTTGTAGATCGTAAAAAATAAGGCCAAAGCGATCGTTCTCTAAGGGAGAGATGGCAAATGAATTGGCTTGCCCCAAAGGATACAGATTATCTCCTATCGGGAAATAGAGTTGCCCTCCATCAAATTTTAGGGGACAGTTTGTTGCTGAAGCTAACTGGGACATGGCCATACCTCTTGTTGTTATATAAAAAATACTTTACACATTCCTTATATTTCATTCAAGAGTTCTTAATTTATTATTTTACACAGTCCAACCTTTTTTGGAGGCGGCGGATCGCGTCCCAGGCGAAAAGGAGAGTGAAGGCGGTGAGCGCTGCAAAACTAAACCAAAAGGGGAGATAGCCTTCTTGACCTAGTGCAGCCGCGCGCATTCCTTCCATCACATAGAGGAGGGGATTGACGAGGTGCGCATAGCCGATTTCAGGAGAGATGCTATAGACCGATTGCCAGGAGTAGAGCCAGCCGCCAAAACTATACATGGGGTTGACCACGCGGACGAAAAGGTGGGAGAGGCTGCCCATCTTCTTTAAGACGCTCGAGAGCCAAAGGGCAAAGAATCCAAAGAAGAGATTGCCCATGATGAAGATGAGGGTGAGGCGGAGCAGGTCGATTTTCCCGAGGTCGAACTGGGTGAAAAGGACCAATTTTCCCAGAGGGAACATCAGAAGGCTGATGACCGAGGAAACTAAGGCCCAAGAAACGCCAATGTAGATGAAGACAAGCCAGGAGGGGATGGGAAGGGTGAGCGTATAGAGAATGGTCCTTTCTCCTTCCATGTCGGCGATCATGAGGCTGACCTTGCCGATCACCTCAAAAAAACCAAACCCAGCAACAACGCCGATGAGAATGAAGGGGCCATAGTCCGATTTTAGGCCGTAAGAGGGGAGAAAATAGCTAAAGATCGTCACCGTTGTGAAGAGGAGGAGGGCTGTATCGAAGAACTTGCCCCAAAATTCCTCTTTGAACACGCGAAAATCGCGGCAGAGTAAATGATAGAGTGTGGTTATATAGCCGGGATAGCGAGAAATACTATTTTGCATACACAGTCTCGTTCGTGAGCTTGATGAATACGTCTTCCAGGCGATGCATGCTGTGCATCTTTTTGAGATTATCTGGAGTGTCAATGGTTTTCACAGCACCCGCATCGATGATGCAGACGCGGTCTGAGAGATATTCAGCTTCATCGAGATAATGGGTGGTCAATAAGATCGACGCTCCGCTTCGCTTCAACTCAATGATTTGCTCCCAGAGCTGGTGGCGGATGTGGGGATCGAGGCCCACCGTCGGCTCATCGAGAATGATCAGCTTAGGCCGATGAATGAGCGTGCGGGCGATCAAGAACCGCTGCTTATAGCCGCCAGAGAGAACATAGGCTCTCGATTTGGCATATTCATGCAAATCGAATTGGTCCATGAGCAAGGCGATCTGGGACTGGATATCTTTGGGCGACATTCTGTGATAGCGCCCCGCAAAAATCAGATTCTCTTCCAACGTTAAAGAGAGATCGAGATTGGGTTTCTGCGGGCAATAACCCACCTGTTTGCGATAGGAGACGATGTCTTTATAGATCGATTGTCCTTCATAGAGCACATCGCCATCTGTCAAAGGGTGGAGGCCGGCTAAAATGGTGGAGAGGGTTGTCTTCCCTGCGCCATTGACGCCGAGAAGGCCAAAGATCTCTCCTTGAAAAATATCGAAGGAGATCCCTTTTAGGGCTTCCTTGATCTGATCGCCGTTGCGATAATGCTTCTTAACGGAACGGACTTGAATCAATGTCTGATTCATATGTACTCAAATATAAAATTAAGCTTGGAAAACCAAGTGAATTGCGAACTCGTGTGAGCGAGCTAGTAAAGGAAAAGGTAAGATTAGATGTTCATGTTGCACATGATAATTTTTCCAGGAAGAAGAGTCAATAGTTAAAAATTTTTTACCTTGTTGAGATATTCTTGCACTGCGGCGATGAAGGCGCCGTGGCTCCAAGTGAGGGGAGAGACGGAGATAGGCTCATGGGTTTTAGGATTGACCTGCTCGGCGAGGACGCCGCTGGGTAGGGCGTGATCAGCGACCCAATTGAGAATCTCGAGAGCCCGATTTAGATCTTCTTTTTTCTTGGCGAGGGCAATATGGTACTGCGCGATCCAAAGAGTCGTAATGAACCAGGGATTGCTGGGATCTCCTTCATTTTCCCGATAATAGGAGTCATTTTCATAGCGGGCAAGGCCACCGCCAGCGCTTTCGACCCAAAGCTTATCGATCACCTGAGCCATAGTGCTTTGGACATAAGGGTGATCTGGCTCGTAGGCCCCAAAGGCGAAAATCCCATAAAGGCTGGCATCGATGGCGGCGTCGACCTCGATAGAGCCATCTTTTGTGAAGTTGATCATCCGGGCGAATCGCTTCTCTTTTTTTAAATAGAGATATTGATCCATTCCCTCGCGCATTTTGCGGGCGCCTTCTCGATAATCTTGAGCCAGGCTCGTCTCGCCAAAGGCTTCAGCGAAATGAGCCGCTGCTGTGAGGCCTCCATAGACAGCTGAAACGGTAAAAGTGAGAATCCCCTGTCTCTCTTCCCAAAGATCATAGCTGGGAAGGGGAAGGCCTGTTTTAGGATTGCGGTAATTCATCATGAAGTCGGCAGCTCTTTTAATGAGGGGATCGTAGAGGGGGCGAATGAATTCTATGTCTTTATGGATTTTGAAGTGATTCCACAAGGCCCAGATGACGAGAGCTGTTTCGTCTTCTTGGATGGGAAGTTGAGGTTTCATGTTCTCTTTTACCCAAGGATGCCAAGAGCTAGCCAAAGAGCCTGAAGGGGTATATTTATGAAGAAAATAGCCATCTTCAGAGATGAGTTTTGCGCAAAAACGGAAAAAGGGAGTTGTTTCATATCCAGCTAAATCGAGCGCATAGGCGATGAGCGATCCATCGCGAGGCCACATGTAACTATATGTATCTCGGTTAAAATAAACGGCGTCGGAATCATTGGCCGCGATGATGCTGCCGCAATTATTGATTTGGGTGCGGCAAATGAGTAAACTCCTGTTGTAGAGGCGGGCAATTTTTTTGGGAAGGGGAGTCACATTCAGATTTTCTTTATCGACCCATAATTTCCAGTAGTTGAAGGTTCGTTTGAAAATCTCCTCGGGAGTTTTTTTTCGGATCATCTTATTTAATGCTCTAACCTCCTCCCAATTTTTCCCCATCGCAATCCAGTAAAAACAGCTCTCTTTGCCTTGAGGGGGAATGGTGAGTGGAATCGCAAGCACTGAATCGACAGAGCCTTGGGCAATCGGGTTGCCGCTCAACACCCCATCTTCTGCGTCTTTCCACGTTCCCACCTCGGTGCCCCGCGCTTTATTCCCCGTCGCAAAGAAATCCACTCCAAATTTATTGTTCGCCCAGATGTTGATGAGAAAATAGCGATCCTTCTTGTAGTGCAGAAGACTATTGGTTTCGGGTCTAAATTCCGCTGTATCGCCGATTTCGGTTCCATAGATGTAAAAATCATGGCCGAAAAAAAGGCGCACCTCTTTTTTTTCATCAGTGAGATTTTCTACGGTGAGTTTTTTTAAATAGATATTCTCATCGAAATCAATGAGATCATTCGAGCGGATCTTCAGCCCAAGAGCGTCATTGACAAGTTCCACATCGGTGACTAAAGAGTCGTCGAGATAATCTCTTTTCACTTCCCAACCTTCGGGAATCCAGCTGAACTGATCGTTTGCCCAAACGCCAAAACGAAACGGCTCTCCTTTCGTGTGATTCTCTTCGCCTACGTGGGGAAAATAGAGTTCTCTTAAGAGGAATCCTTTATCGAAGGCGATCAGGGCATTTCCGTTTCCAATGGGGAGATCTCTCGCCATTACAGTTTCCTTGCCAGCAGCTTGGCCTCTTTTTGCGCCTCAGCGATCTTTTTTTTCTGTATTTCGATTCCCATATCCATGGGCTCGGCAGTGATGAAAGCAATGTCTGTGATTCCCACAAAACCAAAGATCGTTTTTAGATAAGGCTCCTGGAAATCAAAGCCTTGCATATCGCCAGTGTATTGTCCACCGCGGCTAACGATCACGACCATTTTTCGACCTTTGACGAGCCCTTCCGTTTTCCCCGAGTCGGTATAGCGAAATAAGTAGCGGGGCTGGACAATCAGATCGATGTAGTGCTTCAGCATGTAGGGGATAGAGAAATTCCACATGGGGGTGCTGATGAGGAAAAGATCGGCTGTTTTAAATCGTTCGATATGTTGAACGATCTCCGCCCATGATTCCTTCAACCTCCCAAAGAGGTCTTTTCCTCCCAGAAGCACATATTTGCCGCTCACGCTTTTCACTCCTAAATCGGGGAGTGTTTCTTTAGCCAGATCCAATTCATCAATGACCCAATCGGGATGTTTTTCCTTAAATGCCTCCAAAAATACTTCTGAAACCTGTAAGGTTCTCGACTCCTCTTCTCGTGGGGAAGCAATGATATGCAATAATCTCTTCATAACTCCTCTTTATCAATGCCTGAATTTCGATGGCAGCTTTTTTGTAGATTCGATATGCTTTCCCATCATGAAAATAGATACTCCGCTTGGGCCCATGATAGCGATTGCTGATGACGAGGTGCTTTATCGCCTCGATTTCGCCGAGCACCGGGAAGGCGCTCCGCTTCCTCAAGGACGGACGGGGCCGATCCTTTCGATTGAAAGGGAGTTAAAAGAGTACTTCGAGGGCAAATTAAGAGAATTCAAAACCCCTATCGCCTGGGAAGGAACTCCGTTTCAACGCTCTGTCTGGGAAGCGTTGAGAAAAATTCCCTTTGGCCAAACGATCTCTTACGCTCAGTTAGCGGCAACAATCGGCAAGCCCACCGCCTTTCGCGCTGCGGCGCAAGCCAATGGAGCAAATCCATTGACGATCCTGGTTCCTTGCCATCGCGTCATCAACGCAAATGGAGAATTAGGCGGCTATAGCGCGGGACTGAAGCGAAAAGAATGGCTCCTTCGCCATGAGAAAAAATTTAAATGACCCCATTCAAATTGGCGATTTCCGATATTCAGAAAGCAGCGAGTCAATATCGAATTTGGCTGCAGCTGGGGCTATTGGAAGTGAAACAGCGCTATCGGCGATCTGTTTTGGGTCCCTGGTGGATCAGCTTGAGCATGCTCATTTTTATCCTTGCCATGGGAAATATTTTTAGCCGATTGCTCGCCCAAAGCCTTGCGGAATACATCCCTTTTTTTACGGCCGGCTTCTTGCTCTGGTCGTTTATTTCCACTAGCATCAACGAATCGACCGATATTTTCAAAAGCAACAGTGGGTTCATTAAACAAGTCAAACTCCCTTATAATCTCTATATTTTGAAGTTTCTTGTTAGGAATTTCATCATCTTAGCGCATAATTTTGTGGTTTATCTCCTAGTGATTGGCTTTTTTCGGCTCAACCCGGGGTGGGCTAGTCTCCTTGCGATCCCAGGGATGATATTGCTCATTCTCAATCTCTATTGGATTTGCCTCATCGTCGCCTTGATCAGTGTCCGTTATCGGGATATGGTTCAAGTGATTCAAACGGGTTTGCAGATTCTTTTCTTTATGACTCCTATTTCCTGGATGCCCAAATTATTAGGGGAAGAGTCTATCCTCGTGAAAATGAATCCCTTTGTCTATTTTTTAGATGCCATTCGACAGCCTCTTCTCGGCAACCTCCCTTCTTTAAACACTTGGATCGTGAATAGCTCCATTGCCATTATCGGCTTGTCGGGGAGTCTCCTTATTTTTAGTTCTGTACGATCGCGCATCCCCTTTTGGGTGGATTAAGCCATGGCGAGCATTGAATTGGATCATGTTTCTTTAGCCTATCCAGTTTATGGGATGAATTCCCGTTCTTTTAAAACAAGCCTTGTCAATCTAGCCATAGGAGGCCGCCTGAACAAAGAGGGGAGCATTCTGAAAGTGGAGGCGATTAAGAACATTCATTTAAAATTAAAAAGCGGAGATCGATTAGGGCTGATTGGACATAATGGAGCAGGGAAAACAACTCTTTTAAAAGTGATGGCTCAAATTTATGAACCCACTCAAGGGAAAGTAACCATTTCAGGGCAATCTCATTGCCTTTTTGACATCATGTTGGGAATGGATTCAGAACTAACTGGTTATGAAAATATTATGCTGCGGGGACTGATCCTCGGTTTTTCCAAACGGGAAATGGAAAAAAGCATTCCAGAGATTGAAGAGTTTTCAGAGCTAGGTGAATTTCTAAAAATGCCCATTAAAAGCTACTCATCTGGAATGTTAATTCGATTGGCTTTTGGCATCATCACAACAATCCCCTCCGAAATTTTATTGATCGATGAAGTGGTGAGCGCAGGAGATGCCCGATTTATGGAAAAAGCCAAGGCGCGTATGGCCAGTTTAATTCATCAATCTGATATCATGGTTCTCTCCACGCACGATCACCAGGCAATCAGAGAATTTTGCAATCAAGCTCTGTGGCTCGAGCAAGGAGAAATAAAATTTTTCGGGGAGATTGGGGAGTGTGAATGGATTCGCCGAACCTTGTAATAGAATAATAAATCGAGAAAAAAAGATATTGATCACAGGAGCCGCTGGGCTTGTGGGAATAGCTCTCGCACATGAATTAAAAAATCAAGGGTATACAAATCTCGTTCTACTCACTAGACAGCTCTGCAATCTTGTGGATTTTGAAGCCGTAAAAGCTTTTTTCCTCAAGGCCAAGCCCGATGTTGTTTTTCATGCGGCAGCCTCTGTTTACGGCTTAGGGGGAAATTTAAAAAAACCAGCCTCTATTTTTCTCGATAACACCTTGATGAATACCCATGTGATTGAGGCCAGTCGGCTCGCTGGAGTTCAAAAGGTGATCGCAATGGGAACGATCGCTGTCTATCCAGATCTACAAACAAACCCAGTCAGAGAGAGCAACATATGGGAGGGGCCTCCTTCTGGCTCGGAGAGCAGTTATGGCCATTCTAAACGGGCCATGCTAGCGCAATTGCTGGCCTATCATCAAAACTATGGCCTTGATTATGCCTATGTACTCTCCACAAACTTATATGGCCCCAATGATAGATTCGACAGTCAGTTTGGCCATGTGATTCCCTCTATGGTCTTTAAATTTTATCAAGCTAAGAACAACCATTCAGATGTTGTGCTCTGGGGAGATGGCACTGCGGCGAGAGATTTTCTCTATTCTAAAGACATGGCCCAGGCGTTGGTTTTAATCATGAATCAATACACTGGGGCAATCAATGTCGCCTCTGGAAAGAAGACGATGATTAAAGAGGTAGCCCATTTATTGGCGAAGCTATTTGAAATGGACGGGAGAATTCAGTGGGATGTTCAGATGCCCAATGGAAGAAGATTTTATGAGGTTGATCTAACTCGCCTAAAATCCATAGGATTTCAACCCGTTTATACGATCGAAAAAGGATTAAGAGAAACGATCGAGTGGTTCAGGATTCATCACGAGCAAAATCTAACTAGGTGTTAAATGGCGAAAGAAAAGCTGGGGATTGTAAGCAGTTATAATGAATTATGCGGGAATGCCAGTTACACAAAGGCTTTAGCTCAAGGGCTTTCCAAGTATTTTGATGTAACAGTTGTCTCTCTCAATGTAGAGCTCCTTCGAAAAGGAGATTCAAGAAGCGCTCGTTTGTATATCAAGAAAATCTGCGAAGAGCTTAGGCAATTTGATTGTGTAAACATCCAATTTGAAGCGGGTCTTTTTGGCTTGAAGCCCAGAACCATTCAGAAACGTTTTTTTGCGATTGCTAAAGCCTGTAAACGGTTTGTTCTAACCATGCATCGATTTCATGCTAAAGTAAAGTATCCTAGTCTACCTTTGTTAGCAAAGACATTTCTAAAGGGAAATATAAAGAAGCTCATTTTGGCTTTCCAGTATCCCTATGCTAATAATCGACACCTGCCTATGTATTATAGGATCATTCGATTTTGTAGAAGAAGAAACGCTCCTATTCTTGTACATACCCAAAGGGATAGAGATCTAATTAAAATAAAGTTCAACTATGATCGTATTTTTGATCATCCCCTCTGTTTTTATGATCAGGAATATATCGAATCGATTCGCAAAACATTTGCGAGAAAAGATTTCTGCCAGAATCTTTCCCTTCGAGAAGATAAGGCTTATGTTGGGATGTTTGGTTTTATCAATAGATGCAAGGGACATGAAACGATGATTCGAGCCCTTGAATTTCTACCGGAGAATTATGAACTCCTTATTTTTGGGTCGCAACATCCCCATACCATTAAGTTGGAAGAGCCTATAGATGACTACATAGAACGTTTAGTGAAATTGACCACAGATCTGAAACTGACCCATCGAGTGAAGTTTTTTGGATCGCTGAATGACGATGAATTTTTAAAGGCGCTAGTGGCTTGTGATTTCAATGTTCTTCCTTATTTAGAGGTGAATCAAGGAGGTTCGGCCATCGCAGCGCTCTCTTTAGAGACTGGTTCAAACACAATTTTTTCTCTCAATTGCGCTTTTCATGAATTATCTAAGTATGCGCCGAACAGTTTTAAAATGATGACCATCGGAAACCACTTAGAGCTTGCAAATGCAATTCTCACCTATCGCAAATCTGATTTCAGCTCACATTTGAGCGAGTACCATAAAAAATACAATATCCACACCAGCACTGCCCTCTATCAAAGACTTCTGACAGAGACACTCTAGGGCCTGTCGTCAATTAATTCATGGAGAGCTCTTTGCGGCTTTTCCAGCAGCTTTTCAGGGGCCACCCTTGGCCTAGTCTCTCAACTATGTCCTGCGGGTGTGCATGAAAATCTGCAGAAAAATCCATCAAAGATCTCCCAGAGACTTAAATGACGACAGGCCCTAAAATCCTTATTTTTTTGCAAATATTTCCCAAAGCCGAACGAGCAGGTTCACCGCATCGAGATAAATCGCCATCGAATGTTTCAGGGGATCAAACTCTGGGAGTTGCGCTTCTCTTCTCGCTTTATGGGTGTCGTGGATGACGAGGGCGCCAAATAGAGCAAATCCGCCAAAGAAGGAGATTTTATGGGCGATTAACCCAGCCGCTCCAGGAAGAAAAAGAGAGCCGATTGAGGCGAGGGCAATGGCTCCCAAGCCAACCATGAGGATTTTCTCATAGCGCTCAAAGCTAGTCTTTAATTTCATTGCCAATGCACCGAGGCCGCCCGTAAGCGCAACAGCCCCTGCTGTTGCGGCAGCAAAGGCGATTGGATTGATCAAAACGAGTGGGCTCAGCACTAAGCCTTGGAAAACAGTAAACAGACCATGGCAGCCATGTTTTAGGAGAGATTTTTCTTTTGGAACCAAAAGAGTCGCAGCGATTAATCCCACTCCGATTGCAAGTAAAGTGAGACAGCCCAGGATAGGACAGCTCATGACGGCAGAGACCACTACAGCAGTGAAGCCGATCTTTGCAAATACGGCCGCAGAAATCGCAGAGATCGCCAATCCAAGAGCAGCATAGGCATAGACTTCACCTACTCTCTGATTGACGGTCTCGATGGGTACATCAGCTGGATTTGGATTTAAAGTGGTTGCGACATGATTTATCTGATTAGGTAGGATTCCTGCTGTTGCCATGACTTTGACTCCTCAATGAAAACGAGCAAAGATCCTATCAAAGAGATTCTTTTTACACAAAGTGAAATGAACTTTTGATTGGGAAAAATTTACAACTGGTTTAAATTGCAATGAGTAAATGGGGAGTGTTATGGCGATTATCGATAAAATCAATGAGGGGATCAAGGAAGCAATGAGAAGCCGCGATCAGATTCGGCTCAATGCGATGCGGATGCTTAAATCAAAAATATTGGCTGTGGATGCGCGCGCCAATCTCCCCGATGCAGAAGTCATAAAACTATTCAAAACCTATTTCGGCAATCTTCAAGAGGCTCTAGAACAAGCTCAAAGCGCTAATCGCCCCGATATCGCTGAGCCATTAAAAAGAGAACTCCTGATCATACAAGAATTCTTGCCCAAGGCTCTTTCTCCTGAAGACACGAAAAGACTCGTTGTACAGGCCATTGCCGAATCTGGCGCCAAGACAAAAAAGGAGTTAGGCCTCGTCATGAAAACCGTCATGAAGCTGAACAATACGGTGGATGGCAAGTTGGCCAAAGATCTGGCCAGCGAATTACTGGGTGACTAGAGAAAAAAGCGGAAGGTGACAAAAGCGCCCCACTGGTTGAGGTCTCTTGCGGGTAGACCCAGAGTGCTAGATTCTCCTATAGGGAAAAATCGGTAGTAAGGGGCAAATTCTAACCAGTAGTTTCTTGCATATCTGTAGGCGAAAGGAAGTTGTACTTCTACACCCACTCTATTTTCAAGCACCCAGGCAGCTTCAGATAGGCTTTCGATTCTGAGGTATTGATTGAAAGTAGGAAGACAATCGAGTTGTAAACCCAGCTTCCAATCTCGCCAGATATAGTGAGTTTCTAAACCGACAATTGCGTAATAAATCGTATAACTTAGATCGATAGGAGAAATGGAAGCATAACCTGTATGATCATCAAAGAGAAAATCAAATCCAAGGCCTGCATAGGGAGTGATCGTCCAATTCTTCACAGCAGTAACACAATATCCTCCGACAAATTCTGAATACGATTCTTGAAAGCTCGTTTCGTTGATTGAACTCGATAAGGGTCCGATATTGTAGAAAGAGCGCGCCTGGCCAAAGAAAGAATCGGGCAGCTGATAGGAGACCTTGCCCAAAACGCCGCCGGTACTGCCTGAATAGGTAGGGGGAGTTGAAAATGACATCCAGGTGTAGCTACCTCCAATGTCAAAACACCATCCTTGAGGCTTTTCGCACTCAGGTATTTCATCTTCACATAAACAAGCTTGCGGCCTTTCGCATTCGGGTGTCTCTTTACATCTAAACATACCAGCAAAGATAGCGTTTGTCGAAAATAGAAAGATCGATAGAAATAATTTCCAGTTGTTCATGGCAGTCCTGCTTGATTCAATTTCGTTACCGTTTCGTCTTGTTGAAGTGTGTAATGTGGTGTCAATCGATTGATGTTGTAAAGCGGCGATGGCAATACTATGACGCTCACAGTGTTAGAAGCATAATTAGACACGTAAGCAAACTGGCCATTGGGTGATATGGCAATCGTATCAGGAGAGAGCCCAAGTCCTCCTATTATAGAAGAACTGACCGTATTGCCTGGAAGAGCGATAACGTCAATAGTTCCTTGGGTAGCTGTTAAATTAGTGAAGGGCACAAGGCCATTATAAAGGGTGCTATAATTAGAAACATAGGCAAAGGCGCCGTCGGGCGTAATGGCAATGCCGGAAGGTTGTATTCCAAGGGCGATTGTACCAGCAATGGTATTGCTGCTTATGCTGACAACACTCACTGTGGTGCCTACGGGTGAAAAATTGTTACTTCCAAAATTGGTTACGTAAGCATATTGGCCATTCGGTGTGATGGCAATTGCAAATGGCCCTGAAAGACCGGTAATCGCGTTGAGCCGCACAGAATTGTCACTTGTTTTTATGATACTGATTGTGCCAGTGCCTAGATTGCCATCGACATAACTAACAACATAGACATATGCGCCATCTGGCGTTATAGCCATTGCCGCAGGAGCCAGTCCCACTGTAATTGCCGATCCAACAATCGCATTCGTATTTAGATCAACAACCCTCACTGTTGTTCCTTGACCACTTGCATCCATATCATTTGCATAATTATTTACATATGCATGGTTTCCATCAGGGGTTATAACAAAACCCGAAGGCTCATGAAAACCGCCAATCGTGCCTGTTACTGTATTCGTGGCTATGTCTATGATGGTTACAGTTGTACTATTGCTATTGGTTACATAAGCTTTTGTTCCAGCTGCATTTATAGTTACTGTATAGGGTTGGTTAAAGCTGCTGTCATGAATAGTTTGTTGGAGGGTGTTATAGATTAGATTTAATACACTGACACTGTCTCCATTAGGAATTCCATCATTGTTGTTGTTCGCAACATAGGCGAAGAGGTTGTTAGGAGTCACCGCTATCCCGGCCGGGGTGTCTCCCACTCCAATCGTTGCAATCACCGCATTCGACTCAGCTGCGCATGAGAATATCGACCACAAAAGTAAAAACCCCATCGCACAGGCTCTCATCATTTTGCTTCCCCCATAAAACTATTTTTAGAAGAGCATATTCGATCCCCGCAAATCCAGCAACACTATCGTGATAAAATGGCTGGGAATAGCCCGGCAGAACTTTTCTAGGGTGTTTCGGGCTGTGATCTGTAAAGCAGCTTCTTAACCCGAGCAACAAGGGCAAAGTAGGTAAAGTACCTATCCAGATCTTCTAAAGTAGTTTTGAATTCATTGCTGCCTAGTGCGGCAGCGCAAAACAGTTCTTTTGTTCGGACGATCTCTCTCAGACGTCCTTTCCAGCGAGGGTCGATAATCGTGAGATAGAAGAGATCCAGGGCCCGCGAGATGGCTCCCCAATAATATTCTGGATCTCCTTTGGCCCGAATGGCGCGACTCACCTCGCTGCCAATATTTCCCAGTTGTTCTTCAAGGGAAAATTTAGACCAGCTCTCGGCCGCTAGAATTAAATGTTGAGAAGTCATGGCCCTTCCACCAAACAATCTACGATTTCTCGTATTTTCTGTCGGATTTCTGGATTATCAACGCCTCGGGAATCATTCTCTTGCCAAGGTCTTAAGTTAATCATGGAATCATATTCGATCCACTCAGCGCGCGATTTTTTCAGGTAGAGGTTGATTCCCCACAAATCGCCCTGTTCGGAACCTTGTTCTAGAAGCAGGGATTCTGCATCTGAATGCATAGATGTTCCGGCAATCATGACTCTGCGTTTAACGTCGACTACAACTTTCACGAGGGCAATATGCCCTTTTAATTCTAGGGGAAGCAATTCAGCTTTGGCGATGCATTTTTCAATGAATTTTGCGGGCACGAACGATCCTTTCTTGGACTTTCTGGCAGCATACCAAACCTTCCAAAAAAGAAAAAGGCCCGCTTTTTTTCAGGCGCCCACCCCAAAAGCGATGCGTTTTCGGGGACCCCGGAGTGTTTTTGGAGGAGGAAAAATGCGTTCAGAATTTTTGATTGTTTATCTTTTCTGGGGCTATGCAGGCGTCTGAATGCTAGATTGAGTCTTTAGGATAGCAGAAAATGATTCTAGGAATGTTTGGGCTGAATAAGACAGGTCTTCTCCTTTGGGAAAGATCGCGCAAATAGTGTAGGGCAATGAAACGGAAGTAGCGGGGATTAGGCTAGGATATCTCTTACTCAGCACGATGATGTCTGGGATAAGTCCGTAGCCTCCATGACTCTCCACTGTCCGAGCAATGAGTTCCCAACTATTGAGTTCAGCTGAAAACAGTAAGTCTGTTTTGGATGTCTGTTGATATTTAGCGACCATGAAGCCTTCTTTATGTTCTACATAACATCCCAAAGATTCGAGAGATCTCTTTTCTTTTTCATGTTTGTAAAGCCTAAATTGGCCAGTATAGAGAGGGATCTGTTGGTATTCAGCGATATCTTGGCTTTTGATCACCAGAGCAAATTCAGCAATGCCCTGCTTGAGCCATCCCTTAATTTGGGAAAGCCCTCCCAACAAGAAATGCAAGTCAATGGTAGAATGAATATTTTGGAAGTGTGGAATGAGGTTAGGAAATACAGATAATCCTAAGCTATGCGTTGCCACAAAGTGCAAGGGCATTCTGGGTTGTTTTTGATATTGATCCAATGAATCTTTCAGCCTTCTTACTGCTGAAAATATTTCTTTAGATTTAAAAAAAACAATTTCTCCTTCAGCGGTTAACTTGAACTGCTGCTTTTTATGATGGCATAGAGGAGTTCCCAGAATCTCTTCTAGTTTTCCAATTGCCTTGCTTACAGCAGGTTGGGAAACGAAATTGCGCCGGGCCGCCTCAGAGACGCTTCCCATTAAGGCAGTATCATGGAAACATTTTAAATGGAATAGGTTAATCATTAATAACTATTGGTTATATTTGTAATAACATTTTATGATTTTTTGTTATTATATTCAAGTGTGTTATAAATGGAGTCGAGATAAAATTAACAGGAGTTAAATATGCATATACAAGAAATTTCAAGTAAACTAGTAGACAATTATGTAATAGAAGAAAGAAGAGGAAATCCAGAGATAAAAACTACAGTGGATTTGGCAAGGCTCGATCTTCGTTCTGAAGAACAAAATATTATTCAAAAAATTGAATGGGTTCATTGGGCAGGAGAGCGTCAAGCATTCGTCACCTTAGCAGATGGTGCAACATTGTTTTTTGATGAGTTTGCTTGGTGCGTAAACCGGTGGAAAGTAGGCGATCAAGTTCATATCTATAAAGAGGGTTATTGGCACTATGCTTCAGGTGGGAGACTAGCGGATTATAGCCTTTATCCTGATCGGGATGATTACACGGTTCGCGATTGGTAATGCCTACAAGAAACGATTTGTATATTGGGAAAATCGCCGGTTTGGCATAATACCTAGAAACTGGGTATTTTTCATGAAATTAGTCAATAAAACAAGATACGCTATTTTGGGGATGCTCTTTGAGGGCCCCAGCACAGGATACGAGATCAAGTCGCTGATGGGGCGATCGACAGTTTACTTCTGGCGTGAGTCTGACTCGACAATCTATCCGATGTTGAAGGTTTTGGCGGAGGAAGGAAAAGCGCTCTCCAAGGTCGTTTATGTGGGAAAGAAAAAGAAAGAGGTCTTTTCCATTACGAAGACGGGACGGGCGGAATTTAAAGCTTGGCTCGAGAGGCCAACGGGATCGGAAACCCCACGCAACGAGTTTCTTCTCAAACTCTTTTTCATCACAGATCAAGAGGAGATGACTCGGCTGTTTCAGGAAAGATTGGAAAAAGCCGAGAAGACTTACGAAGAATTCAAGAAAATTGAAGAGAGGCTAGAGACTCCAGCAGATTCCCCCAGTCAAGCGATCCGTCTCAAAGCATTGAGATACGGGATCGCTCAACTTACATTAGAAATTAAATGGTTAAAGGAAGGAATTTTAGAATATGTTCATCGTTAAACACACAGTAGAGACAAAAGCGACTCCCATCCAAATCTGGAAGATTTGGGAAGATGCTGAAAACTGGAAAACTTGGGATCAACAAATTGAGTTAAGTCGAATCGATGGCCCATTTCAGACTGGCACAACTGGTTGTACTAAATTTGTAGGGACTCCTCCTCTCAAAACCCTATTAACACAGGTTGAGCCCCTTAAGTTGGTGGTTCAAGAAGCCTATCTTTCTTTTGCGAAAGTGATCAGTTACCAATTTATGAGCCAAGTGGCTGGCAAAACGCAAGTGACTTTCCAAGTAGAGATTCGGGGACCTTTATCCTTCTTCTTTGCCTGTATAATTGGCCGATTTATTAAAAAGAAAATTCCCACGGAGATGGAGGAGATGCTCAAACTGGTAGAATCCTTGAATGATTGATGAAAAGGCCCGGGGTTTTGAATTCGGGGTCGTTCGTCACTTTGATGAATAAGCTGGCAACGGATGTCGCAACATGATCAGCATATGCAGAAAAATAGAATACATTGAGAAGGTTTTCCGAGACAGGTCTGAGGAAAGCTTTTGAAAGTGTCCTTACATCAACCCACTTCAGTTCAGGACGATGGAGGCTGGAGATTGCATGATAGAGATTGAATCCATCAATAAAGGAAATGACGCGAAACTGTGTCATTGTTGTCCTGAAAAAACAGACCACGGGTTTATGGCCCGTGGCTTTCTCATGCGATCCCGTCAGGGGTACTCATGAGGGATGATGCCTTCATCTTAATGAGTTATAAGATTTTTTGTAAAGCGCTGTTACAGAAAAAAGCTTGGGGATAGCCCGGGCTCTTGTGTTTTTGGAAGTGGAGAGATGCGTTCAGAACTTTTAACTGGGAAGGGTTAAAGTTTCTCAGAATAATTCAAAAAAGTCCCCAGAGGAAAGCGGTAGATCCACTCTGAAGTACCATCCCACTGGAATCGGCTTGGAAGATCGTCCTGCAAAATACAAAGCATCGTGTATTCAGGGTCAAAATGCTCTAGATAGGGTTTGTCCAAGATCTCTTTTTGGCGTAATTCGCGGGCTACTTCCACTTTCCCAAGCATTGTCAAGCAAGCACAGCGCAACAAAACTCCATAGGTTTTTTCTTCGAGGAGACGTTCAGCTTCGTCATAATGACCTGCAAAAAATAACGATCTCGCTCTTTCTAAATAATCTGACTCAGATGACTCTGGAACTGGATCTGTCAGCCGGAGCAATTGCACATGAAATTTTTGCTCAATAAATCGATACAGGAGAACGGTAGCGACGTCTTTTGGTGGGTGATTTAGGAAAACCTCCACTGCCTTTTCTGTGTTTCCAAGAGCTAGAAGGAGAGCTCCCTTGCGAAGGGTGAAGTGATTATAATACCGGGAAAAGCTCCCTTCCCATTTTTGAGCTATTTGATCCAAGAATTCAAGGGCAAGCTCTACATCTCCAAGAGCCAGTTCTAATTGCCCTGATTTCTCATGCATCTGTGATGCGCTAAGAAGTTGGTCCATCTTAAGAAAAAATGCAATAACCTCTTCCTCTTCTGGTGAATAGACGCTCGTTGAGTTGATTTCTGAATATTGAGTTGTATTGACTAAAGTTACATCAGATTTATTATAATTCTGGGCTGAAATTGTTGTTATTTCCATAAAAAACTATGTTTGGTTGTTTAAACACAGTGTGACTGATTTGTAATTAATTGTGAATTGATATTTTTTATTTTAATCGTATTGAATATTTTTTTTATTAAAAAAGGCCTGGGAAATTCCAGGCCTTGTCGTTTTGGGGGTGGAGAGACGCGTTCAGAACTCTTGGCTGGAGTTGCAGCTGGTTTGAGACTGCTTATTCGCTAAGTCTGGTGATGAAAGAGGTCTTAGAAAAAACAAACAGCTTTCTTGACAGGTATAAAAGTTTTCATTTAATGTAGCTGTTTTGTGAGATTTGAATGCCTAGGTATCGCGCTATTTTCCTTCTTTTATATATTTCTCTGCTGGCAGAGGAAGAGGCCAATCAGGAGGAGAAGTGTGGATGCGCTCCCCATTCTATGCGAATTAGCGCGCGTCACATTGAATACAAAGGTGTTGGGTATAACACAGGGTACACTACCTTGGAGACATTCCTGGCCCCCCCCCCTGGCTTGTGGAGAACAATGCCCTTTGTCGATCTTCGAGGGCATATATTTGATGACGGAAAGTGGGCTGCCAATGGGGGGATTGGCCTCCGTTCCTTGCTCGGAGGCAGGGTATTTGGAGCGTACGTCTATTACGACTACCGGAACACAAAACACAAAAATATTTATAACCAAATCAGCTTCGGACTTGAGACATTAGGGAACTGGTGGGACGTCCGTGTGAATGGCTATGTGCCTATTGGAAGTAAGGAAAGCTCGGCTTACGATCTTGCGTTCAGCGAATTTGCAGGAAATAATGCATTTGTAACGCAAAAATTCGAATACGCTCTAGCAGGCGCCAATGGAGAAATCGGCGGATACCTTGTTAAATGGAGAGATGGCGATCTGTACGCTGCAGCTGGCCCCTATTATCTCAAAGGAACGCTGGGAGACGGCATCTGGGGCGGCGAGGTCCGTTTTAGAGGAACTTACAAAACTTGGCTTGCCCTTGAGGCCAATTACTCCTACGACCATGTGTTCAAAAATATCGTTCAGGGGCAGGTGGCATTCAGCTATGCATTCGGACCCAAATGCCGCATAAAGAAGGATGAAAATGGTTGCTGCAGGGCCGATGTGGGGTTGTACAACCGAATGGTTTCCCCAGTTGTGAAGAATGAGATCATCCCTGTCAACCATAAAAAAGTGGAAAGCGTGGCGATCGATCCAGCAACGGGTGAGCCTTACTTCTTTTGGTTTGTCGATAATACAAGCCACTCTGCCGGAACCTATGAAAGCCCTTTTTCAACTTTGGTTGCTGCTCAAAACGCCTCTGCAACACACGATATCATCTATGTGTTTCCTGGTGATTTAACGACCACAGGAATGGCTGCTGGCATTACATTGAAGAACTACCAAAAGCTGTGGGGGAGCGCTATTCCTCACACACTCAATACGACCGTTGGATCGGTTCAGATCCCCTCTTTTTCATCGGGACTGTTTCAAAATACACTTCCCTCAATATCTATTGCATTGGTACCTATAATAACTTCGTCAGTAGATCCGAGCGATGTTGTGATTTTAGCCAATAACAATGAAATTTCAGGTTTGTATATCCAAAATACATTTGGAAGCGGTCTTACGGGTTCTTCCATAACAAATCTAACAATTACTCATAATATCATTCAGGGACCTGATACGTCGGACGTTCCAGGTGGGTATGGGATCAGCCTCAATAATGTTTTGGGAACGGTATTGATCGATAGCAACATGATTTTTCAGGGAAATGTAGGGGTTAATATTGTTGCGACAGATATTCAGAATGCTAATTATATAATCAGTAATAACAACGCTCCTTCCATAGGAGCTGCTGGCGGTTTCTCTCCTCCTTTTGGGAATTTTTTGGTCACCACTTATACAAATTCGGCAAATATTTCTACGACCATTTCTGGAAATGCGTTCAGCGTCTCTAACACTCCTATAGGGATGACGTTTCTCAATGCAACTGCCCAGCAGGCTTGCTCAGTTGACATAAACAATAATACGATCCATTCCGATTCAGCCTCTTCTGGCGCGAGTTTGCTGTTTACGCTTAGTGAAGATGCCAATGTGAATCTGTCTATTGTGGATAATGAATTAAATACTCCTTATGCAGATGGGGTTTCCGTTACCCAATCGAACAATTCTCAACTGAATATCCAGATGGAGAATAATGTTTTTTCGACGTGGAATTCATCCATATCCTTTACTCTTGGAAACTCCTCAAACTTAAGCGGTTCCATTGCAAATAATTCTCTGCTCTTTGATGAGAGCTCGGGAATTCTTGCCGTTGTGAATGGTAATTCAACGATATCTAGTCTTTCCATTACAAATAATATAATTGAAGGTGTGCTGCAATCATATTCGGTATCTAGTGATTCCATTGGAATAACAACTAATAGCAATGCAACAGCCACGCTTAATATTTCAGCGAATGTCATTCAAGGAGGTTCCAGCGGTGTGTCTTTTATAACCAATAATAGCTCTAATATGACAGCTTCCCTAATAAACAATACCGTTTCGAATACCCAATTATATGGGATGATTTTCACAGCGAATAATTCCAGCACCGGTGTTTGGACAGTAGATCAAAATACGATAGTTGCAGTGGGTGCAGGATCTCAATTCGCAACAAGCACGGGATCGGTAGTGGTCACATCTAACGGAACTTCTACCACTTACTTAGATTTCAACAATAATCTGTCGGCGCCCATAGAGTTGTCTCTGTCTGGCATCGGATCGTATCAGTTTACAAACAACGGAGCCACTTTCCATCTGAGATCTAATAGTGGAAATACCGGAGTAATTACCGAGACTGGAGCGATCGGTCCCTGACCTGTCGATCTGTTACAAAAAAAGCCCGGGGATTTCCCGGGCCTTGTGTGTTGGAGGTGGAGAGAATCGAACTCTCGTCCTTAGCAAACTCTACATCGGTGACTACATGCTTATCGCCCTAAAATAAGTTGACCTTGCCGAAGGACGAGGCGCTTGGGGCCAACTGGACTATCTAATCTCGAATCCCCACCTTGATGGTCCAGGAGGATGGAGTTCATACCCAGATGTATGACGGTAATGATCTAGGACTCTAGGTCTGATCCCAGGTTACCGAACAAAAAACGACCGTTAGGCCGCTTTTGCGTCCGCGAAATCAACATCTCTGTTGAAATCAGCGGTGACAATTTTAGAGTTGTCTTTTCTATTTAATCGGTTATTTTTAGAGGCCAACGATTGTCCTCTACATGCCACCCATGCTTTGTCTCCAAGTCGAAACCTTGACACCCCCCGAGGAAGAAGGCAGAAGGGGGAAGGCAGAAGGCAGAAGTAGGCGATTGTTCCTGCTCCCTCGGGGGATGTAAAAGCATAGCTTTATGTCTCCATTGTAACATATTGGGGATTTTGAGGATAGGGGTGGCTCAATTTAACATTTATCCTTAATCCCTTATCCTTTACCCTTTATCCTTTACGAGGGGGGTTATGTTCCAGTTTGAGCAGGGAGAGGGGTTTCCTGGCCGGGAAGAGCGGGTCCTGAGGTTTTGGCAGGAGAGGGGGATTTTTGAGAAGTCGGTGGAGGGGAGAAGGGGTGGCCCTTTATTCAACTTCTACGATGGACCTCCTTTTGCCACGGGGTTGCCCCACTATGGTCATTTGCTGGCGGGGACGATTAAAGATGCGGTGCCGCGCTATAAGACGATGAAGGGATTTTGCGTGCCGAGGCGCTTTGGGTGGGATTGCCACGGGTTGCCGGTTGAAAATGAGATTGAGAAGACGAAAGAGCTGTCTGGAGCGGGGGCGATTGAGGCGTTTGGCATTGGAAAATTCAACGATGAGTGTAAGGCGATTGTTCTGAGATACACGGGGGAGTGGAAAAAGACGGTCGACCGGATGGCGAGATGGGTCGATTTTGATCATGGGTTCCGCACCATGGATTTGTCTTACATGGAGAGCGTCTGGTGGGTCTTCCAACAATTGTACAATCAAGGCCTGGTTTACGAGGGATTCAAGGTAATGCCTTTCTCCACTAAGCTGGGGACGCCGATTTCCAATTTCGAAGCGAATTTGAACTATAAGGAAGTCGATGATCCGTCTGTGGTAGTGGCGTTTGAGATGGAGCCGGGAGTCTATTTCTTAGCTTGGACGACAACTCCTTGGACTCTTCCTTCCAATTTGGCGCTCATGGTGGGACCTGAGGTGGATTATGTGAAGGTGCGGGCAGGCGGGAAAGAGTATATTTTGGCGAAAGAGCGGGTGAAGGCGAATTTTAAGGAAGAGGTGGAGGTCGTTGGGGAGTTTAAGGGGAAGGCGCTAAAGGGGAAGCGATATAAGCCGCTCTTTCCATTCTTTGCCGATCGAGAGAAGGAGGGCGCTTTCCGAGTGATTTTAGAGGAAGCGGTTTCGACAGAGGAGGGGACGGGTGTGGTTCATTCGGCGCCTGCGTTTGGCGAGATGGACTTTTTCGCCTGCAAGCGGGAGGGAATTGAAGTAGTTTGCCCGGTAGATAGCAATGGGAAGTTTACGAAAGAAGTGCCCCCTTATGCGGGACAGCTGGTGAAAGACGCCGATAAAGAGATCATGCGCGATCTGAAAAAACAGGGCGCTTTGTTTTATCAAGGGACGATTCGGCATAGATATCCCTTTTGTTGGAGATCCGATACGCCGCTGATCTATAAAGCGGTAACCACCTGGTTTGTGGCGGTAGAAAAGATCAAAGATCAGATTTTGAAATCGAATTCGCAGATCCATTGGGTTCCCCATCACATCAAAGACGGTCGCTTTGGGAAATGGCTGGAAAATGCGCGCGATTGGGCGATTAGCCGCAATCGCTATTGGGGATCTCCGATTCCTCTTTGGAGAAATGAGAAGGGGGATTGTGTCGTCGTAGGGAGCATTGCGGAGTTGGAAAAACTGACGGGGCATAAGATTAAGGATTTGCACCGGCAATATATCGATCCACTCACGTTTGAAAAGGGGGGCCAGGTTTATCGGCGGATTCCAGAGGTTTTTGACTGCTGGTTTTAATCGGGATCGATGCCCTATGCGCAAAATCACTATCCATTCGAACATAAGAAAGAGTTTGAGGCGAGTTTTCCCGCTGATTTCATTGCGGAAGGGATCGATCAAACGAGAGCTTGGTTTTATACGTTGACTGTCTTGTCCTCGGCGCTCTTTAAAAGGCCGGCCTTTAAGAATGTGGTCGTCAATGGAATTGTCTTGGCCGAAGATGGAAATAAGATGTCGAAGCGGCTCAAGAATTATCCCGATCCCGATCTGGTCATTCAAAAATATGGAGCCGATGCAATCCGCCTCTATTTGCTCAATAGCCCCGCCGTGAGAGCGGAGGATATGCGCTTTTCGGAGAAGGGCGTGGAGCATGTGTTGAGACAGGTGTTGATCCCTCTATGGAACTCGTATGTTTTTCTCGCTACGTATGCGAAAATCTATCATTGGAAGCCGGCTGAAATGACTAAGGCGCCCAGCGCATTGATCGACCGGTGGATTCTTTCGATGACACAGAAGCTGACCCGCGATGTAGGAAGAGAAATGGATGCCTATGAGCTCGACAGGGCCGTTGAGCCCTTTGTCGGCTTCGTCGATCAATTGACCAATTGGTATATCCGCCGCTGCCGCACCCGTTTCTGGGCCTCTGAAGATACGGCGGATCGAAGGGAGGCATTTGGGACGTTGTATACGGTTTTGCTCCAGTTGACGAAGATCGCCGCTCCTTTTGTTCCTTACATCAGCGATGCGATTTATCAAGAGCTGAAGACGGAGAAGATGCCCGAATCGGTCCATTTGGCCGATTTTCCCAAGGTTCATGAGGCGTGGCGCGATGAGGAATTGGAAAAAGAAGTGGAAGCGGCTCAGGCAGCGGTGAGTTTAGGGCATGCATTGCGGAAAGAATATAAACTCAAAGTGCGCCAGCCGCTGCAAAGAGCGCATCTCATCACGTCCAATCAGGAACTTCTCCATTCGCTAGAGAAGCAAAAGCAGCTCATTGCCGATGAGCTCAATGTGAAAGAGATCGAGCTTCACAGCGATGAAGGGAAGTTTGTCCAGTGGATGGCTAAGCCTAATTTCCCTGTGTTGGGGAAAAAGATTGGAAAACTCATCCCGCAGGCGCAGAAAGCGCTCCAAGGCTTTGATCGGAAAACAATTCAGTCCCTAGCATCGGGGCATCGGGTAAAGGTGGAGATTGGGGGAGAGACCATTGAGCTGGAGCCAGAAGATGTGCAGATTGAGCGGAAAGTGAAAGAAGGGCTAGCGGCGGGCAATGAAGGGGAGTTGACGGTGGCGCTCGATACAGCGCTGAATGAAGAGCTTCTGGAAGAGGGGCTGGCCCGCGAGCTGGTCAATAAGATCAACACCATGCGCCGCGAGATGGGCTTTGAGGTGACCGATCGGATCCGCATTCAGATCCAAACCACGCCCCGCGTGCAGAAATGCTTCGAGAAATACCGCGGCTACATTATGGGCGAAGTACTGGGCGTGGAAGCGGCATTTGGCCCCTGCGAAGGGACTCCTTGGGATCTCAATGGCGAAGAAACGGTTATTAAGTTGCAGAAGGTTTAAGCCTTTTCTCCTGCTCGTCGATCTTTTTGTTTATGGTCGCTAATAATTGTTGTTTTGCATGCAGGAGACCGGTTACATTTTTCACAGATTCTTCGGTTGCTTTTCTTATTTCTTCTAGTTTTGCAGTTGCGGCAGTCACATCTTTGGTTTTTTGTTCTATTTGCTGTTGCTGCGCAGCGATCGTTTTTTGGATCTCATCGAGATCTTTTCTGAGTTGTTCCAACTCGGTTACTCTTTGCTGGATCTGCCCCTGTTGCAGCTTCAGTTGGTCCAACTCCGTTTTTAGTTGTCCATTGATCGCTTTCAGGTCATTGATCTCTTTTTGCCCTTTTTGTTCTTGACTGGAAATGAATTGGACAATCCCTTGCATCGCGTCTTTTCCCAATTGAAGATGCTGGGAAAGTTGGGCTAGATTCCCGTCAAAACGTTCATCCAATGTGGTGACTGCGCCTTGCAGCGTTTGCTCTGCTTGTACAAGCTGGGTCCCTCCTTTTTCAAAAGCACCCACCTGTTGCCCCATTTGAATATTGAAATTGAGGAACTGCTGTACTTGCGCCTTGAGTCCATCAGAGGCTTGTTTTAATTGCGCGAGATCTTTCTCAAGTCCTTGTTTGGACTGTGTCAGAAGTTGATTATTTGCAGTGAGTTGCTGCCTCTGCACCTCCCACTGCTTCTGTGCGCTCTGCAATTGTTGATTTTCTCGGGTGTATTGACTGACCTGTTGTTCCAAGACGATTCGATTCTGTTGAAATACCTGTCCTTGCTGAGCGAGCTGCTGGGTCAGTCCCGCCATTTTTTGGTTGGCTGCCTCGAGCTGAGAGACGTCTTGCGTCATCTCTTTTTTAATCTTCTCCAGCTGGGCATTATTGGAAGCGGCAAAGTGGCCCAAGAGGAGAGAAGCGGCTCCCAATAGAGCAAAGCCGATGGCGGCCCAAATTTGAGCGGTAAACAGAGCGGCAACGATGCCGATGACCGCCGCCGCAACGGAGATCATCGAAACAATCCGCACTGGGTCGCAGGAGCACCATTTCGAAGAGGTGGCGGCAAGGGCTACAGGTATCGTCGTCATGAGTTCTCGATCTTTTTTCTTAGTGCTTCAGTTCTTTGAATCTCTGCTGCTTGCTCTGTATTTAAGGCGCTAAACTCTTGTCGCAGTTGTTCTAGACTTTGTACGGTTGTGTGTAGTGAGGTATTTCCTTTGTCGAGGCCTTGAACTAAAGAGGCCAGCGCCTTTTCTTCCTCTTTTAAAGCCGCAACTTGGGGGCCTAGTTGTCCTTTAATGCCCTGTAGTTCTTTGTTAGTGTTTTCATAGATATCTTTTAATTGCATCATCTCTGCCTGAAGAGCTTGCAGCGATGCGCGCAATTCATCTCCCTCTTGATCCAGCCCGCTCACCTGAGCTTTTAGATCTTCATTCTCTTTTTGCAGCGTCTCGAAAATCTGTTTGAAAGAGGCTTGAATTTCATTGATTTGTTTCTCAAATTGATCCAAATCTTGGTCGAATTCTTTATCTAAGGTGGCTACAGAATGATCCAATGCTTTATCGGTATTTTGAAGAGAGGGAATCAGCGCCCCCACCTTTTGGATTTCTGTTTTAAATGATCCTAAATGTGTCTTAAATTCTTGAACTCTGGCTTGCAGATCTTGATTTGTCTTCGTTAACTGTTCTATTTGGCCTTTCAACTCGCCATTGATCTGCGCCAACTCTACATTTGTTTTCTTAAATTGCTCTAGACCCTGTTGAATCTCAGCAACCGTCTTTTGGAGTTGTTTATTTTGTACCCCGAAGTCCTCATTTTCTTTTTGGAGTTGATCATTCTGTTTTTGGACAGCCTCAATATTTTTACTCAGTTCTTCATTGGACTTTGTATAACGCTCGATTGTCTGTTTCATCGCCTGTGAGGCAGCTTGCAATCGTTTGGTAATTGCATCGACGTCTCCATATTTGCGCCAGACGATATGGGCGATGAGGCAAAGGCCCCCTGAAGTTCCCCAACTTGCAGCGGCTAGTGCGGATCCTTCCAATGCACTCACTATGCAACCGATTGTAGATCCCGCTTCAACAACCACCGCAACGCCATCCACACAGGTCACTCTTCTTCCGCAAACTGTACCGGAGCAAGGAGGGGAGGGGACGTTAGGAATGTCTGGGGCAGTGGGCGCAATGGGGACATGAACGGAAGCGGCAGGGACGGCAGACATTGGACTTTTCCTGTTTATAAAAATATATTAAAGTTTTTATTAATATATGGCTAGGAAATGATGCAGTCGCAGCAACGATTGTCAGGACGGGGAAGCCGCTTGGATAGGGCAACTCGATGGTTTTCTGCTTTTTCGAAGACTTCAAAAACAAAGGGGGTTAAGTCTTCATAGATTTCGCGGAGAGGGTCTTGCGTATCTGGAAAGAGTTGTTCTAGAGTTTTCTGAACAAGCCGCTGATAGATTAGTTGGATGTAGTCTCTTTTCCAGAGTGAGCGCTCAGGTGCGGAAAAGGCGCGGGCAAAGAGGGGGATGGGATTTGATTCTCTTAATTCTTTGGAAGAAGCGTTGACGAGTTGATCCACAACCTGTTGTTCGCTGACGAGTCCTACTTTTGGAGACTTGGGAAGACTTGCATCGTATTGCAGAGGGGGGTTAGGGGCGTAGTTCACTCGTTGATCATAGAGTTTGGTGATTTCATCGAAAAGAGAGGCTTGGCTGGCGCAAGCGACTTGCCTTTCTAAAGAATCATTGGGAAAGGCTCCTTCAATCATCTGGGTGTAGGCATCGAGAATCGTTTGTTTATCGAGATTTTGCCCAGGCCGAACGGTATTTATCATGAGATCGAGAAAAGGAAATATAAAGTTCCCTTCTCCAATGTTCCCCATATCCAACTCCGGTATCAAAGGTACGCTGGGACTTGAACGAGGAGTAGCGATAACTGCGGTCATTTAAACTTGAAGGGCTGTTGGAGTTTTCGTTTGTAATAGAGAGAAGTTCCAATGGCCGTGATCAGCGCTGCAGCCCAGGCTAGAAGATTGGGAAGAGTGACAAGGGGATGAGAAGGCTGCGGGAGGAGACCAAATCGGGGACCGGGAGGCCAGAAGAGAAAAGAAACGCCTCCTTTTAGGTTGTCTTCGGGGACAAAACCAAATTGGCGGCTATCGGCGCTCATCGCATGGTTATCTCCCAGGACAAGATACATTTTTTCAGGCACGACAAGGCCATTTTTGCGGATGAAATCGACATCGATTTTTCCCTCTTTAGTCACAGGAGGGCCGCTGTCGTCAAAGGGAAAGTAGGGATTGACCGAGGTGGACATCGATTGCTTTTGGTATTCCCGCTTGGAGAAGAGAGTGAGCGCTGGATCCTCCTTTTTCACAATGGGGGCATTGAAGAGGTAGAGTTCTTGATTGCGGAAATAGGCATAGCGGGAGGGGTGAAGCCTTGGCGAAAGGTTGTATTGAGTGATGAACTCGATCCCTAAATTGTAGAGAAGCTGAATGCGTTCCGGATTGCGATTGTAGAGAGGATGATCGGCGGGGAGTTCTTTCGTAATGCCTCCCCATAGAATCTTATAGGCCTTTCCATCTTGGATCTCATAGGTCCCATCGGGGACATCTGTCATGCGGGGCAAATAGGCAGAGAGATCTTTAGGGTTCCAGCCCAAGCGGAAAGCGCGGCCCTCTTCCACCACAAATCGACACGTTGTCATATGAGCAGCGATTCGGCCGAGATGTTCTTCTTGGAGAGGGAGGAGCGAAGTGCTAAAGGCCAATTCGGGGCGCACCCTCTGCATTTCATCGCGCACAATTTGAGCGCCTTGCAAGGTGGGATGGTGGCTGAGTTCTAGATAAAGAAGACCAGGCTCTAGATCTTTAGCTCGATTTGGATGGAGTTGCGCAAGTTCTGCCGCAGTGAGCAATCGAGCCATTGCGAAATTTTTCATGCCCCAAAGATCGCTGTACTGTTTTAAAGCGGGGCGCCCCTTTTGCGGGATCATTTCTCCATTTAAAGTGCCAATGGGAGAGATATTGATTTTTGCCACTGGCTCATTCATTTGGTAGAAAACGGAAGTTGGATAGACGCCATTGACTGGGGACTTGGGAGTTTCTACTTTCCCTTCAAAGCGGATGTAGGGGATATGCTCAAGAGATTGGAACCACTCAGGTTCCCGAAGCATCGCGAGCTCTCTTCCCTGCGCATTGATGCCATAGATTTCCCCACCGTAAAAATAGAGGGTATCTCCCGGCTTGCCAATCAATCGTTTAACGAGCTGTTTTTTCCCAGGGAAAAGATAGAAATAAACGGTATCGGCATCGGCCATATCCATATTTTCGCCGGTGAAGACGACAATGGAGCCCCGTTGGACAAGAGTGGGATCGAAATGAAAATGGGAAGTGCGGAGCGGCACGTTCAAGCCAAAGTCTGTTTTCGAGACCACGAGATAATCGGTTTCTTTCAACGTTGGGCGCATCGAGCCGGTGGGAATTGTATAGAATTCAAACCACATTTGCCGGATCACGATGGCAACCAACAGGGCAAAGAGGATAGCCCCCACAAAGTCGCGGGTTTTGTCCCAAGAGGATTTGGGCATCAGCTTGCGGGATGTTTCTTCAAGAGTTTGTGCAATTCGGTGGGCGATATCGGGATCTTTTTTAAGGATAGCGGTTTGCAAGCTTGTCAAATGGGACTGCAGCCGCTCTTTAGCGGGCAAATCCAATGTCTTTTCTTTGCGCTGATACAGCCGATGTATCTGGCGCAACACCTTTTTGGATTTTCGTAGAGTGTAGATCGCAGCGATTTTCTTAGTGACCATAAAATATTCCTAAAATATTAGTAGAAATCTTTCGCAAATGCAAGCTCCAAAAACGGTTGTGGAAAATTTGTTCATAACTTAGGGGTCAAAATGGCTAAGAGATTGAAATTCTGCCCTCTGCGAAAAGTAATAAAATCTGGCCTTACAGTCGTAAAACTGTCATTATCAATAGCTTAAGTGAAATCAGTCAATTTGCAAAAAAGATTGTCTATCAACTCTTTTATGAAATGTTCACAACTTGGAAAAAAAAGATTAAGAAATTGTAAAAAATTTGATATGGTTCAAATATGGCTGTTCATATTTATCACACTCCAGTTTTGCAAAATGTGGTGGGAGAAGCAGAGGTATGTTCTCGTTGCTACAAACCCTATGATGATAATCAATGTACGCACGATGAAGTAGGCAATATTGCTTCTAGGATTCATCCAATCTGTTTAACCTGCTTAAGGAATTTGAATCCCCTGAAATGTCCTACCTGCGGCGCGACTTTTTCCATAGAAGTGAATCCCGCCCCCATCCCGCGCCCTCAGCCACCTATGCAGCTGCCCAATGGATGCCTGGCCCGATTTAAAAGAAGACTTTTTTATTGTTTGCCTCCCCTTTTAGGAGTTGGGATAGGATTCCTGATCGGGATTGTCTCAAAATCGGAAATAGGAATAGGAACGGGAAAAGAAGCAGGAGCTGGAGCTGCGGCTGGACTTGTAGTTGGAGTTGCGGGTTCGCTGGTAATCTGGAGAATTTTTCGGGTATTTGCAGAGGAAGAAGCGGCAGCAGAGCTAGAGATGCCCCCTGTTTAATCAGACCATACAAAAGGCTTAATGGATTCTGTGTAGAATTCGCTATGGCCTGACGGGACAATTAACCAAGTATAGCGATGGTCGGGTTCCAGATTTTGTTTAAGTTCTTCGTGATCGATCTCGATGCTCAGTGTTTCTCCATCTCCTTGAACCAGTGAATGGATGATGGGATAGATTTGTTTTTCCCTCGTAGTTATATCGATGGCAAAGAGTTCAAATTCCCGATAATATTTTGGGCTTTTTAGTGAGAGGCGAAGTCCAGTTTCTGTTTTTTGCGGGGTGCCGATGAATTGGGGCACGCGGCGGGGAATGGAGCGATAGGGAGAGCTCAGTCCTTTGCCCGCATCGATCGTCCGCATGCTGGCCACAGCATGAGCCGTATCTATCTGGATCCAATAGGGCAAAGGAAATTTTTTCTCCTGGTCGAAATAGAGGGAAACCGATTTTCCGGCCAGTTCAGTTCCATCTTGAGGCCAAACGGTTTCAAAAACTTCAAAGAGGGCATTGTCCATTTTTTTCCCTTCATAAACCAGGGGAGGATTCCATTCTTTCCTATGATCTTCTTCTCCCGGCGTAGGAGGGGGGCCAATCCGCCGTCTTTTGTCGAGATCAAGGGGTTTTAAAGGAAGCTGCAGCAGGGTGGCAAATAAACTTTCTTGTCTTGAGAGTTGAATCCAAGAGGCGCGGGTGAAGGAATAGCATTCAAGGAGTTGACCTGTTTTCAAATCAATTTCTATCATGGACCAGGAAGTATGGCCGGGAGCCTTAGCCTTGACCCATTCAGACCAGGAACAGGGAGTTTTTTTCAAGTTCCCCGCAGGCGCGCTGATCTCCTCCAGGACGACAGAATGGGGCGTGATGGAGCGGATGGCCAATAAAGTAATCATTTTATTGGCTTCGGTCACCACATAATCGCCGGCCTTGGCCCCCTCCACCCGTTCTTTTAAATGGAATTCTTTTCCAATGAGGGCGCTACTCAGAAGAAGAAAACAAAAACACCAGTTTTTCATATTAAATCTATTCTAAATGAGAGCGAATTAAAAGAAATCTGAAATCTAATACCATTCATGCTGTTTTTTTGAATATTCGCATAGGAGTCGGTAAAGGTAGAGATAGATCGATTCGAGAGACAAGATTTCCTCCGCGAGTGCGCGGGCATTTTGGGAGATTTTTTTACATTCCTCATCGTGATGGATTGCCCACTTTAGTTGAGTGAGAAGATCGGATAGATCTTCTGCTACGGGGATGAAATGAACATAGGGCTTTAAAGGAGGATAGAACCAGAGTCTGGAGTTTGTCATATTCTTGAAAAGCACTGAATTTGAATGGAGCAACAATGGCAGCCGTGGGGCTGCTGCACAATGTCCATCAATATCCATGACATATTTATAGCGAGGATGATCTTTCAGAGGAACATATTCTCCCATCATTCCTTCTCTTCGGATCGTATCGCGTATAGTAGAGTCAATCTCATAGTCCAATAATGTGTAAAATTTTGCATTGATCAGATGGGGGTATTGCAGAGAAAGAGAAACCAATTTGGGTCTTGGAGCATTCCGCCAATTTGAGCGATCCCAAACCCCGCTGTCAGCTCCTCGAAAAAATAAGAGAGTCTCCTTGGATTCCCAAGGATAAAATTCATTCCCTTCTAGAATTTGAGATTTGGCCGGTTCATAGCCATTATTGAGAGCAAACCAATCTGGAAATAAAATCAAGTCTTGGTCATGGATGCATTTAGACATAATGAAGACAGGTAAGAGGGACATATCAGATGATAAAGAGGGCATTCTGTCAATTAGATCTCGTCCTGTAAAGATAAAATCCAAATCTGGCAAATGGACGAGGCGGTGAAGTTTTCGGATTCCCGGGATAATCAGATCAGAAACCCAATTGAGTTGCTTAGAGGTATTGCTGGTTTCAAAGGTTAACTTACCTCGCACAACTCTGACTCTGACTAGATAGAGCGCTTCTCCATGAGAGGCAAAGAGCTGATCTAAGGATTTTCTGCTTAGCTCATTTGTGAAAGGAGCTAAATCATGTTCAATCTGTTCCCCCATCCATTGCGGAGTTGGTTTCTGCTGAAAAATAGAGCGATGGATTGCTTCAAGATGGATTTGGAAACAGAGCATGAGTAGAACAATGAAGCGATAAAAAGACATAGTTTGAAGAAAAGATATCCTAAATGCCTAGTTGAGTAAAATAGAAAACTTGGCCCCCTTTTAAATGGCCTTTCCTATATAGCTAAAAAAAATGACTCGGGTGACTGTATGGGGCTGAAACGCATCTTTATTTTAACGTTATCCTTCTTCTTTGTTCTATGGGGCTATTGCGCCTTTACGGGGGAAAATCCGAGAGTCACAGCGCAGGTGGAAGAACTGGATCGGCGGATTGCCGAATTGGAAGATATGAAGCGGGGGTTTGAAGCGAGGGCTTTGCGGCATGAAAGCCAGGCCGAATATCTGCAGTTCGACGACCGCGCCTATTTGGAGACGAGAAGGCATTGGCAATTAGCTGAAGAAAATCGGATGAAAGCGGCCAAGGTGCAAGAAGAAATCGATAAACTGCAGGCCAAGAAAGAGAAGTTAGTTCATTAGATTTTAAGATTGCAGATGGTGGGCAAGAGGACGTTGCCGCCGCTGGCGAGGCAGATGATGGGTTTTTTGGGATCGATCTGTTTTTTATAGACGAGCGCCGCAGCGAGGGCGAGGGCGCCTGAGGGCTCGACCAGAAGATGCCCCCTTTCTAGGGTCATGAGAGTGGCGTCGATGATTTGCTGCTCATTCACAGTTGTGATGTCATCGACATATCTCTTTACGATGGGATAGGTGATTTCGCCAAGGGACGGGATTTTAATGGCGTCGGCAATGCTGGAGCTGGGGCCAGGCATAGAGATTAGTTTGCCCGACTGAAAGGTGCGAAAGGCGTCATCTTCGAGATCGGCTTCAACGCCAATGATCTTTACAAAAGACTTCATCTTTTTAATCGCCATGGCAATTCCTGAAATAAGCCCTCCTCCTCCGATGGGAACGAAGACAGCGGCAGGCTCGATTTCATCGAGGATTTCAAGGCCGATGGTTCCTTGTCCTGCGATGATGTCTGGATGATCGAAGGGGGGAATTAAATAATAGCCATGTTTATGAGCGAGTTCTTCAGCGAGTTTTTTTCTTTCTTGCGGGCTTGTCATGATGACATGGGCGCCATAACTTTTAGTCGCCTCCACTTTAAAGGGAAGGGCCTCGGGGGACATCACAATGGTCGCTTTGATGCCGAAAGAGCGGGCGGCGAGTGCAACTGCTTGAGAATGATTGCCGGTGGAGTAGGCGATGATCCCCATTTCTTTTTGCTTGGGGGAAAGAAGCGAAAGGCAATAGGTGGCTCCCCGAATTTTAAAGGAGCCGCTGGGTTGAAGACATTCCGCCTTGAGGTAGATCGAATTGCCCAAAGCGGCGTGGATGTTGGAATCTAAAAAGACCAACGGCGTATGGAGCCTTCGTTTCTTGAGAAACTGTTTGGCTTCTTCGAATTTCTCAAGAGGAATGTCAATCATCCTTCGCCGTTTTTGATTTTTTATGCCCCTTCCAAATATGCCAGGCGACAAGACCTATCCCGAGAACTAAAACGGGAATGGCGATATAGAGGTAGAGATATTCGATGGTCATAGCAACTAACCAGGCAAAGACACCTAAGACAAGGCCAATGAAAATAAAGGAGGACTCGATATAGATCCCCGCAATGAATACGGCTTGGGCAATCACAGTGAGTACGGCAAGGCCTGCGAGGAATCGGCTTAAAATTCCCAGGTGAAGGAAGCGGGAGATGAGATAGGCAGAGCCAACCAAGGCAAGCCAGTGGAGCACTTCATGCCACAGGGTCACCGGGCTTAAGGAGTGTTTGTGTCTGCGCAAATACCAACTAAGCCATAGAGCCAAAATCGCATAGACCGGGACAATCCATTTCCAGTAATCCCACCCGCCATTCGCTGAAATATTTGCATAGAGCAGTCCGATAAAGGCTAAAACGAGCATGACGACGCAGATGATCAGACGCGCTTTCCAGGGATGCTTTGGCTCCATATAACCCGACCCTATCGCAGCCCTTCATTTTCAGCAAGAATTGACAAACTGGGTTGAGGGTGCTAGGTATAGTGAATATGGAAAGAGATTTCTTCGACATGTCCGCGATTCCAGAGCCTTGGGAATACAACCCTTCAAAATGGAGTCA
>DATIHQ010000066.1:0-10486 GCA_035480535.1 Chlamydiales bacterium
ACAAGAGCTGTTGGAAGAGCGGCTGAAGATAGTTGAGCGATTGAATGCCCGGAAAAAACTGACCCAGGCAGAAAAAGAATTGTCCTCCATTCTTTATGAACATGGAGTCGATGATCTGGGATTTGCACGCATCCGAAGTAAATGTTTATCCGGAAGAGTTGCCCCCGGCGGAGGACGTCAAAAAATTAGAACGACGTATTAAAAGTCAGGATGGAAAGGCGTTAAAGAAGAGGGCCAAGCTTTCTCAAGTGGGAAGTGTGGAAAAGGGTTAATTCTAATTCGCTATTTGTGGGTGGATCTGTTATTCTGGGATCTAATCAAACAGGGGGTATTTTTATGACTAAAGAAGTCGTCAAGCACCGGAAAGAAGAGAAAAAGAAGCCAATGCTGACTCCTAAAGAGAAGAAAGCAAAGAAGTTAGAGAAAAAGCTGAGCAAACAAGGAAAAATTTAAAAACGCTTCTATTAAAGAAATTCTGACTTGTTGTGAATAATATTTGATTGTAATATAATTAATCGTAATTAAATAAAGGTTTTATGTTAATTTCGAATATTACTCCTCATTCATATTATCATTCGAATGCAGAAGCGTTAAGCCAGCAAGTAAATGAGATTGATTGGATCGTTCCCTCAGCAGATGGTTCGGGTGAACTTTCCCAAGAAACGCGTCATTTGATTCTTCATTTCGATATCAACCGTACGCTGATCGCCTGCGATCAAGTGCAGCAGAAATCGGCTCGCGATGTCATCATCAATACCTTGGCTGATCAAACAGAAGATTTGTGGGATAGTCAACTGACCCATCCAATTTCCTATTCACACTATGTAAAATACCATCTTTTCCCTAACCCAACGCTTTCAAAGGAAATCAAGAACAAGCAAAAAGAAGAAATCTGCCGGTTCCTCGATGTGATGCAGGAGCAAGATCATCCTTTGTATCCAGCCCTTCAAAGAAAATTCGATCACGCGCTCTCTAAGTTGAATCAACAAGAGGGGATGATTTTCCCTTCTTTCTACAAACTTTTGGATTATTTGAATGAGCGGGGGATTTCCTATACGTTGGTTTTCCGCACATTTGGGGCAGATGCTCCCGAGATTGCGGCTGAATTGAATGGGCATTTTGGCGAAGGATTTTTAACAGATATCCGCCCCGCGCAAGAGAAAGAGACTCTTTACGATTTTCTAAAAACAACAGATCACCATGTAGCGATCAGAGATGATTGGGACACTTGGTATGCGCACAATGAAGAAAGTAACTATGGAAAGCCTTTTCCCATCGATTTTGAAGATTCCAAACGGCTGAGTCTCTTTTTCGACGATGGGGCCCGTTTGAATAAAGAGCGTCCCGAAAGAAATGGAATTGCACCCTACGATGTGCATAGAGGCGTCCTGTCTCTCGAAGAGTTGATCGCGAAAAATCTTCTCTTTCCTGTCGATACATTGAAAGCCCTTGCAGATGAAAATTACTTCATCGATCTAATCGAAAAAGCCTTGACTTCTGGTGAGTAGAGAGATAAATTTTTAGGCCTTCATTTTGGAGAAGGCTTTATGAAATATTGTCTCTTGGCGATTCTGTTTGCATTCAGTGGTTGGTGCGGACAAACTGTCGATCTTTTGATCCTCGGCGGCACCGTTGTGACAATGAATGAGGCGCGGAGTGTCATAGACGACGGAGGCGTGGCCATTCATGAAGGGATGATTGTCGCCGTTGGATCTAAAGCCGAGATCAAAAAGAAATACTCTTCAAAACGGGTGATTGATGGGGAAGGGAAAGCGATTATTCCCGGTCTAATCAATGGCCATGGCCATTTGCCGATGACCTTATTTCGTGGACTTGCCGATGATTTGGATCTCAATGATTGGCTGATGAATTACATTTTGCCGGCAGAGGCCAGGAATGTAAATGAAGCCTTTGTCCGCGCCGGAACTCGTTTGGGGCTGGCCGAGATGTTTCGCGGAGGCACGACGACGATAGCCGATATGTACTTCTTTGAAGATGCGGTCGCTGAAGAGGCAGCTCGAGCGGGGATGCGGGGGATTTTTGGACAGGGAGTGTTGGATTTTCCGACCCCAGATAGCGCGACGTTCGATGAGGGAATGGAAAAAGCAGAGCGGATGGTGAAGAAGTGGAAAGATCACTTTTTGATCCGGCCGGGCATTGCCCCTCATTCTCCCTACACTCTTTCTGAAGAGCATTTAAAAAGGGTGAGTGAATTTTCCAAACGCACTGGAACGCCGATTCTGATCCACATTTCTGAGACGGAGCGTGAAATTCAAACAATCCAACAGCAAAAGGGGATTTCTCCAATTGCCTATCTCAATCAAATCGGTTTCTTCGATACCCAAGTCATCGCCGCACATATCGTATTCCCGAAAGTGGGGGATCTCTCCATTTTAAAAGAGAAAGGGGTGAGCGTCATCCATAATCCCCAATCGAACATGAAGCTCTCTTCTGGCATTGCCCCCATCCCCGAAATCTTACTCGCCAATATCGCCGTGGGAATTGGAACGGATGGAGCCGCTTCGAATAATACATTGAGTCTTTGGGAGGAGATGGATACGGCGGCCAAGCTTCATAAAGTGGCCTCAAAAGATCCCAAAGTGATCAATGCGGAAGAGGCATTTACTATGGCGACCATTGGGGGTGCACGGGCCTTGGGGATGGAAAAAGAAATTGGATCGATCGAGGTGGGGAAAAAGGGAGATATCGCTCTTGTGGATCTCGATGGATTCCATCAAACGCCCTGCTATAATATCTATTCCACCCTGATCTATGCGACCAGCGCCTCAGATGTGCAGACGGTGATTGTCAATGGGGACGTGGTGATGGAAAATCGAACCCTTCTGACCTTGGATGAAAGAGCCATCAAAAAAGATGCGCGCCATTTCCGGGGTTTGGTGAAAGAAAGCCTAAGAAAGTAATTTTGGGCGGAGCTGGCGCAGCTCTTCGAGAGAAAGGGTGTCGAAGAGGGCAGAGGCAACTTCTTGATTGATTAGCTTTTTGTAGAGGCGGGAGGCTTGGTGCTGGACGATAAAGAGTTGGTCGGCAGGGAGCTTTTCCTCAAAGAGGGCGGCGTAACCGGGCGGAAGGGGATGAAAATGGTGGGGAGTTGTGGCGAGAACCGATTGCAGAGTCACCTGATCGGAGATTTCTAGATTAGGGGTCTCTTGGAGAGCCCGGCGGCACTCTTCGGCCCACAATTGGGTTAGGGAGAGAGTGATGGGATTGTAATTGAAATAGACTGTGGAGGTGAGGAGATAGCAGGGATGATCGGGAGGGAGTTGGTCAAAGCAGCGAAGAGATAGGTCGCAATCGAGAGTGGAAAAGAGGATTGGTTTTTGCACGAGTTCCCCATCCGCATCGACCCAAAGGAGGGGGCGCTTGAGCTCTTTTAGCTTTTGGTGGATGAAAGTGGGCTTATAGCAGATATGCTCATGCCATTTGCCAAAGGAATCGATCCCTTCAATCGAATATTCGACGCCCACTTTCTCACAAGAAGCTTTGAGTTGGGCCGCATCCTTTTCATAGGGAGTCGCGCGGGTAAAGTAACTAATGACAATGGGTTGAGTATGAGTCATTGAGCATCTCCTCTAGTGACAAGCGGGGGAAGGTGGTTTCGGGTGGTTGGACTGTGAAATTTGATTGTTTTGATTAGGGCCTGCCATCCTTTGAATTCTGCTAAAGGCTCTCTTTCTGGAGCTATATCTATCGGTGCTTCCGCAGGGTACTTGATCCTTTGTTGAAGAATTGTATAGAGAGACAATATATAAAAATTATCCTTCAAAAGATGGTGGATCCTGCTCGCATAAGACCGAAGAGCTCCATTTAAATCCACCCAGGGAAATTGGTTTCCAATTGGGTTGGCTTCAACCGGCTCTGGTTCTTCTTCCCAATGGATGTCAGGCCCAGTGTAAGGGGATAAAGCTCTAAGATTTGCTGGTTTGAATTCGGGAGGAAAAGCCATGGAAAAAGGGTACTCGATCGGTAAAAATTGTTGCCACTGATTTTTAAATATGCCATGTAGGGGTCTAAGTAGATAGAGGATCTCTCATGCCCAAGCGATTGTTTATGCGAAAGCCGATGAAGGCCGACTTCGTCGAGATCGATGAAGAACACCACGGCTTGAAGCGCCATCTTGGGTCGGTGCAATTGACTGTGATCGGAATCGGGGCGATCATTGGCGCGGGGATTTTCGTCATTACCGGTAAAGCCGCAGCCCTTTATGCAGGGCCTGGCGTTGTGATCTCTTTTATTATCGCCTTCATTATCTGCCTCTTGGCAGGACTTTGCTTTGCAGAATTAGCCTCATTGATTCCCGTAGCGGGGGGATCTTATTCCTATTCTTACGTCGCTTTAGGAGAGTTTCCCGCATGGATCGTCGGTTGGTCGGTGACGGCCCAATATCTCGTTTCGGCATCGACGGTAGCAGTGGGTTGGTCCGGCTATCTAGTGAGCTTTTTAAAAGATTGGGGGATTGTTTTTCCTAGTGCGCTCACAAGCGCGCCGATTGCCTACAGCGTAGATAAAGGGTGGGAATTCACAGGAGCGCTGATCAACGTTCCAGCCATTTTTCTCATCGTTTGCGTGGGCTGTCTCATCTCCATTGGAATCAAAGCAGCGGCCTATTTTACCAATGCAATGGTCGTGATCAAACTCAGCACAGTCTTTATTTTTGTCCTGCTGGGATTTATGTTTGTCAATGGAAGCAATTGGAGTCCCTTCATTCCTGAAAATACAGGTCACTTCGGCGAATTTGGTTGGAGCGGGGTTTTACGCGCCTCGGGGCTAGTCTTTTTTGCCTATGTGGGCTTCGATACGGTGGCAACGCTGGCTCAAGATGCAAAAAATCCGCAGAAAGATCTTCCCAAAGGAATTCTTGGATCGTTAGGAATTTGCACATTCGCCTATATTGTCGTCGCGCTTGTCCTCACTGGAGTTGTCTCTTACAAACTCCTCAATGTACCCGATCCAATGGCTGTCGCGCTCAATGCGATGGGCCCCAGCTTTTTCTGGGTCGCCTCTCTCGTGAAATTCGCCATCTTGGCCGGCCTTGCCTCTGTCGTTCTCGTGCAGCTTTTAGGGCAAACCCGAGTGTTCCTTGCGATTAGCAAAGATGGCCTACTGCCCCACAAATTCTCCAAAATCCACTCTCGCCTCAGAACACCCATTTTCTCTTCAGTGATCACCAGTCTGATCGCGATCTTTCTCGCAGGGATCTTTTCAGTGGATATTCTGGGTCAATTCGTTTCGATGATGACTCTTTTTATCTTTGCCATCGTCTGTCTCGGAGTTTGGATTCTCCGCCGCACTCACCCCGAGTTTCACCGCCCCTTCCGGGTGGCATGGGTGCCCTTTGTCCCAGCTCTTGGAATCTTAGTTTGCCTCTCCCAAATGCTTTTCTTCCCCCTCATCACCTGGGTGCAGCTCATTCTCTGGTTTGCCTTGGGCCTCATCGTCTACTTTTGCTACGGCATCCGCCACAGCAAACTCCGCCATCATTCTTAAGGCTACATCACGATGCAGCCGTCAGAGTCTTGATTCTCAATGGCTTGATCGAGGAATTGTTTTTCAGACTCGGTTGCAGGAGATAAAGTTTTGCAAAGATGAGGACTATGAAATTGCAAAGAGGGATCGATCTCTTGCAGCTTGCTCAACCCAATTTTATAAAAATGATCATTTTTTTGAAGCTCCCAACGGATGGGCTTATCATTTGAAAATTGAATGGAGTAGAGAGAAGCGGCAAGAGGGAGATTGTCTCGGCGCGCTTGTTCCAAAGCAGTAAAGAGAATCCCAGCCAGGTAGTAAATCCGGTTAGCCTGGGGGTAGAAGTCTTCATCAGGGTCTTCTTCAAAGAAATGGTCTGATTCTGTTTCTGGAACGTGAAGAAGGTTTTTATATTGTTCTGGCATGGCATAAGAAGAATCATCCTCGATGAGAAGAGTGTTTTCAAGCAACTCGCCAGGGCGGAGAACCTTTTCTATGTCTTTCTGCTTATTTCCTAAAGAAAAAGGAGATTTTGGATAGGACTTTTCGCGGCTCAGTTCCGTTAGATCCTCCCTGGAGAGGATAGTGGTCTCGAATCTGATCCTTTCATGGGTTTCTGGAAGAGCCTTTTGAAGAAGCTGAGGGATCAGAAGCTCATTTCTCTGCCTGATCCCGCTGCTGAAAAAGGAAACGCGGACGTTTTCTGTTCGATAGAGGCGCGTGAGTAGTTCGATTACACCAGGAAAAATGTAGTGAGTTTTTAAGGCTGTGAGGATTTGTCCCTTACGAAGGAATAATAAGGCATTTGCAGGATCGGCATTCTTAGCGCAAAGAACGCCATCGATATCAAATACGATATTATAAATTGGAGGCTTGTCAGTTGATCTACTCGATGGCGCGCTCATAGTGCCCGAAGATTATAAACCAGTGGGGGCAATAGCGTCAACGGTCTAAAATTGTTTTTATGTATCTATATAACAAGGATTTGAGTTATAATATTTCTCTAATTATGGGCTCATATTCTATACAACTAGATACATTAAGCGGCGTTTCGATGGATCAGATCCATAGAAAGCGCGCTGAGTCGTTTCTATCAACCTATTTGTTGAAAAATAGAGAGATTCAATCTTTTTTTGATGGGTTGGGAGCCGAGGCAAAATTTAATTTTACCCTTGGGCAAAGAGGGGTGGAGATTATTCCGGAAAGAGGGACTTCCCGCTTTTTTGAGTTGGCTCCAGAGATTTTAAGGGAATTGAAGAAATTAGCCCGCGTTCCGCAATGGATCGCCGAGTGGAACGGGGGAAGGCCTTTGACGAAGCGGGATTGGGCCCGCGGGCAGGAGTTTGTCGGGGACATTCGGGAAATTTTCCGAGAAAAACTGGGGATCGACAACCGAAGAGTCTTCCAAAAGATCTGGGATCAGGCGAAAGATGCGGGAAGATTGAATTGGGACGGCCCTTTAACTGTGGATGTTTTTGATCGGATTGAAGCAGCTCTGAGGGAGACATTGATTTATTCGGGAAAAGGTATTGAAGTTGAGGGGACGGGGGCGGATGAGAGGATTCATGAGATCGTCCAGTATCTTTTAGGGAGAGGAAAGGCCTCTTCTGAGTGGGTCAATGGGAAAATGATCAGGGGGATCTTGCTGAAAGGGGATCCGGAGCTTTTAAAAGAGGTCCGCGATGAAATACGAGTTGTGTTGCAATCGTGCGCGGCGCAGCTGCCCCAAGCGGGGACGGCTGAAGAAGGGGTGTTTCAGGCCTTTGTTGGCAATATCGTCGCTCTGCTTCCTTTCTTTTATCCAGGTGTTGGCGAAGAATTTCTCATTCCGCAGAAGGTCGATGGGGCTTGGAAAGTCGTTTCTTATAAAGTAGATCAGAAACTTGAACTCACCCCGCGATGGTTCTCCTCGCCCATTTCAGCTTTAGGGCTTACTTCTGCCGACGGGCCGCCACTTCTCTCTTTCTTGGGGACGACCTTTCCCGCAGGAGAAGGGTTCATCGCGACGCTCTTTTCTGACTTTACGCCGGGGATGTCTGTAGGGCATGCCCCTTATCTTACGGGGAGAAAAGAGATAGGTAAATGGCTAGAGGGAAAAGGGGGCGTTCGATTGTTTGGGATGAGTTTAGGGGGTGCATTGACTCTGCAGGTGCTGCGCCACCACCAAGAGAAAATCGCCCAAGTCAATGCCTATAACCCTGCGGGACTCTATCCCTGGAATTGGAATGGCTTTGAAAATAAGAGCGAAGTGAACATCTTCTATCAGGAAAACGACCTAGTGGCCACCTTGGGATCCTTTCCAGAAGGGGATCAGGTCCATGTCTATCGGGTCATCCCCGAAATGCCGGAGAATTTCCTCAAAGCCCATGCCCGCGTTTATACGGGAAGCGAGAAAGTCACCCTCATCAAGAGCGATGCCCAATATGAAAACGGACGCCTCGTCCGAAAGCTCCTAACTGCTTTACACTTAATCTTGGGAGCCCTCCTTGTCCTCCCGATTTTGATCTGTTTCTATTTACTCTACATTCTCATCGTCAAAGCTTTAAGCCTTCTTTCTGTTTAATTATATTAATACTACTAACTATTAATGAGTTAGTTTAGTTTTATGTAGTTATAATTGTAATTAAATAATTATTTGTTACAATAAATATTGAAACTAAAAACGTTCGCCTTGCCCGGGCGCAGTATGGAGGAAAAAACCAAATGTCTGAAATGCAAGAGTTCCAAAACAACCAAGAAGATCGGTTCGATCCGATGGCAGTGATCCCTGCTCAAGGAGAGAAAACTGATAAAACATATAACCTGAAAGACTTGGAAAAGTCGATTGATGGACAGAGCTACTTCATCGGTGAAGTACCTCAAGTACATCTTCTAGACCCTCAAGCCTTTCTACCGCTGAATTCTGACCGACTAATCGGTTCTGTCAATATGATCGAAAAACTCCTCGGCGATGTCAGCTTGCTGATTCAAGAGGAAGTGAATCTCATTCAAAAGCACCAGAGAAAAATCAATTTCTGGGAAGAAAGAATTGAGAAAAACAAAGCGATCGTCGAGAAGAACTTAGTCGAGATCAAGAAAAACAACGCCGACGCGATCTACGACAAGAAAAATCGCGACTATTGGCTAGGCCGCGCTGAAGAAGTCGAAATCGACTACACCCACGCAGAAGTTGCATCTCGTCAACAAGATTGGATGTGGCTCATTAAGAAATATGGGTTGAAAAATGCCGATGGCTCAGGGATCGATGCGAAAAATCCTTGTGTTGAAGAGCTTTGCAACGGCGAATCCAACAATTTGGCTTCTGAGTATCGCTCTACTGGCAACCGTTATGAGTCAGAGCGTAAAGCGAAAGAAGCGGAAAACAGCCGCATGGTTCGCGAAAACGCGAAGTTGAAAAACAGCAATGAAGTGCTCCAAACTTACATTGCGTCTACCTATGCAAATGAAGTCGAGCCCTTACAAGATGGCGTCTTGCTCTTGAAAGAACTCGGAGTCAAGCTCAAAGCAATGGGACAAGATGGCAACGGCTCAACCTTTGGCGAAATGAGATCTTGGGCTGAGGTGTTCCTCAGCGACTTCATCAAGTCAAATCCAAGAGTGGCTCTGTCAGTTGTAACTGATTTCCGAAAACTGACTTCAATCCCGCTCCCAGCAGACCATAGCTAAGCTAGGGGAGCCTATTCTACACGAGGGCGTAGTTCTTTAAAGACTACGCCCTTTTTCTTTTTTCAAGAATCTAGTATCCTCTCAACCTTATGCAAAAAAGCGCGTTGGAAGAAGTGTATCGGAAGCACCATGAAAAGGGAAACCGATACGGCTATCTTTTTTGTCATGGAGGAAGAGTTCCTTACTTAAAAAAATGGATAGGGACGGGGAAGCGGGTTTTGGATCTCGGCTGCCGCGATGGGATGCTAACCCAAAGTTTTGCTCGCGGAAATGAGGTCGTTGGCGTCGATATCGATCAAAATGCATTACAAATCATCCAAAAAAGGTTGGGGATACAGACCCATTGGCTCGATTTAAACGCAGAGTGGCCATTTCAGCCCCAATCGTTCGATGTGATTGTCGCGTGTGAGATTCTCGAGCATCTCTTTTTTCTCGAGCCCTTCCTAGAGCGCATTGCCAAAACACTAAAACCAGGCGGGCTCTTTATCGGCTCAGTTCCCAATGCCTTTCGCATGCGCAACCGGCTGAAGTTTCTCTTTGGCAATGAATTTGAAAAGGATGCCACTCACGTCCGGATGTTTTCCCATGAAAAGCTGCAGCAAACGCTCCTCCCCCACTTTTCCTCCACAGAAATCATCCCGATCAAGGGGAAGATCCTCCCCTTCCTTTCCGTCACCCGCCTCGCCCCCAAAGCGCTCAACCTCCTTTTCTCAAAAGATCTGCTTTGGAAAGCCCAAAGGGAAATCTGAAATCTGAATTATGAAATCTGAAAACGTCGGGGGCGTTGCCCCCCGCACCCCCAGTCGGGTGAAGCCCCCGCTGCCCCCAAAGTAATTTCACTCCTGTTTATGAAAAACAAGTTGTATCCACCCCTGCGGACACAAACTCATCTTTCTAAAAAAACCTCAAGCACCTTGGGGGCAGCGGGGGCTTCACCCGACTGGGGGGTGCGGGGGCGGAGCCCCGACGTTTTCAGATTTCATAATTCAGATTTCAGATTTTTCTTTTCCCCTATGTCATCACTGCCACTAGCTGTCTCCAAACGGCTGGATCTTCGTAGGGCGGGAAGGTGTGGTCGTTTCTGTTATCTTTCCTCATGCTCTGGCGGACGATTTTGGTGATTGGGGTGTGGCCATCGACCGCTTGACAGATCTTGTCGACTGAGTCTTTGGGAACCGTTCTGTCCATTGAACTAGAAATAAGAATGATCTTGCCGGCCGTCGGTGGGACGTGGGACTGGAGGGGAGGCAGGTTGCGGAATTTCTCGGCCGTGTTGAAGCCATCTTGCTTGACGCGGGAAGTGATGGCGGGATCTTTGGAGAAAAGGGCGGGGATC
>DATIHQ010000067.1:0-23261 GCA_035480535.1 Chlamydiales bacterium
TACCTGATCGTGGTTGGGCGATTTTTTCTTCAATGCCATGAAACTTCTGATGGCAATTATTGCAAAGCACTATCAATTCATTCATATGGGCATGCTCCCGTCCATGGATGTCATAATTCCTATGGTGGGTGGTTAAATAGGCACCACTGTTACAGAGCTGGCATCGATACCCAGCTTTATACCTGGTGTGCGCAGCTATAGTTTTCCAATAGGGCGTTGCTAAAAAATCTTGATAATTCATGCCTTTGATGTGATCCAATACAGCCGTCCAATTCACATCCGCGTATCTTACCAAATCGATCCTCTGTTTCGCAGAAACTTCTTTATTCCATTTTCGACTTGGTTTAAGGTAGTGTTCAATATAATAAGATGTATTTTCTAGAAATTTAACTTGTCTAGTTTCTCTCTCCTTGCTACTGACCTCACCCCCTAGATTTTGCATAGCCCTCAAATTTATCAAAATTTATAACGATATTTTCTCATTCGCATTAATTTATAGTAAGTCAGAAAAAAACTTTGAATAATGAAGAACGTAAAGGAAATGAAGATTGGACACGCGTGACTCTTGGTTTGAATTGTTCGCCTGTCCAGAGGTATTTAAGAGGAATTTTTAAGAATCTCCGGGTGTTTGATTCGAACAAACGAATTGACTTATACGTATCCATTAGGATACAATGGAGGCCATGATCGAGATAGATATTGAAATCTACGAGACGACTACGGGAAAACGTCCTTTTGAGGAATGGCTTAAGGACTTGCGAGAAGTGCATACCCGGGCGAAGATTTTGACTCGTATCGATCGTTTGAAGATGGGGAATTTCGGAGATTGCAAAACTTTGCAGGATGGTGTATGTGAACTGAGGATCCACTATGGACCCGGAATCAGAATCTACTATGGCAAAATCGGCACCAAACTCATCCTCCTACTCTGTGGCGGCGACAAAGGCTCGCAAGAGAAGGACATTGCGAAAGCAAAGGAGTATTTCAAAGACTTTCAGGAAAGAGGCAAAAACCATGGCAAGAAGTAGAAAATATCACGAGTTTTTAATAGAACAACTCAAAGACCACGACGAGGCAGTAGCCTATCTCAATGCCGCTCTCGAAGAGAGTCTGAAAGGCGATGTCGAATCACAACATCTCTTCATCGCGGCTCTCCGCAATGTTGCTGAGGCTCAGGGCGGCATCGGCAATCTCGCTAAAAAAACCGGCCTGGGGAGAGAAAGCCTCTACAAAACCCTTTCTGAAACAGGCAACCCTAAATGGCATACTCTCGTTTCTCTGGTGATTGCTTTAGGACTCAACTTGCGCCTGGCTTAAAATAATCTCCGGGTGTTTGATTCGAACAAACGACCAATGGATTAACAGTCCACTGCTCTACCACTGAGCTAACCCGGAATAGAAATGAAGAATTATCTTAAGTGGTAAATGGGTTTTTGCGCAAGCGAATTTCCCCTTGAGGATGAAGGGGATACCTGATACGATTTCAAAATTCTTATGGATGAAATTACGGGTTATGTAGAGGCCATTGTTTATACGACGGAAAACGGTTTTACCGTGGCCCGGATGAAAGAGCCGCATAAAAAAGATTTCACTGTCATTGTGGGGTCAATGGGTGGGCTGCAGCCCGGCGAAACGGTGAGTTGCAAGGGGGAATGGAAAAATCATCCGTCGCATGGACGGCAGTTTGAGGTGGGGGAAGTGACGGTCGATGCGCCAGCCGATCTGATGGGCATTCAAAAATATCTTGAGTCGGGGCTGGTAAAGGGAATCGGTCCGGTGTATGCGAAGAAGATCGTCGATCGCTTTGGCATGGATACGCTGAAGGTGATCGATGAGGCGCCTGAACAGCTGCTGGAGATCGCCGGCCTGGGGGAAAAGAAACTTGAGAAACTCATTGAATGCTGGAATGAACAGCGCGCCATCCGCGATGTGATGATTTTTTTAAGGGCGCATGGGGCAAGCCCAGGCTATGCGCAAAGGATTTTTAAGGCGTATGGCGATGAGAGCATCGAAAAGGTCAAGGAAAACCCCTACAAGCTGGCCAAAGATGTCTTTGGCATTGGGTTTAAGATCGCCGATTTAATTGCACAGAAGCTGGGATTTGCCCTCCATTCGCCAGAGCGCATCGCCGCGGGGATTGAATTTGTTTTATGGGAGTTGGCTGGAGAGGGACATACTTGTTTCCCGATTGTCGATTTCTTGCCGATCGCTCAAAAGGCGCTGGAGGTAGAGAGTTCGTTGATTGAGGCGGAGATCGGCGCTATGGTGGGAAGAAAGGCGCTGGTGCAGCAAGAGACGATGATCTGGCTCAATCCCTTCTTTGGCTATGAGCAGAGCATTGCCAGGGATCTTTTGCGGCTGGCGCAAAGCCTGCAGGCGATCCGGCCGATCGATGCAGAAAAGGCAGCCGATTGGGTGCAGGGACAGCTCGCCATCCGCTTCGCCGAGCAGCAGCGGGAAGCTGTGATCAAGGCTTTGAGCGATAAGGTGCACATCATCACGGGCGGCCCCGGCACGGGAAAAAGCACGATCACCAATGCGATCCTTGAAATCTCCGGAAAGCTGACGAAAGACATTTGCCTGGCCGCGCCGACGGGGCGCGCTGCAAAGCGGCTGACGCAGATCACTCGCAAAAAGGCGCTGACGATCCACGCGATGCTGGAGATGGATTTCAAGAGCGGCGGTTTTAAGAAGAATCGGGAAAATCCCCTGAATTGCGATTTGTTGATCGTCGATGAGGCGAGCATGATCGATACGCCGCTGCTATTCCATTTACTTCGAGCCATTCCGAGCCGCGCCCGCGTTTTGTTTGTGGGCGATATCGATCAGCTCCCCAGCGTCGGCGCGGGAACCGTGCTTCGCGATATCATCAACTCGGGGCTCATCGGCGTCACTCGTCTGACAGAGATTTTCCGCCAAGCAAAAGGCTCTAAAATCATCACCAATGCCCACTTGATTAACCGTGGGGAGTTCCCTGAAATCAATACGCCGGAGCGGAGCGATTTTCACTACATCGAAGCAGAGACGCCCGAGGCGATCCGCGAAGTGATCCTGCAGCTCGTCGCCAAAGAACTCCCCTACCTGTGGCATTTTCATCCAGTCGACGATATCCAGGTTCTTTCGCCGATGAAAAAAGGGGTGATTGGATCGGAGATGCTCAACGATTCGCTGCAGGCGCTCCTAAATCCAAGCGAAAAACCGCTTTTCAAAGGGGGACATCGCTTCCATGCGTCGGATAAAGTGATGCAGATCAAAAATAATTACGATAAAGAGGTCTATAACGGCGATATTGGGCGGATTGTCGAGATCAATGGCTCTGATCAATCGCTGCTCATCGCCTTTGACGGCAAAGAGGTGGAGTACAGCTTTGCCGACCTCGATGAAGTGGTCTTGGCCTATGCCACTTCGATTCATAAATATCAGGGAAGCGAGTGTCCTTGTGTCGTGATCCCCATCCATACGTCCCATTTCAAGCTTCTTCACCGCAATCTTCTCTATACAGCGGTGACGCGGGGGAAAAAGCAGGTCTACCTCGTAGGAACCAAAAAGGCCATTGCGATCGCCATTCACAACGATCAAGTCCAAAAGCGCTACACCGGCCTAGAAAAAACCTTGAAAGATACGGCGCTGACCTATCATCCGAGTCAGTCGCATCATCAATTGCGATTTGTCTAACTGACAATGGTGCCTGGAGGGAGCCGTTGGATCTCTGGGAGTTCGAGTTGCGCTTCGAAGTGGGCGGCGAGGATCATCCCTTGGCTTTCAATGCCCATGAGGGTGGCGGGGGCGAGATTGGCGACGACGATGAGCTTCTTGCCGAGAACTTGCTCCGGCTCGTAGATATGCCCGATTCCTGAGACAATGGTCCGTTTTTCTGTCCCGAGATCGACGAGGAGCTTGAGGAGCTTTTTCGATTTTGGGACTCTGATCGCTTCGATGACTTGACCGATGCGCAGGTCAAGTTTCTCAAATTGATCGTAAGTGAGAGTCGATTTGGAGGTTTGGGTAGACATGGGAACCTCTTTTTTTACGGCTTTGCCTAGTTTTGCGATTTGTTCTTCAATCTCTGTATCTTCTACTCTGCGGAAAAGAATGGTTGGCTCAGGGAGCTGTTTGCCTGCGGGAACTGCTTCGAGGCGAACCTTGTCCCAATTTTGCTTGGCTAGCTCTGAGGTGTTGCCGAGCATTTGCCAAATCAGCTGCGCGGTATGAGGGATGAGAGGCGATGCGACGAGAGCGAGATTTTTGATGCACTCAATGCAGCAGTGGAGCGTTGTTTCAAGGGCAGATCGGTGCTGGGGATCTTTTGCTAAGATCCAAGGCTTCTTTGAATCGAAATAGCCATTCCCCAATTGGGCCAGTTCCATGAGAAACTGGCATGCTTTGCGCAAGTGAAATGAGGAGTAGGCAACTTCTGCTTCTTGAACCAAAAATCCCATTTTTTGGAGAAATTCTTGGTCTACGTGTTGGAGCTCCCCTTTTGGAGGGATTTTTGAATGGCAATGCTGTTTAGCAAAGACAAGGACGCGGTTGACGAAATTCCCAAACTTGGCCAAAAGCTCCGCATTGCAGCGCATCTGAAAATCTTTCCAGCTAAACTCTGAATCGGCTGTTTCAGGGGCGTTGGCGGCAATCGCGTAGCGGGCCTGATCAGGAGTGTACTTAGTGAAGAACTCTTTTAGATCGATAGTCCAGCCTTCGGACTTGGAAAATTGTCTTCCTTCCAAAAGAAAAAACTCATTTGCGGGGATTTCATCGGGAAGTTTATAGGGAAGATCTTGCCCCATTAACATCGCAGGGAAAAAGACGGCGTGAAAGGGAATGTTGTCTTTCCCAATGAATTGGACGAGCTTCGTTTTTGCATCGAGCCAATAATCTTCCCAACGATGCGGCTTGCCGATTTTTTGCGCCCACTCTTTTGTCGCCGAAATGTAGCCAATTGGCGCATCAAACCAGACATAAAAGACCTTGCCAGGCCGTCCAGGCACCGGAATGCCCCAATCTGAATCGCGGGTGATGGCGCGCGGCTTTAAATCATTGATGTAATGCATCGCAAAGTTGACGACATTTTCTTTCCAAGGCTTTTCTTTGATCCAGGCAGCGAGTTTCTCTTTAAAGAGATCAAAGCGCAAATAGAGGTGGGTGCTGGGGCGCAAAACGAGTGGCGCGCCGGTCAATTTGGAACGGGGATTTTTTAGATCGGTGGCCTCATACGAGCTGGCGCACTTTTGACATTCATCGCCCCGCGCCTCTTCATAGCCGCACTTGGGACATTTCCCCACCACATAGCGGTCGGCTAAAAAACGCTTTTCTGGCTCTGAATAGAGATGATTTTCCGTTCTCTCCTCTATGAATCCCTTTTTATCGAGGGCGTAATAAAATTCTTGCGTCGTAGAAACATGTCCCGGCCAAGTGGTGCGGCTGTAGTGGTCAAACGAAAAGTCAAGCTGTTTGAATAGAGCTTGATTCATCGCATGGTAAATATCGACATGTTCTTTGGGTGTGCGGTGCGCCATCTCGGCGCTGAGGGTAATGGCTACGCCATGTTCATCGGAGCCGCAGATGTAGAGAACCTCATTCCCCTTTAGCCTTTCGAAACGGGCATAGCAATCGCCCGGCAAATAGGCGCCGGCGATGTGGCCAAAATGAAGCGGCCCATTGGCATAGGGAAGGGCTGATGTAATGAGTATTTTCTGAGTCACTTATCCTGATTGTATTCGTCTGCGCGCTCTTCGATGATTTCTAGAATCTCACCCAGAGTGGCTTGCGTCCCCCCGAGGATGATGTTGCGGGCGATGTTGATGGAGAAATTGCATAGATCGAAATTATTCTTGAATTTCTTTCTCAACGTTTCGGTAGTTAAAGAGTCATTGATCATAGGTATCCTTGTCTGCCAATAGAATGAAGCAAATAAGAGTTTTACTCAACGGTTTTTGTGCTCTTCCGCGATGAGAATAGAGCGTAAAACATCGTAGGCCGTTTTTAAATCGTCGTTGACGATGTGATAATTGTATTTTTTCGCCAAGGTCATCTCCTTTTCCGCCCAGGAAAGACGCCTTTCCAATGATTCTTCCGTCTCTGATTTTCTACTTAACAGCCTGGATCTCAGTTCTTTAAGACTTGGCGGGCTAATGAAAATAAAGATAGCGTCGATTTTCCCCATCAATTGGAGGGCGCCCTGGGTATCGATGACGAGAACCACATGCTTCCCTTGTCTTTGCTCCGATTCGACGAATTTACGGGAAGTGCCATAGTGATTCCCAAACACCTGGGCGTGTTCTAGAAACTCCCCCTCGCCAATCTTTCTTTCAAATTGGGCCGTGTCGATGAAGTGGTAATCGCGCCCATTCACCTCATTGGGACGAGGTTTTCGGGTCGTGAAAGAGACACTTTCCACGACAGAGGGAAACTCCTTGCAAAGCATCCGCACAAGAGTCGTTTTCCCAGTCCCTGCTGGAGCGCTGATGACAAAAAGCAATCCTTTCTTCTCTTTCATTCTATATTTTGTATCTGCTCCCTCATTTTTTCTAGTTCGCTCTTCATTTCCACAACCAAGTGGGAAATTTTCGATTCAGCTGATTTTGAGCCAATGGTGTTGATCTCGCGCGCCATTTCTTGCACCAAGAAATCCATCTTTCGCCCGATCGCCCCCGCTTTTGGAGATAACAGCTCTTTAAATTGAACGAAATGGGAGCGAAGCCGCGTGATCTCTTCTGAAATATCGACTCGCTCAGCAAACAGAGCCACTTCGCGGAGCAGCCGCTCTTCCAACTCAGGCCCCCCTTTCAGCACCTCTGCCATTTTCTCCAGCAGCTTTTCCCTCATCCGCTTCGTAGCATCAGGTGAAAGCGCTTCAATCTCATCCAAGAGCTTTTTCAACCCCTCCAGCCGCGCCGCCAAATCTTTGGCCAGCGCCTTCCCCTCCGTTTTTTTCATTTGGAGAAAGCCCTGCAGCGCCTCATCGATACACCGGTGCAAAACGGGCAAATCCTCATCCCTCGCCCCTTCCTGCTTCGTCTGCTCGGGCATCCTCTCCATTAAAAACGGCAGATCGATCGACTTCGGATCATAGCCCAACTGTTGCGCAACCTTCTCCCACCCCCACTTCAGCCCCTTCAACACTTCTACATCGGGCAATAATTCTTTAATCGCATTGGCATTGGGAGTGAAATGAACTTTGACGGAAACTTGGCCGCGAACAGCAGCCTCTTGAACCCACTTGCGCACTTCGGGTTCAAAGCGGCTAAATTCCTTGGGCAAGGAGATAAAGATTTCTAGGTATTTGCGATTCACCGATTGGATTTCAACGCCCAGGCGGCCAAAAGGAGCATCGAAGGCTGACCGGCCAAACCCGGTCATACTGGTGAGCATAGGGAATTCACGTTTCTAGTTCATTTTAGGGAAGCTGTGAAAGAAAGTCAACGGTTGTAAGCATTGTTTTCACGGGGTCGAATGATCTGCGATGGATTGCGCAAGGACCAAACTTTTCAATTGCCTCCAGATGCTGGGGCGTGGCGTAGCCTTTATGCTGCTTAAAGCCATAGTCAGGCCATTTGCGATCCAGATCTCTCATGATCCGATCGCGGGTTACTTTTGCCAAGATCGATGCCGCGGCAATGGAAATCGAGCGGCCATCCCCTTCCACAATCGCCTCCGTAGGAATCTTGAATTTAGGAGTTTGATTCCCATCGATGAGGAGATAGTCGGGCTGCATCGCCAGAACCTTCACCGCTTTTTTCATGGCGAGAAAGGTAGCCTGCAGAATGTTCACTCGATCAATCGTAGCGACATCGGAGATTCCAATGCCATAGATCAGTCCAGGACATTGCGTGATCTTTTCATAGAGAACTTCCCTCTCTTCTGGAAGCAGCTGTTTGCTATCGTTGAGATGTTCAAAAAGCACTCCTTCAGGCAAAATGCACGCAGCGGCGACTACCGGGCCAGCTAATGGGCCGCGCCCTGCTTCATCAATGCCAGCGATGCGGATAAATCCTTCCGCTTTCAGCCGCATTTCACAAACTGACATTGCACCGAGCCGAATGAGTTCTACTGCCGAAAAATTTTCTCTCATTCAGGAGAATCTACGGCATCGATTCCAATTTGCGCAAGAACCGATTGCAACAAAAGCCCTCTTGGATTTAAGATTCACCGCTCCAATTCCAAACAGGAGTGACAAAATGGCAGCCCCCGCAACGGCAGTCGCGCAATCTCCAATACTTCCCACAATGAGACTTATTACCGATCTGAAAGAAAAAGAACTGAAAAATGCCGTTTCGAGTGTCTTTGAACGTTACTCTTTCACCCCCATTATTCTGGGTCCAAGGGAGACTGACTTTGAATTCACTCATGTGGTAGTAGGCAGGGGCGTCTTCAACCTTCCTCTAAAATGTTACCTATTCAACGATCCAGTTGGAATAGCAGGCGATATCTCTACAACGGCGATCTGCCATTCTTTTAGCGCCACATCTCCTACTTCTATGGCTTGCGCGGAATCAATCGCGAGTTCTCTGGAAGTCTTACAAAAAATGGGCATTCGAAATTGTACAGTCGTCATGAGCCATTCCGATCTGACAAATGGATTGTTCGAGAGCGTTGGCATTCCCCAAGATGCAGATAGGGCAATCTCCCGTTCCCAGTTCAAGTCTTCTTCCCCCGCTTTAGACCAACTCCTTTCCGATGCATTGCAATACAGAGGCAGCGCTTCCAATTTCGTCACTGGATTTACGCTTACCTCTAAAGCCGAAAAAGCGTTGCAATTCATGATCTCTATAGAAAAGGATTGCATCGCCTCGGGAGTCGACCCCAAATTCCTCATCTTTGCACCAGGAAGTATACCGACAAAAATTGCTGATGCCAAAGAATTCTTCTTTAAAGTCTATCCGCCCAATACCCAAATGCGCATCGGACATGGATCTAACCGCGTCACTTATGGAATCCATAATCTAGAAAGCCACCTCCACCTGACCCGCTCCTTGAATCTATTGCTGCTAGATCCCTCATCGCACAAACAAACACCGGCCGATGTTTTCATTGCTTACGATCAAACCAATGATACCGCAAGAGCAAAGGCATTGGAACTCGCCGTCCTATTGAGGAGCAACTTTCATGCAAATGTAGATTTGTATACAGGAGATCCCAAAGTTTCTCCAGAGGAGCAAATGAAAATTGCCGATGACAAGGGCATTCCCTACGCCATGGCTGTTACTGATAATGGGACAATCAAATTCGGCGGTCAAATTTATTTCTCCGATCGTTTAGGACACGTCAGGCAAGCCTGCTCCGCTTATCTGACTGCAAAAGAGGCTGACGGGAAAATCTTAGGCATCGGGGGATTTGCCTAAAGTGTAAAGAGAGAGGATGCAGCAAGGCTGGCCTAGGAGAAGAGAGCTGCGGGCGGCTGCTGCGCAAAATGATTCTAGCGAATTATATTCCATGTAGGCGGGCTTGGAGTGGAACATTTTCGGAATCCCGTTAAAGACGATGACTCGATGAGACTTTGTCTTGACAAAAGAGATCGCCCGATCAGTGTGGAGAATCCCGGCGAACTCATTGCCTGCCCTTTTAAGGGCTTGACAAAGTGTTTTATCTTTTCTTTGGGAGGGAAGTTCTATCTGGATCTTTTTCAGAAGTTCAAGTTTTCCTTCAGCCAACTCGTTTTTCAAAATGATATAGTCCCAAATATTGGAGGTAACGTCTGGAAAATTCGCGTGCATCTGTAAACACGTTTCTATGCCATGATCTACAAGTTGTGGAATCTTTGATTTAACCATAAAGAAGGGAACTTTCACCTTACTTCCCTGCAAAAGAGGATGCAATGTCCCCGCCGCAATCGTAAATGAGGCATGATTCAAATTCACACCCGTTAAATGGGTTGTTCCTTCTATGATTTTAGTTGCTTTGGCGGTGGGAACTCCTTGCAGTTCTGCTTCTGAAAACTGGGGAGGTTCCTCCGCGCTAATGTCTGGGGCAGTAAAAGCCTGATCCGAAAAATCATCCCATTCTTTTTCTTCCGGTTCAACGGGTGTGGGGGGGCGGCTTGGTTCTTCGTCCGAAAACTCATCTTTTACCAGCGTCCATTTTGGATCGACCGCTGCTGCTTCAACTGGGACAGGGCTGTCGATTTCTAATGGTTCGACCGTGACGGGACTTTCTGGTTCTGGCTCAACAATGACTGGCTCATCTTCTGGGGACTGGGACTGCGCAAAAAGAGCAGGCGGGGGAGCATCGGTGAAAACCGGTTTTATGAGCGGGGGTTCATTTATGGCGATCGCGGGAGCGGGCTGGAAGAGCTTGGCGAGGAATTTTCTCTCAATATAGACAATCGCAGACCCTGCGGCTACCCCGGGGCCGAAAAGGGCGGTTAGGGCAGCCGTAGTTAACAATAAAGCCTTGTCAGTAAAATCGTTGGGCTTTAAACTATATAAAATTTCCTTTAAAGATTCGCAACGTGAATTAATTTTATTTGCCATAATTATCAATTATAGCAAATTTTATTATTAATCGCAATTACGCTTCTGGGGGAGCTGCTACTGGGGGTTCGGCCGCCTCGGCGCCTTCACCTGCTACATATTGCTCGCGCACTTTCGCTGCCTTGCCAGAACGCCCGCGGAGATAGTAGAGCTTCGCACGGCGCACTTTGCCGGGGCGAATCACTTCAATTTCAGCGATGCGGGGGCTATGCAGCAAGAAAACGCGGTCCATGCTAGAGCCATAGGCGTTGCGGTAGATCGTAAAGGTTTCAGAGAGTCCCGTTCCTTTTTTGGCGACCACAGTGCCTGTAAAGGCTTGGAGGCGCTCTTTTTCCCCTTCAATGATTCGCGTATTGACGCGGACGGTATCCCCAATGTTAAACACAGGGACGTTTTTCTTTAAATAATCTGTTTCAAGTTGTTCGATAATTTGTGAGCGGCTCACGGTTTTTCTCCTTCAATAAATAAATCGGGTCGTACCCGGCGTGTTTTTTTAATTGCTTCCTCTTTTCGCCATGCTTCAATCTTTGCATGGTGTCCTTCTCGCAGCACGGCAGGGACTTCGATCCCTTCGAACACCTCGGGCCTTGTATAGTGGGGCGCATCAAAAATCCCTTCTTGAAAGGAATCTTCCCACACCGCATCGGGATGGCCAATCACTCCCGGAATAAATCGCATCACGGCGTCGACGAGGACAATCGCTGCAGCGCATCCATTGGTGAGGACGTAATCGCCAATACTGATCTCCTCATCGATATCGCTCTGCAAAACCCTCTCGTCGATCCCTTCATAATGGCCACACAAAAGAACCAAATGCTCCTTCTGGGCCAGCTCCTGGCATTTCGCGGCGGTGAGCACTTTCCCCTGCGGCGACAAATAGACCACATGGGAATTGGGCTTCTTCACGCTCCGGATGGCTTTCACCACCGGCCCTGGGCATAAAACCATTCCAGGTCCTCCTCCGAAAGGGCGCTCGTCGACTCGGCGGTGCTTGTTCTCAGCAAAATCGCGGATATCGGTATGCCGGATTTCGAGGAGGCCACTTTCCCGAGCCCTCTTCATCATACTGACGTCGAAAGGCCCGCGGAAATATTCAGGGAAGAGCGACAGGAGATCGACTATCATTTGCTCTTCTTGCGATTCTCCCGCTTCTTCACTACTTTTGCCACTTTCTTCGCAACCAATTCCTTCACGACTTCAGGAGCGACTTTCTTCACGAGCGATTTTACTCGATCGCTAATCTGGGCGCCTAAGCCTAGCCAATATTGGACGCGAGGCACATCGATGAAGTAGTTCTTGTCATTGGCTCCAAACGGGTTGTACCAACCGAGCATCTCGATATATTTTCCATCGCGGGGATTGCGCTTATCGGTCACCACTAGGCGAAATCTCTGCCGGCTGTTTGCCCCTTGCTGTCTCATACGAATGACTAATGCCATTTTTTACCTTCGAATTGTTTTTTAAGTTCACTCAAATCCGATAAGCCCATCTTTTTCGCTTGGGCCTTCATATCGGGCATATTTTTAAATAACTGTTTCACGCGCTTAAATCCTTTCACCATCCGGTTGATCTCTTCCACATCGACGCCGCTTCCTTTCGAAATCCGTTTGCGCCGGCTGATAGAGAGCTCTTCTTTCTCGCTCCGCTCATCGGGAGTCATCGAAAGGATCATCGCTTCCATCCGCGTAAATTCCTTGTCGGAAAATTCCATCTCTCCGAGCGATCCAAGGCCGGGGATCATCTTCATCAGACTCTTAAAAGAGCCCATCTTCTTCACCATTCCCATCTGCTTGAGATAGTCCTCATAGGTGAAGGTCGCTTTCTTTAGTTTTTTCTCTAGCTCTTGGCTCTCCGCCGCATCGAAATTTTCCTGCGCCTTCTTCACCAGGTTGATCACATCGCCCATGCCGAGAATGCGATCGGCCATCGAGCGTGGATTAAAAACCTGTAAATCAGCCGTTCGCTCCCCCACCCCTTCAAACTTCAGCGGCTTCTGGGTCACTTCCCGAATCGAAATCGCCGCTCCTGCGCGCGCATTTCCATCGAGCATGGTGAGGATCGTCCCCGTAATTTGAACTCTTTTTTCAAATTCCGCTGCGATCCGGACCGCGTCTTGTCCCGTCGTCGCGTTCGCAACAAACAATACTTCGCGCGGATCCAATGCTTTTCTCATCTCAGAGAGCTCTTGCATCAGCTCCTCATCGAGATGGAGTCTTCCGGCCGTGTCGACGATCAATACATCGAAGCCCTCTTCGGCTGCTTTTTGCTGCGCTCCCTTCGCCACCTTCAATGGATTTTTCTCTCCATCGATCGCAAAGACCGCCACTCCCAGATCAGCGCCCAATTTCTTGAGCTGCTCCACTGCGGCAGGCCGCTGTAAATCGCAGGCCGCCATCAAAATCTTTCTGTGCTTTTCTCTCTTTCCAATATAGGCGGCGAGTTTCGCACAGGTCGTTGTCTTTCCAGAGCCTTGCAAGCCGCAAAGCATCACCACCGAAATCTTCCCGTTCAGGTCAAGCGGCGACTCCTCTGTGCCCATCAGCTCAATCAGCTCGTCGTGCACCAGCTTCGTAAACTGCTGGCCCGGGCTCACCGACTTAATCACGGCATCCCCGAGGGCTTTTTCCTTCACCCTCTTCACGAAGTTGCTGACCACCGTATAATTGACATCTGCATCGAGCAGGGCCAAACGGATCTGGCGGACTGCATCGGAGATGTTATCCTCGGTCAGGGTTTTTTGTCCTCTCAAACTCGAGAACAACCCCTGCAGCTTTTCTGTCAGCGCGCCAAACATAATTTATTGTTTTTAACCAAGGAGGATACTGGAGAAATTATTGCTTTTCAAGGAAAAAGAAGCGATCTCTCCCCGCCCAATCGGCCAAAAGTTCCCTTTGCTTCCAATTCCCCCCAGAAAAAATTTTCTTTAGCGCCTCTCCCTGCCAAGCTCCGATTTCAAAAAAGACCCATCCCCCGGGGTTTAAAAAGGAGGGCAATTCCCTCTCCATTCGCTCATAAAACTCCGTTCCCCTCTCTCCCCCTAGCAGCGCCAGCTTCGGCTCGAAATCCCTTACCGAGGGGTCTAAATCCAAATATTCGCTTTGCGAAACATAGGGCGGGTTGGCGACAATGAAATCAGCCTTACGCTGCCCAAAGGGCCCAAAAAGATCCCCTTCCAAAAACTCTACCTCTACTCCATTCCCCTGCCCATTTTCCCTAGCCAGGGCTAAAGCCTCTTTAGACAGATCAGCTAAAGTCACCTGCAATTCGGGCAGCGCCTTCTTAATCGCAATCCCCAAACACCCCGATCCCGTGCAAATGTCCCAGAGAACGCCTCTTTTCCCCTTCAATCTTTTCACCACATGATCGACCAAAATCTCCGAAGCCTGCCTCGGAATCAGCACCCGCGCATCGACCTTGATCTTGCAATTATAAAATTCCAATTCTCCCGTGATGTACTCAACCGGCTCTCCCTTGACTTTCCGCTTCAGCATCTCTCGCAAAACGGTCAATTCTCCCTCATCTAATGGGCGATCGAACTGCAAATAGAGATCCATCCGCTTTAACTGCAATAAATGAGCTAAAATCTCCTCCGCAGAGCGCCTTGAATGTTCGACCTTCCTCTCTTGAAGATAAGAAGCCGAGAGTTTTAATACTTCGCCAATCGTCTTCATGAACTGAGTTTTTCTTGGTAGAAATAATTGACGAGCGGAATAGTTAAATCATCGAGATCCCCTTCCATCACCCTGTCCAACTTATACAAGGTTAAATTGATTCGATGATCGGTCACCCGATTTTGTGGGAAATTATAGGTCCGAATTCTCTCGGAGCGATCGCCACTTCCCACTTGACTTGCGCGGATCGCCGACATCTCTGCATGCGCTTTCTTCCGCAACGTATCGGCAATGCGCGTCTTCAATAAGCGCATCGCTTTTTCTTTGTTTTTGTGTTGACTTCGCTCTTCTTGGCAAGCAACCACCGTTCCCGTTGGAATGTGGGTAATCCGAACGGCCGAATCGGTTCGATTGACGTGCTGGCCTCCCGCGCCCGAGGCTCGATAGGTATCGATCTGCAGATCTTTTTCATCGATCTCTAGTTTTTCCTCTTCCCCTGGCTCAAGCAAAACCGCCACCGTAATCGCCGAGGTATGAACCCGCCCCTGCGTTTCCGTATCGGGAACTCTCTGCACGCGATGAGTCCCTGCCTCATATTGCAGCAAGCGAAATACATTATGCCCCGATAAGGACATGATATATTCCTTAAAGCCGCCGATCTCAGATTCGGAGGAGGAAAGAACTTCGCACTTCCATCCCTTCTTCCCTGCGTAATATTGATACATTCGGACGCAATCGCCGACGAAAAGAGCCGCTTCATCGCCCCCTGTTCCGGCGCGAAGTTCCATGATAATCGGCTGGCTATCGCGCGGATCGGGAGGGACTAAAAGCGTTTCAATCTGTTTTTGGGCTTCCGCTTGCTCGATTTCCAGACGGGCCACTTCATCGATTAGAAGTTGGGTCATTTCTGGATCTTGCTCGCCCTTCAGCAAAGCGCGACTTTCCCCAAGCTGTTTTGTCAGCGATTGGAGTCGATCCCACACCTCTTTCAACTCAGAGAGCTGCGCGTGTTCCTGCGTAAGCTGGCGATAGCGCTTCTGATCGGTAAGCGTTTCAGGGAAGCCCAGCAATGACTCAACTTCTTGCAGCCGACTCAAAAGCTGCTGAACTTTTTCCTGCATTATTTTTTCTTAGTCGCTTTAACCTTAGCTTTCTTCGCTTCGTCTTGCTTCTCTTGAGAGACTTTATGTTCTTGCGTTTTGCGCTGATATTTCTTCGTGAATTTATCGACGCGCCCTTCCGCATCCATGAACTGAGTCGCTTTCGTGAAGAAAGGGTGGGAAGCGGAAGAAACCGCTACTCGGGACATGGGATATTCTTTCCCTTCAAATTTTTCTTTTTCTTTCGGCTGCAGCGTGCTGCCGATGAGAAATTTCGTCCCGTTTGAGGCGTCGACGAAGAGGACTTCCTGATAAGGAGGATGTTTTTTGTCTTTCATGATGGTTACCTTTACGAAATATTTGCCATTAAAAATAGGACTTTCGGAAGAAAACTTCAACATTAAAAATGAATGTGATAGAAAATTCTTTATGAGTTACAGAACAAACTACCGGGTCGGGCCTGAATTCACCCCCCATTTATTGAAGGTCCTCATTTGGACCACCGTGGGCGTAAGCCTGGCCGCAGCCCTCTATACCCCGCTCCTCTCTCTCCTAGCCCTTTCCCTCAATGGAATCGAACAGTTCTATCTCTGGCAATTTTTTACTTACCTCTTCATCCATCCTGGCCCTCTTTCCTTCCCCTTTTTCCTCCATATCGCCTTCAATATGTATCTCCTTTGGGTCTTTGGCTCCTCGATCCTGAGCCGCTCCCAAAGCGCCACTTTTTTAAGCCTCTACTTTGGTTCCGCCCTTTTTGCAGGGGCCCTCGCCCTCGGCGCCATGTTCCTATTTCAACTCCCCTTTGCCCTGCTCGGCAGCTCAACCCCCCTCTACGCCGTTTTAATGGCCTGGGTCCTCTTAAATCCCGATGCGGAACTCCACCTTTTTTTCCTCGTCCCCTTCAGGGCGCGCTGGCTCATCCTCGGCCTTATTGGGGCGAATCTCCTCATCGACCTGGGCAATCGCGATTGGATCAACCTCTCCAGCTATGTCGGAGCGACTCTTTTTGGCTATTTCTTCGCCATCCTCGTCTGGCGCGAACAAAGCCCTTTCCCTTTTCTCCGCTCCTTTGAGCGGATGCTCCTGCGCACGTTAGAGCGGCTTCGCCACCTCGGCAAAAAAGGGCCCATCCCCTATCGCCACTCAAAAGTCTACGACATTCACTCCGGCAATCCGGTTCTCGAAGATGATCAATTCATGGACGCCATGCTCGCCCGCATCTCCCTTTATGGAGAAGATTCTCTCTCCGCGGAGGAAAAAAAACGGATGCACTCCATTTCGGCCCGAAAGGCGGCCGATAAGAAATGAGAAAAGTGGCAAAATTTTGGCTTTCCAAAAATCCCACGCTCCAATCGATGTGTCTCAACCGCCATGCCGAGACAATTGATGCGTTGGAGCGCCCTGAAATTTTGCACCATCTCCCCTCTTTTGCAAACTCCACCGTTCTCGATTTAGGGGCGGGAATCGGCCGTTTCACTGGCGAATTCGCAAAAAGCGCCCGCAAAGTGATCGCCCTCGATTTTTCTCCCCATTTTCTCGAGGCAAACCAACAAGCCCACATCTGTTTTTCCAACATCGAATATCTCTGTTCCGATGCGACGCGCGCAAAATTCCCCCCTCACTCTTTCGATCTGATTTTTATCAGCTGGCTTTTCATGTACCTCAACAATTCGCAGCTCCAACGACTCTCTCGCCGAATTACCCGCTGGCTAAAACCACAAGGAATCCTTTTTTTCCGCGAGTCATGCGCTCCCAAAACAACCCTCTACCGCAATGATGGCTACTACGCTCATTACCGCTCCATGCCCGACTACTCCCGCCTATTTCCAAAACTGACTCTCCTAAAACAAGATAATATCCGCGCCTATGAAGATTTGAGCGCCGACGCCTTTAAATGTTTCTGGGTCTATAAAAAACCATGTGGAACTTAGCCTTTTTCATTCCCTTCTTGCCCTGCGCGATCCATCCTAAAAATTGGGCTGAAGATCTCTTTACACTCAGCGGCGCCCTTCTCATTCTCTCTTTTTTCCCCATGCCGCTCGCCATGCCTCTTTGGTTCGCAGCCGCCTCTTATGTTCTCCTTCGCTGGTATCTCTACAACCGCCTCGGAATTCCCCTGACAAACGACCTTTGGAGTTACATTCTTCATCCCTCTTCTTTTCTCGATTCGATCAAAAGTCTAAAAATCCCCCAAACCTTCTCCTTCGGCGCTTGTTTGATCTCCCTTTCTCTCCTTGGATTCCGCGATGAAATTTCTCTTCTCCCCCCTCTCTTTCTTTTTCTCTTGAGCGCCTTTTTTATTCCCCGAAAAATAAAATCCCAAACAAACATTCCCTATTCTTTCCAATTTCCCAACGAGATCTACCATCTTCTCTCTCCTCAATATCCTGTCCTTCGAAAAACCATCGCCTTCAAAGGAAAAAAGCAGTTCGAACTCTCCCTCCATGAAAAGCCCAACGTCATCTTTCTCTTCATGGAATCGTTCCGGGCAAAAAACGTCGGCTGCCTAGGCGCGCAAATCCCCGCCTCTCCCCATTTTGATTCCCTTGCAAAACAAGGCGTTCTTTTTTCCCGTTTTTGCGCCAATGGACTGCAAACCTATCGCGCCTTTCTCTCTGCATTCTTTGGCATCCCGCCCCACATCGAGACAATGAGCCTAAAACCCTACTGCTCGATCCCTCTTCTCGGCCTTCCTGAAATCCTAAAAGAAAATGGCTATCATACCGCCCTCATGCAAGGGGGCAATACGATCTTTGATTGGACCTATCCCTTTTTTCGGGCGCATGGATTTGAGACGATCATTGGAAAAGAAGATCTCCCCGCTCCTCCCCATCAAACAACGAGCTGGGGCGTCTCCGATGAAACTCTTTTCCAACACAGCACAACCTGGATGAAAAAACAAAAAGAACCCTTTTTCCTCTCCCTTTTTACCATTTCCAACCACCATCCTTGGGAGCCGCCCCCCGGTTGGAATTTCCCCGTCGACGCCTCTCTCTCCTCTCCTTACCAGCGCTTCCTGCAAACTTTCTCCTATTCGGATCACGCCCTCGGCCTTTTCATCGAGCAGCTAAAAAAAGAAGATCTCTTCGATAACACTCTCCTCTTTATCTTTGGCGATCATGGACAAGGTCTCGGCGAGAGAAAAGGGCCAATCGACATTCACAACGACCTTTACCAAGAAAACATCCACATCCCTCTCCTGATCTTAGGAAAAAACGTGACCCCCGCCGTCATCGATGCCCCCGCCAGCCAAATCGATCTTCTCCCCACTCTCCTAGACATTCTCCAAATTCCCGCCATCCACCACAGCCTAGGAAAAAGCCTGCTGCGCGAAGACTCTTCTCCCATCTTTTTTTCCCTTCCCCGCGGCAATCCACAGCTCGGCTCTCTTCATAACTCCCACAAACTCATTTGCTCCGACACCTCCGCAGAACTCTACGATCTCCATCTCGATCCCGATGAGAAACATCCCCTTCCTCCCTCTCAAGATCAAATCGATGAAGCAAAATCCTATTTCCAAACAGTCAACGCCCTCTTCCAGCAAAAAACTTGGACCCCCACCCAGAAAAATTCCTTTGAACTCAAAGCCGCATCCACAACGACCCACGCAGAATGGATCCAACTTCTCGCCTCTGCCCCCATGGCCTCGATCCTCGATCTCTCCAACACGCTTCTCACCGATCCATCTCTCCTCCATATCTCTCCCCAAAAAGCAGCCCAAATCCATGAACTCGACCTGTCCCATTCCCTCTTCACCGACCGCTCTCTCGAATGGATCGCCACCCACTGCACCCAACTCATGATCCTCAACGCCTCTCATTGCCCCCTAATCACAAACACAGGCATCCACGCTCTCATCCAAAAATGTCCCCTCCTCCGTTTTTTGAGCCTCTCCGGCATCGACGATCTCACTCATTTTATTTCCCCCTCCGCTCCCACACAAATCACAGCCCTTCTCCTCCGCGAATCGCGCCACATCGCCGGCCACTCCCTCGCCCACTTTCTCAGCCACTGCCCCCAACTCATCTATCTCTCCGCCACTCTCGAAAAAACCACCCAAGCCGACTTTCTCCGCCTCGCCCACAACACCCACTCTCTCGTCTTTTCCTGGCTCACTGACGGCCCCTCCATCGACGATGCCTCCCTCGCCTCCTTTTGCCGCCAAAACCCCGACCTCTCCATTCTCATTCTCGAAGACTTCCCCCTTCTCTCCGCTCCCCCATTTCCCCCCAGCCGCCGCCTCATGCGCCTAAAAATTTCCCATTGCCCCAACCTCACCGACGACACTTTCACCCACCTCGCCCACCTCCCCCTCAAAGAAATCTGCATCGCCTCCTGCCCCAAAATCACAGGCAAAGGACTTGAAAAACTTCTCCCCCTCCCCGACTGCAAAATCCTCCTCAGCGACTGCAACCTCAAAGCAGAAGAAATCCTCTCCCTCCGCTCCCGCGGGCTAGAGATTTATTAGGAGTTATGACATACTTGTTGTTATGAAAAATCTATTTATCCTCCTTTATCTAGCAGCCGGGCCTCTTTTTTCTGAAACGAAGGTCTTGGTTTTTGCTGGAAGCACGCGCGCCGAATCGTATAATCGACAATTGGCTCAAGAGGCCGTTCAGGTCGCTCGCGGGATGGGGGCAAAAGTCACGATGATCGATCTAAAAGATTACCCCATGCCTTTCTATGATGCCGATTTGGAGGCAAAAGAAGGCATGCCCAAGAATGCCAAACGGCTGCGCGCCCTAATGGTTGAGAGCGATGCCATTCTCATCGCATCGCCAGAATACAATGCATCGATCCCCGCAGTTTTGAAAAATGCGTTGGATTGGGCTTCGAGAGATGAAGCGGGTGGCTCATCGCGCTCCGCGTTTAAGGGGAAGAAATTTGGGATTATGAGCGCCTCTCCCGGCAAGTTGGGCGGATCGAGAGGATTAGTCCATTTGCGCGCAGTCATTCAGGATGTGGGCGGAGAAGTCGTTGAGAAACAGGTGAGCGTCCCCAGCGCCTATCAAGTAGCGATGGGAAATAGTGCGCTAAAGAAAGAGCTGCAAGAGGAAATTAAAGAAGTTTTACGCCCACAGTGATGTGGAATTGATGTTCTCTTTTGGGAAGGCCATATTTCTCCCGAATTCGGTTGAGTTCCGGCGCTTCTACAACAATGAAGTAGACCTTATCGACTCCCTTCATCTTTGGAGGAGAAACAATTTTGCACTCTTTGACTTGGAAATGGATCGTTTCTCCCAGTTCTTGAATGGGAGGAAGGGAATAGAGTTCCATTTCCTCGTCATAAATGACAGAAATATGGGCGCCCACTAATCCGGGACTTCCAAAATAGGGGGGTTCTTCAAACCCCTCTTCTTCAATCAATGGAACCAACTTATGAATGTAATCGTCATCCAGATCGACATAGACAAACTGTCCATTCGTTTTTAAAACACCCGTGTGGGGTAGCTGGATCTTGCTATAATCTAGGACTGGATTCTCGGCACCTGACAAAAGAGCTGTAGTGGAAGAGAGCCCGATCATCACCTGTTCGGGGGTGTTGATTTCAACTTGAGAAGAAGATTGAACGATGAAGTGATCGATGACCTTCGAGACAAATGTATAGGGAGAAATGTTTGTGCAATAGGGCGAATAGAGAGATGGTTTACCATTTGGAAAGGCTTTTTCAAGCGCATCGGCCATCTCCAATTCATTGAAATTCATATCTCCCATCGCAATCGTTGCAATCTGGTCGTCCGCCGTATCTGCTAAATATTGGGCAAACTCAAATCGTCCCGGTTTTGTCGGATCTCCAGGAAGATGGACATTGACTAAACGGAGTTTTTCCCCATTTTCTTTGCGAAGGAGAATCAGCTCTTGAGTGGATTTTTTCGGCTCGGCAGAAAAGATGCCGGTGACTGACTTAGCATCGACAATTTCAAAATGGGTTCGATCGATGATGACGCCATTTCCTCCATGAGCGATCACTTCAAAATTCGAGGGAAGGCGCGCCTTCAGTTCCGCGAGAAACGGTTCTCTACATTCTTGTAGGGAAAGAAGGCTTTTTGGATGGGTTGGATGTTGAAGCATTTCAAGGATCAGATCGACCACATGCCGATCGCGAAGAGTGAGTTTTGAGTCATCGATAAATACATGTTCATCGGCAATCAGCGACCGGCTTAAGCCCTGAGAGTTTTTTTCCGTTACCCAACTCATATAGTCAGCATCCAGAACATTCCAAGAGGCGATATTCAGTCCATCAAAAGTCATCCCAATAGGCAAATGGTCGGAAGGAAATTGCCAGCGCTCCTGCAATTCGCCCACGTAGATTCCCATCGGCTGCAAGACAGGCGCTGCGGCCAGTTGATATTTCATCTTGCGAAGAGAGGCGCGGGAAAAACTCGTCTCAGCAGAAACCGCATTAAATGGAGAAGCTGCCGACAAAGCAATAGGCGATGAGATCAGCGAAAAAGCAATTAAAGAAGAAATTTTTATATCATTCATATACAAGCAGTATAATATCTGTTTCTATTTATTCCAATTCAAACAAAAATTATATATTTTCGGCTAAAATGGCGGCTCTGGCGGCCTGGAAGCCGGCTAAAACTCCCTCCTCATAGCGAAAATGGGGGTGGAGCTCAAGTTCAGGGAAATCGTTGGGCTGCAATAGATCATCCTCCGTAACGTGGGGGATGATGCAGCGCGCGGTCGCGAGAAGCTTTGTTTTCTGCGCGGCAATCAGTTCCTCAAGAAGGAGTAACGTCGACATCTTTTTTCTTCCTTTTTTCCTGAAAGAACATCCGCATCAGATCAGCTGCTTCCGCCTCCAAAATGCGGGGGGTGATCTCGAGTGTGTGCATGGGGTGCTTTTGGGCGAAAAGATCGATCCAGCTGCCATTGGCTCCCAGGCGCACATCGGGGGCCGCCCAAACGAGGCGCTGCACACGAGAAGAAAGGAGGGCCCCTGCGCACATGCAGCAGGGCTCCAGCGTGCAGTAGAGAGTTGTTTCGGCCAGGCGCCAATTGCCCAATGTCGATGCGCCAGCGGTCAGGCAAAGCATTTCGGCGTGCGCAGTGGCATCTTGGAGCAGCTCCACCTGATTATAGCCGCGGGCGATGATCTTATTCTTATGCACCAGAACAGCGCCGACTGGCACTTCATCCTTTTCATAGGCCTTTTTAGCCTCTTTCAGCGCCTCGCGCATGAAATAAACATCCCGCTCGGCAGCGGTCATCTGCATCAAAGAAAGAGTCATACCTGCACTTTTTTCTGCAGGGCGCGGATCTGTTTTTTCAGCGCCTCTACATCGGTTGTATATTTCTTCTGCACTCCCTCGATTTTCGCATGCAAGCGGGCCACTTCTCTCTGATGCTGCGCCACCATCTGCTCTAAATTCACCTTGGGCGTTTCCACTTCCTTCTTCTGGGCTGCCGCTTCAGCTTCCGCTTCCTTGCGCAATCTCTGAATGACCTTCTCAGAAAAAACCACTCCATTCAATACGGAGAAAAGAAAGGTATCGACAGCGCCAAAGACATCGGAGGCTCCATCGAGCACTTTCTCGCTCTCTTCTTCATTCAGCTCTTTAATCTGGCTAAAATCGGGATGTACGTCGCTCAACCGCTCTGCAAAGTGGCGATAGAGATCTCCATGTTTAAAGACCCATCGATTCACCACCCATTCGGCCAGTTCCTCATTGCCCTTCACCAGCTCTTTCTCATATCCCGCGAAAATCTCCTCCGCAGTGAGCCGATTTTGGGGGCGATTTCCAAAATAAGTTTTATAGAACACAGGATCAGCGCCCAAGTGCTCCGTCTTAATATCTTTTTTAATCTCATTGAGGATTTGAAAAATCCACGGCTGTAAACTTTGAAATTGATTCATACACACATCTTCAGGTTCAAATTCGAATTTGAGGATACCATCCACGCAGTGTAAATGGCAAGGGGGTTTAGAGCACATTAAAGGGGGGAGTTGCTTCTTTTGTTGGTTTCAGATAGACTGTAGGGTATATTTAGATCTTAACCCTTTGAAATCGGAGAGCTTCCTCCTATGTCTTTAGATAAAGGTACCAAGGAAGAAATCACCAAAAAATTTCAGT
>DATIHQ010000068.1:0-30377 GCA_035480535.1 Chlamydiales bacterium
TGAGTTTTTCCCACTTGGGAATCAGGTTCTGGATCACGAAGAATTTTACTTCTTTTTCTATTGGAGTTTCGTCGGGAATAGTCAGAAGGCGAAGAACCCGTTTCTCAGTGATTTCCAGATAATCATTTGCGCAAAAACAAGCTTCCGATGCTTTAGGAAGATCGGTGGCTTGCTGTTTTTGTTGGTTTAAAGAATGAAAAAAAGAAAGTATTTGTTGAACTAGGGAGTCTGTGATGTCGCCGACTTGAATGGGGTTGCAGGGAAGGAAAGAATAGAGGGCTTCGTTGGAATTAGCGGAAGCGTAGAGAGGTTCTGGGATATTTCTAATTCCGATATTCCAGGCATATTTTAAAAAAGAAAACTCTGCATGGAGACGAGGTCTTAGGTCGTTAGGGTGCTGGAAATATTGCTTAAGGACTAATGGGTTTCGATCTTTAAATTCGAGCTTGAATAGGCGATTATTTCCGCCGCCTGAAAGCGGAAAGAAGTGAGTGGGCTTAGGGATCGGGAATGTTCGAGAAAGTTGATTGGGATCCATTTTGAGCTCATTTCAAGAGATTGAAGATATCATTCCAGTGAGTTGTATGAGTGTAAGGTCCGTTATGGGGGTAGAGTTTATGAGGATCAAAGAGAATCTTTTGAACATTTTTTGGAAAAGCGGGTTCGCTTAAAACTTCTGGAAGATCGTCGATGAACAGATCGCATTGCATTTTTGCGATTCGGTTGAGTTTTTCTTCTAAAGTGAGTTCGAAAAAGATCTGAAGTTCGGGATAGAAAAAGGACTGTTTAAGGATCCAGGTGCGAGCGGCTTCATGGAGATCGTAGCGAGGGCCGAGATAAGGGTGTTTAGTTTTATGGCTTATGATGGAGAGTTGGATTTGGTTTTTTCGACAGTGGGAAAAAAAAAGATCGACCGAGGGAAACGGGGAGGCTAAGTCCATCCGAGTTCCATAAACATATCCCTGAAGTTCTGTCCACTCTGGCTCGCGATTGTTTTTGCGAAAGTAATCGCGGATTTCCGTTTTAGCTGGAGAGAGAGTGGGAGGAATGAGATTTTTCTCAAGGGCAGCTTTATAGAATACATCGTCGTAACAGGCGATTGTATTATCAAAATCAATCCCTACTTGAAGCATTAGAGACTCATATCAAGCAGAGGTCTTAAAACTTGGCCTGATTCCAGATCTGACAGGGCTTGGTCGACCTGATTGAGGCTGTATGTTTTCTGAGTGAATGGGGCTAGGGAAAGATGTCCATAGTTAATGAGATTGCAATAGCGAGGAAAATGGATATCTGGCTGATTGTCTCCGCCCCAAGTTCCTAAGAGTCTTTTTCCCTGATTGAATTCTTTTGGATCTAGGCTGAGTTGTTGTCCAAAATGGGCATTACCGACAATCACGGCGGTTCCTCCCTGAGAGCGAACCGATTTAAGCGCTTGGTTCATAGCAATGGGGCTGCCGCTGGCTTCAATCGCAAAATCGAGGGGACCGATTTTTTGAATGGCAGCGACGGGATCTTCTTTGGATGCGTCGATACAATGGGTGGCTCCCATAGCTTTAGCGGCGGCTAATTTTTGGGGGTTGATGTCGACGGCAATTCGGGGGACGCAACCCATGAGTTGGGCTCCCAATAGGGCGCAAAGACCGATTCCGCCGCAACCAAATACGGCTAGACTTTCACCTGACTTTGGTTGGGCTGTGTTTAGAACAACTCCCAAGCCTGTGGGAACTGCGCAGCCGATTAAAGCGGCCTCTTTCATTGGAAAATCGGGAGAAATAGGGGTTAGGCGATTTTCGGAGAGAATTGAATGGCGGCTGAAGGTGGTAATGGCCCCTGCATTTACTTTTTTTCCTTTCCAGTCAAAAATCGAACCGGGAACATTAGCTCCGCTGCCCTTCATCCAGGACAGAATTACAGAATCTCCCGGCTTTACTTTTTCTACTTTGGGTCCTATTTCTAGCACAACGCCGCTCCCCTCATGGCCTAAACAATGGGGAAGATAGGGATCATGTCCGCGCGATCCACGTACTTCAAGAAGTTGCGTATGGCAGATACCGCTATATTTGATTTCGACAAGGACTTGTCCTGGCTTTAAGGGGGGAAGCGTTAGCTCGTCGATGACTAGGCGATTTTGTTCAACGAGAATGGCGGCTTGAGTCTGCATAGGATATCTCTTTTAATATTTTTTGAGTAATGGGGATGGGTTCCAATCCATATTGGTTTCGAAGATATTTCTGCGATCCAACAGGATGGGGAAAATAATCTGGGGTGCCGAATCGAAGGAGGCGAATCTGCTGTTGATAATTATCTATAATCCATTCTGCTAAGGAGGAGCCTAGGCCGCCGATTAGACTGTGTTCTTCTAGGCTAATCCAATGAGAAAATCGCTTTGAGAGAGAAGTGAGGAGTTCTTTGTCCAGTGGCTTCACTGTATGAAAAGAGATCACTTCAGCGGAAAGATTTTCAGTTTGAAGTTGCTTGGCCGTCTCCAATGCTGTCGGAAGCATGTTCCCAGTAGCTAGAATGCAGAGATCGCTTCCAGATTGAAGAGTGAATCCTTTTCCAATTTCTAGAGGAGGAGGTTCTGCGTGGATGACTGGCTCGCCTGTTTTTCCGATGCGCATGTACATCGGGTGTTGATGGGCAATAGAACATCTTAAGAGGCTCCGTAGTTCCATCGCATCGCCGGGACAGAGGACAGACATATTTGGGAGGCTTCTCAGAAAAGAAATATCTTCGCAGGAATGATGAGTACATCCCAAGGAAGCATAAGAAAGGCCCGCTCCAGTTCCTACAACAAGAACAGGAACATCGTGATAGCAAATGTCATCTCTGATCTGTTCTAGGCATCGGGTTGTATTGAAGGGAGTAATTGTATAAGTAATTGGGCGGAGTCCGCACATAGCCAAACCCGCTGCCATGCTTGCCATATTCGCTTCTGCGACGCCGCAGTTGAAAAATCGAGTGGGGAATTTTGCCTTGAACTTATCGAAGAGACGGTTCCCAATATCGCCGGAAAGAAGAACAATTCGAGAATCGATTTCCGCTAGCTGGGTGATTTCGTCAGCAAACGCATTTCTCATGAAACAAGTCCAAGTTCTTGTTTGGCTTTAAGTAGGTCTTCATCTGTGGGAATTCGGTAATGCCAATTATTATCATTTTCCATGAAAGAAATCCCTTTGCCTTTGATTGTGTGCGCAATGATCGCCGTAGGTTTTTCAGGATTTTCAGGGATTTTTGAGAAGACCTCGAGAATTTCTTCAAAACTGTTTCCGTTTATTTCATAGGCTTGCCAACCGAAAGAGGCCCATTTTTCTTTCAAAGGAGAAAGTTTCATGATCTCCTCACTTCTTCCCGTTGCCTGCCATTTGTTAAAGTCTACAATCGCGATTAAGTTGTGTAACTTATGGATTGGGGCAAAAAGAGCTGCTTCCCAAACAGACCCCTCATTGCACTCCCCATCGCTTAATAAAACCATCACTCGATAAGATTGATTTTGGATTTTTGCAGCTAAAGCATGCCCAATCCCAATGGATAAGCCATGTCCTAAAGAACCGGTTGCGATTTCAACACCAGAAATGCAATGAGGAGTTGGATGTTCTGGAAGAGAACCTCCATCCCGATTAAAAGTTTTTAAGAGTTCAGCGGGGAAAAATTCTTTTTTAGCCAAAATGGCATAGAGGGTGCTGATCGCATGTCCTTTGCTGAGGAAAAAACGATCTCGTAAAGGAGAGGAAACGGTTTGAGGAGAGATGTTTAAGAAATGGAAGTAAGCGGCAACGATGAGATCGACACAGGAAAGAGAGGAGCCAAGATGGGGTGCTTTTCCAATTCGAGACATTTCAATGATGTCGTAACGAATTTCTTTCGCTAATTTTTTTAGAACATCAAGCGACATACTTTTTCCTTCGGCCGAGATCCTACCTGAGGGGAAATTAATAAATCAAAAGAAAAATTTCTGAGGATTTAGAGGGAAGGTACGCCAATGAAATTAGTGTATTTGTCTTTAATGTAATTGGCATAGCCAACGCAGATACCAGTATGTAGCCAAATATAAGGGCGCATGATGGATTGGTTGAATTGGAGGGTAAAAATAACTACACATAATGAAATTGCAAAAGATATTAAATTAAGTTTTTCCTCTTCTGTGATATATTCAATCTTCAGCGCGTCTTTGAACGATTTTATTATTGTGCAAAACAAGTACACAAATGCAATACCACCCAAAAGACCGAGACTTGCAAGGGTCTCCATTGTTACGTTCGTGGCGGGTACCATGTCTAAGATTAGCGGATCAAGAGGATCAACGGTCTCTCCAAAAAGGGATTTCATCATATAAGTTGACGCGCCGCCTAGTCCCACTCCAATAAAAAGATTATCCAAAAAGGCATTCCAGAAATAAATAATTCCTTTCCAGCGGATAAAAAAAGAAAAATGTTGTGTTCCAGAATAAAAGAATTTAAGAAAACCTTTCTCGATTAAATTTCTGTTGAGAGCAAATAAAATAGAAAACAAAATTAAGAATGTAGAGGTGAATTTTAACAACAACTTTTTCATTGAAAAGTTAAATTGTTTAATGAATTTAAAACAGGATAAAATTGCAAAAATCGTTAGTAATGCGAAGTAAGAGAAAAGGCAGCCTGTAGAAGTGGTAATAAGTAGAAAAAATGTGGGCCAAATTAATTTAGAAAGATTACGATCTAATTTTTTTTGTAAAATGAATCTGGAGGTTTCGAACATTGTAAAAGAGGTCAAATACAGAGCAAGATAGGAGGGCTCATAACAAAAGGCTTGGCCTCTAAGAATACAGTAAAGCCCCTGTTGTGCGCCGGGTAAGTTGATTTCAAAAATGGAAAAGAAAACCTGGCATGCTGCATATATGCCCACCCAATAATAGCTAGTAAAATAGAGTCGTAATACATAATTCGCATCAAATGTATAGAATAGATTTGTTGTAGATAGAAAGTAGAAAATATAATTAAATATAAAAAAGGCAATAAATCCTGAGCATGCGAATAGGTTAGTGCTGTTCAGTGCAGAGATGATTAAACTAAGAAGGATAAGTACAAATGCGAAAAATTGATATTTCTTTATTCGTATTTTCCGGAAAACCAGAAAGAAAATGATGACGGAAATAAATACGAGTATGTTGTTTAGTTTTATTTTAAATATTAAAATCTTGATGTGTAGAAGTTCTGTTGATACTGTGGCGAAGTTAAGGAATAAAAGTAATAAGAAAGGTGTAGTTATGAGGGACGAAACAAATGCATTAAATGATTTAGGTGCAGTCCGAAAATATTGCAAACTACCCATGACTATTTCTTCAAGTGTTTGTTTAGGATCGAAGAGAGCTTCATCATATCGATTGGCTCTTTAGATCCAAACACTTTTGCGAGGGCGGGATCGGGGATGATCTGCCGCTTGTTGGCGGGGTTTTGGAGGTTGTGGGATTTGATGTAGGCCCAGATGGCTTTGGTTACCTCGGGGCGGGAGAGTTCTTTGGCGTTGAGGAGGGAGGCGAGGGGGGGAGAGAGGCGGTAGGTTGGTTGGTTGATGGCTTTTCTTTTCTTGGCTGGGGGTTTTTCGGGGGAGCCTTTGCCTTTCTTGGCGAAGCGGCTGGGTTTTTTGACGTAGGCGGTTTTGGGGTGGCTGGCGTCATATTTCTCTTCGAGTTGGTCGAGGGTGGAGACGATGACGTCGCAGGCGGGGAAGTTAGAGCAGGAGAAGAAGGTTTTGCCAAAGCGGGATTTGCGGGCGGTGAGGTGGCCGTCGCAGCCGATGGCGGGGCAGGCGGGGAGGTCTTCGGGGCGATAGGTGGTTTCGCCCTTTTTGGGGATGTTGACGATGCCTTTGCAGTCGGGGTAGCGGGAGCAGCCGAGGAAGGGGCCGAAGCGGCCGTGGCGGAGGGTCATGGGCGATTTGCACTTGGGGCAGGGTTGGGTCCAATTGAAATTGGGGTCGTAGTCAGCTTTGTTGAATTCGAGCGCTTCGAGGGGGGCGGTGAAGTCGCAGTCGGGGTAGTTAGCGCAGCCATAGAAGTATTTGTTGCGAGACCAGATTTTTTGGAGTTTGTTGCCGCACTTGGGGCAATTGATGTCGGTGAGGACTTTGGGGACCACGGCTTCTTTTTCGGCTTTCTCGACGAGGGGGATGAAGTCGCGCCAAAAGTCGCGGATGATTTCTTTCCAATTTTTATTGTGCTCGGCAACTTGTTCGAGCTGGTCTTCCATTTGAGCGGTGAAGGTGACGTCCATGATAGGGGGAAAACTGTGCTCGAGCATTTCGCAGATGACTTTGCCGAGCTCAGTGGGCTTGAGGGCGCTGTTTTCCTTGACGGTGTAGTCGCGGCTTTGGATTTTATTCATGATGGAGACGTAGGTGGAGGGGCGTCCAATGCCGAGGCGCTCGAGTTCTTTGACGAGGGAGGCTTCGGTGAAGCGGGGCGGTGGTTTGGTGAACGATTGGGTGGAGAGGACGTCGTTGAGAGAGAGGGGCATGTTGGGTTCGAGGGGCGGGAGAATTTTGGCGTTCTCATCTTCTTCTTCGGGGGCGCCTTTGTCTTTTTTCTCTTCGTAGGCCGCGAGATAGCCGTTGAATTTGATGACGGAGCCGGTGGCGCGAAGGAGGATGTTTTGATTGGTCTCGATGTCGGCTGAAACGGTGTCGTAGATGGCGGGATTCATTTGGGATGCGACGAGGCGGCGCCAGATGAGGAGATAGAGTTTGTATTGGTCGATGGTGAGGTATTGGCGGATGCGTTCGGGGTCGCGATGAAGGCTTGTGGGGCGGATGGCTTCGTGCGCTTCTTGGGCCGATTTTTTCGAGGCGTAGATGCGGGGTTGGTCGGGGAGATATTCGGGGCCGAAGTGATCGAGGATGTATTTGCGGGTGCTTGAGAGGGCTTCAGGGGCGATGCTGACAGAGTCGGTACGCATGTAGGTGATGAGACCTTCTGTGCCATCTGGGCCCATGTCAATCCCCTCGTAGAGGCCTTGGGCGATATTCATCGTGCGGGAAACAGAAAAGCCGTAGTGGCGGCTTGCCTCTTGTTGTAGCGTTGAAGTAATGAACGGAGGAACTGGATTCCGCTTCTTCTCTTTTTTTTCTACAGTGGCGACGCGGTAGGTGGCTTTTTTCAGTTTGGAGACGATTTGGTCGGCGGTTTGTCCATTGGGGATGAGGTAGCATTCTTTATTGCCCGTTTTTTCCTTCTCAACTTTCAGGCTATCGACTGAATAGATGTGGGCGGCGAAGGGGCGCTCTCCTGTTTTTGCTTCGAGAAGGGTGCTGATGTTCCAGTATTCAACGGGGGTGAAGGCGTCGATTTCTTTTTCTCGGTCGACGACGAGCTTGAGCGCAACGGACTGGACACGGCCCGCTGAGGAGCCGCTTCGCCCCCGTTTGACTTTACGAGTGAGAATGGGGGAAATTTTGTAACCCACGATTCGGTCGAGAAGGCGGCGCGCTTGTTGCGCGTGGACCAAATCCATGTCGATATCGCGCGGGTGATCGAGCGACTCTTGAACGGCGTGTTTTGTGATGGATTGAAAGGCAGTTCGTTTAATTTTAGTGCCTTTAGGAAGAATGGCAGCGATATGCCAGGCGATGGCTTCCCCTTCTCTGTCTGGATCGGGAGCTAGGTAAACGATGTCCGCTTTCTTGGCGGCCGCCTGGAGCTTGTGAATGACATCCTTTTTGTCGGGCATGACGACATATTTGGGCTCAAAGTCATGCTCGATATCGATGCCAAATTCTTTTTCAGGGAGATCGCGAATATGGCCGACAGAGGATTCAAAAGAATATTGAGGCCCAAGAAATTTTCTAAGGGTCTTGATTTTTGCCGGCGATTCTACAATGACAAGGGCCTTGCCCATATTTATACCGTCCTCGAAATCGGACAGATGGTACCTGATTTGGGTTCAAAGTGCAAATTTTTCGTTTTGGGCTGGCTGCGGCTTCGATAAATCGATCCTCCTCGCTCCCCTTGCTTTTCAAGCAATGGTCTCGCTCGTTCGGACCGCTGCTTTGCAGCTTCGATTTCTCTTTGCCGGAGCTCAGCCATTGAGAAAGATTGTGGATATGGGTCATAATCGCTGACATGACCGATGCTGAATTGTTGAAATTGAATGAAGAGGGGTTGATCCCGGGGCCTGGGGAGCGTGAAGGAGATTTTTTAAAAAGGGTGGGGGAGGTTAGGGGGATATATGATGGGGGGCAGTGGATTTCTAGGTGGGATTGGGATGGGATGGAGGAAAGGGTAAAGGAACTTTTTGACTTTCGGCCGAAGTTTTTGCCGGCGTTTTATTCGAATGAAGGGTTAAGGGTTTGGGAAGGGGCGGCTTGCTGGATTGAAGGGAGGAAGGTGTGTGGCGTGCAGTTGAGGGAGGGGTTGAGGAAGGGAAGTTATTTGGGATTGTATGAACGGGGGGAGATTTTAGCGCATGAGGCGGTGCATGCGGCGAGGAGCGGGTTTGAGGAGCAGAAGTGCGAAGAGTTTTTTGCGTATATGACGTCGGAGAAGAGGTGGCGAAGGGTATTGGGGCCGATTTTGCAAAGACCTTGGGAAGTATGGCCTTTGTTGCTGAGTTTGTTGGCGGGGATATTTGTGGAGGTGGGGTTTGGAGTGGCGGCAGTGTGGTTGGGGTTGGGATTTTGGAGATTGATCGGCCAACATTTGAGGCTGAGACGTTATGTAAAGCGCGCTTTACATTTGGTTAGAGATGCGAAAAAGGTGAGGGCGATTTTGTTTCGGTTGACGGATGAGGAAGTGGCGCGGTTTGCAGGGGGGGAAGATATTTTGGAGTATGCCCAAAGACAAAAATGTTTAAGATGGAGAGTCATTCGATTAGCTTACTTGAAAGGAGAGGATTATGGCACAGAAAGTGGTGATTGAAAAAAAGGGATGGAAGAATAGTTTGAAACACTGCGAAGAGTTGGAAAATGGGAATATTTTAGTTTTTCAGAAAATACCATTTGATTTTCCTCAGGAAGAGATCGATTTTTTATTGGGGCAGAAACAGGGAGGGTCGAAGGCGAGGAAGAATATCGCTTATAAGCCTGAACTGGATCGGATTACAAATCACGATACGAAGGATCCGGCGGAGGCTGAGAGGCTGAGGGGGATTTTGAGGAATTATTCGAAGAGAGTGACTGAGTTTTTGAGCGTGCTTTTGGCGCCGTATGCGGGGGAATGGAAACACGATTATGCGAGCTTCCGCCCGTTTCAGGAGATGGGACGGAAATTAAGGTTGAGAGCGAGAAATGATTTGCTTCATGTCGATTCCTTTCCAACGCGCCCGTTACATGGGGGAAGGATCTTGCGCTTTTTCACGAATATTAATCCGGTGGAGGCGAGGCGGTGGATCACTTCTTTGCCATTTGGGGAGCTGGCTAAGGAATTTGGGGGAAAAGGGGTGGCATTTCCGGAGAAGAAGGGAATGTGGGTGAAGGAATGGTTGAAGAAGATGGGAGTAAAAGTGCCTCTTAGATCGCCTTACGATGATTTTATGCTGCAATTGCATAATTTTCTGAAGGAGAACGAGGAATTTCAGAGGACTTGCCCTAAAGAGGAGTGGGAATTCCCCCCCAATTCTTGCTGGGCCGTTTTTACAGATCAGGTCTCTCATGCAGCGCTAGCTGGGCAATATGCTTTGGAACAAACTTTCTTAGTTCCTCACACAGCGCTTCTTTATCCCGACAAGGCTCCTGTGAGCATTTTAGAAAGGCTTGCGGGGAAGAATATGATCAACGGAGAGTATGCCGCAGCTCTATTTGGCTAGGTTTTTGCGCTGATTGGCGGGACCGATTTTTAGGAAGCGGCGGTATTTGGCGATGGTGCGGCGCGCGAGGGGGAGTCCTTGCGCGGTAAGCTGGGAGGCAAGTTGATCGTCGGTGTAAGGGCGTTGTTTGTTTTCTTGGGCGATGAGATGGGCAAGGGCCTGTTGAGCGGTTTGAGTTGTGGGAGAGAGTGTGATGAGAGAGCGAAGAGGGATGATTCCGCGAGGGGTGGCTGCATATTTGCCGGAGAGGGCGCGGGAGAGAGTCGATTCGTGGACGTGGAGTTCTTGGGAAATTTCTTTTAGAGTCGTGGGGATGAGTTTTCCTTTTTGATTGAGATAACGGGCTTGCTTGCACACGAGATAGCGGCCGATTTCAGAGAGGAGTTTTTTTCTCCGAGTGAGGGAGCGAATAAGCCATTTTGCCGAGGTAGAGAAAGTGCGAAGGGTTTCTTTTTCTTCTTCTTGTTCGGGCGCAAGGGTGAGGTAATCGGTTTGAAGGGTGAATTTTGGCAGTTCATCATCAAGGAGTTCAACAGTCCAACCCCCATCGATTTTTGCAATTTGGATATCGGGAATGATGAGCGGGATCGGATCGTGTCGAAAGAGATCTGCGGGACGGAAATGGAGGCGGGCCAGTTTGGCGAGCGCTTCTGCAGGAGAGTCTAGCTTTTTCTTAATGGCGGAGAATCGGCCGTGAAGCAGGTCATCGAAACAGTCGCGAATCAGGAGATAGGTGGGTGAATGAAGAGCTCCTTGGGCTTTGAGCTGCAGGAGGAGGCTTTCTTGCAGGTTGCGGGCGCAAATACCTGGAGGATCGAAAGTTTGAAGGATGGAGAGCGCGGCTTCAATGTGGGAAAGGGGTTTTTGGAAGAAGGTAGCGATTTTTTCGAGGGGGGCTGAGAGGAAGCCTCGCTCATCGAGATGTTCGAGGAGCTCTTCCGCGATCATTTGATCGAGGGGGGAGCGGAAACTCTCTCTCACTTGGCGCATGAGATGATCGTGAAGGCGGGGTGGAGAAGGGAGATCGCCCAAAAGGGGAGAACTTTTTGATGAGGGCTTTAATTCTAGAAGGGGGTTTTTTTCAATTTCTCCACGAAGCCATTGGCCCAGCTCGAGTTGCGGCATTTGAAGGATCTCCAAAGCCTGCCGAAGGGCAAAGGTCATTACGAGATTTCTCTCAGGAGATAGTTTGAGCTTTGGGTCCATATTTTGGCCCATAACATAGCGGGAATAATCGAGGTAGGTTAATATCAGTTTTTCTTTTGGGAGGGTTCAATTATGGGACAGAGAGCCGGGGTTTTTTGCCATAATGGGTTGGGCGATGGGATTAATTGCCTGGTGCTGTCCAATAACCTCCATCTAAATGGTTGGAAGGTCGATACCTACCAAAATAGCGTGGGATCGATGCAAAATTGGTTTCCCCATTTGCCTGTAATGCCCTATCCAAAGATGGATGAATTGCCGAGAATCTTGGGCGCTTATGATTGGTTCTTTGTCGTACAAAATGATACAGATGAATTTGTCCTAAAACTGATTCAGGAGGGGAAACGGCGCTTTCCTGAACGCTTGAAAGTGATCTATCTCTACCCTTCCAAAAACATCGTCAATGAGCCCTACTATGGAGATTGTTTGACGAATCCGGCTGTTTCGATTGCAGAAAATATGCGTCTTTTTTGCGAGAAAATTCTCCATTTGCCAAAGATTGCAAATAGCAATGGCTTTATTCCACTGCCGGGGCTTCAGTTTCGAAAATATAAGAAGCGGGTGGCAATCCATCCAACGAGCGCCCGCATCACGAGAAATTGGCCAAAAGAGAAGTATGTAAAGCTGGCTTTACATTTGAAAGAAGAGGGGTATGAACCGGTCTTTATTCCAGGGACTAAAGAGAAAGAAGAATGGGTCTCTGCGGGATTTGAAGTTCCTGTCTTTCAGACTTTGGATCTCTTAGCGCGCTATATTTATGAATCGGGATATTTGATTGGCAATGACTCGGGGTTGGGACATTTGGCATCGGCGCTGGGGATTCCTACTTTGACTTTTTGTAGAAGGAAAACGTGGGCCAATATGTGGGCCCCTAGTTTTCAAAAGGGAGTTGTTGTCACGCCGCCTTCTTGGATTCCAAATATCAGCGGATTTCGTCTGAGAGATCGCCATTGGAAGAAATTCATTTCCATTGGCATGGCGAGGCGTGCTTTCGAGAGGCTTGTGCAAACTTCGTTTAACTAAAAGCCATAGTTCCTGCGCCCATCGCGAGGAGGAAGAGGAGTCCGCCGATGATCGCCACATCTTTCATAAATAGTTTTAGCTCTGCAGCTCTTTGGGTGCCTTGCAGGGTCCAGAAATCATGGAATCGGATGGCTGAAGGAACTGTAAGAATGAGCAGAAGCAAAGCGCCTAAACGGGGCAGAAAGCCAATAAGAACCATGAGGGCTCCTATGGATTTTACAGCAATCGCTATTGGCAATACGTAATTTACCTGCGGCACATTTTTCGATTTCATGAAGTTCATTGTGTGCTGCCAATTCTTCACTTTTTCGCTTACAGACCAGAAAAAGAACGCGCTGATGCAGATTCTTCCAACTAACATTAAAAGACTTTCCAGAAATGTCATACCTACCTCGCCTTATCCTTCATAAACCACGGAGAGTGGATAAATACAAGTTTTTTTTCTCGGAAAAATCAGGAGTAGGTAGAGTAATCCTTTTAAAGGGGACCTAAGATGCCGCTTGCCAATCCATTCAATTCATTGAAAATGTTGCCTTCGAAGAAACAATACTATTCTCTTCCAGCTTTGGGAGGAGTGGGGCCAGTGGCTAGATTACCCGTTTCAATCCGGATTATGCTTGAGTCTCTCTTGCGCAATTGCGATGGAAAGAAGGTCACAGAGGAAGATATCGAGAGGCTGGCGAATTGGAATGCGGCCAAACCTTATGAAGGGGATGTTCCTTTTTGCGTGTCGAGAGTGATTTTGCAAGACTTTACGGGGGTGCCGCTGTTGGTCGATTTAGCGGCGATGAGAGATGCAGTAGCTGAGAGGAGGGTCAATGCTAAAATCATTGAGCCGCAAGTTCCTGTAGATTTGGTGATCGACCATTCAGTTCAGGTAGATCGGGCCGGAACAAAAGATGCCTTCTTGTTTAATTTGCAGATCGAATTTGGTCGGAATCGGGAGAGGTATGAGTTCTTAAAGTGGGGTCAGCAGGCGTTTGAGACGTTTAAGGTCGTACCTCCTGGGATTGGGATTGTCCACCAGGTGAATTTAGAGCATATCGCCACGGTTGTGATGGAGAAAGAGGGGGTTGTGTTTCCCGATACTCTTGTGGGGACTGATTCTCATACGACGATGATCAATGGATTGGGAGTGGTTGGCTGGGGGGTGGGAGGTATTGAGGCGGAGGCGGCGATGCTGGGTCAGCCTGTTTCAATGCAAACGCCTGAAGTGATTGGAGTGCATTTAGCGGGTGTGATGCCAGAGGGGACTACGGCAACCGATTTGACCCTTCGAGTGACGGAGATGCTGCGGAAAGAAAAAGTCGTTGGAAAGTTTGTCGAGTTTTTTGGCGAAGGGACAGAGAGTCTGAGTGTTGCAGATCGCGCAACGATTGGAAATATGGCTCCTGAATATGGGGCGACTATGGGATTTTTTCCCGTGGATCGAAAAACCTTGGAATATCTGTTGATGACGGGGCGAAAAAAGAAGGATGTGGAGCTGATCGAAGAATATTTAAAGGCCCAGAAATTGTTTGGAATACCTAAGAAAGGGGAAGTGGATTACACGAAAGTCCTTGAATTGGATTTGTCGTCGATTCGCCCCTGTGTAGCGGGACCAAAACGGCCGCAAGATCGAATCGCGCTCGGAGAGTTGAAAACGAAATTCCAGGAAATTTTGGCCGCTCCGATAAAGGCGGGGGGTTATGAGTTGGCTAGTAACAAAATGGGAAAGGCGGTTTTTCTTCATGCCGGGGGAGCTCTTGAGATTGAAGTACCTGAAGATTCAGGAGGGACGACCGAACCAGACGGGGGTAAAAAGGGATGGAGCGAATGGGAGATGTTGGGCAATCGCCCCTTTACGACGCCTGTGGCGCCTCCTGGATATACAGATGTCGTTCCCTGCGATGGAAAGTTGAGACATGGCTCTGTTGTCATCGCCGCCATCACAAGCTGCACGAATACAAGCAATCCCCACGTGATGATTGGAGCGGGATTATTGGCTAAAAAGGCTGTTGAAAAAGGGCTTAAAGTCAATCCCATGGTGAAAACAAGCTTGGCTCCCGGCTCACGGGTTGTAACGGATTATCTGGAAAAGACGGGGTTGCAGAAATATTTAGATGCGCTTGGGTTTCAATTGGTCGCTTATGGATGCACCACTTGTATTGGAAATAGCGGGCCTTTAGATGCCAAAATTGAAGAAGTGATCAAAGAACATGATTTAGTGGCGGCCAGTGTTTTAAGTGGGAATCGCAATTTCGAAGCGCGGATCCATAGTTCGGTGAAGGCCAACTTTCTGATGTCGCCGCCTTTAGTTGTAGCCTTTGCTTTGGCAGGGAGAGTCGATATTGATTTTATGAAGGAACCAGTGGGATTCGATGCGGAGAATCGAGCTGTTTTTCTGAAAGATCTTTGGCCTTCTTCAAAAGAGATTCATGAAATGATTGCCAAGGGAATCGAACCGGAGATGTTTAAGAAGCGCTATAGCCACATCGACAACCCCGTTTGGGATAAAATCGAGGTGGGTAGCGGGAGTCAATATGCTTGGGATTCTCAGAGCACCTACATTCGCAAGCCTCCGTTTTTTGTGGGATTCTCTCTGGAGCGGCCCCCGCGCAAAGAATTTTCTCATATGCGCCCCCTCGCACTGCTGGGCGATTCAGTCACAACGGATCATATTTCTCCTGCGGGGGCGTTTAGTGCCAATTCACCCGCTGGGCAATATTTACTTTCTTTGGGAGTGAAAGAAGAAGATTTTAATAGTTATGGAAGCCGCCGCGGCAATCATGAAATCATGATGCGGGGAACTTTTGCCAATGTAAGAATCCAAAATCGGATGGCTCAGGGAAAAGAGGGGGGATATACTCGCTTGATGCCTGAAGGAACGGTGATGGCGATCTATGATGCCTGTCAAAAATATGCGGAGAAGAAAGTTCCTTTAATCCTCTTTGCTGGAAGAGATTATGGCATGGGAAGTTCTCGCGATTGGGCGGCGAAGGGAACGGCTCTTTTAGGTGTGAGGGCTGTTGTGGCACAAAGCTTTGAGCGGATCCATCGGAGCAATTTGATTGGGATGGGAGTGCTTCCTTTGCAATTTTTAGAGGGAGAGAGTTGGGAGAGCGTCGGGATTACAGGAGAAGAGACATTTTCTTTATTGGGTCTCGATAAAAAACTAACCCCGCGGCAAGAAGTTATATTGGAAGTTCATCCGAGTAAGAAACGGGTGCAACTGATTTCATGTATCGATACCCCCACGGAAGTGGAATATTATGAACATGGGGGGATCTTGCCTTATGTCCTCAGACAGCTTCTCCCAAAATGATTCAGGCGGCAGTGCGAACTGCGGCTAAGCCAAAAATCAATGAGATAATAAACAGGACCAAGAAAATAAAAAACAGGACCTTTGCAATCTGCGTAGCTGCGCTAGCAACTCCCTGAAATCCAAAGAGACCCGCAACAATAGCTATAATAAAAAATATAACAGCCCAGGTTAACATGGGTACACTCCTTTATATGACGCCGGCAAGGGCCAGGATCACGATGATTAATAGGATTAAAAAGACCCCGCCGAATGGATAATATCCCCATCCCATATTGTAAGGCCATCGGGGAAGGGCTCCTATCAGCAATAAAATCAACAAGATGAGTAAGACTGTGGTTAACATGGTATTCGACTCCTCTCTATCTCTTTAGACCTATTACATAAGGATTCATTTTTGGAAAAGACAGAAACTGTTATTATGGGAGGCCTTTGGAAAATTTATGTCGTTATTTCACTTGTTTTTAGTAATATTAATTGTTTTAGTTTGGGGTTTTAATTTTGTCGTAATTAAAATTGGACTTCAGGGGATTCCGCCATTCTTCCTAGTCTTTCTTCGATTCTTTTTGACGAGTATTCCTGCTGTTTTCTTCATCAAGAAGCCAGAGGTTTCATTTCGATGGGTCCTGACCTATGGCCTGATTCTTTTTGCTCTGCAATTTTCCCTTCTTTTTTGGAGCATGGCAGAGGGCTTGTCTCCTGGGTTGGCATCGATTTTGCTTCAGCTCCAGGCTTTTTTTACAGCCCTACTCGCTTTATTTTTCTTTGGTGAAAAACTGAATCGTTGGCAGATCGTCGGCGGGGTGATTTCCTTTTCGGGAATTGGCCTTGTAGGGATGAATCTGGGTGAGGAGATCTCTCTTACAGCTCTTGTGCTCGCGATCGCCGCGGCGGCTTTTTGGGGATTTGGGAACATTCTTTCTAAAAAAATGGGCAAGGTGAATATGTTTTCCCTTGTCATCTGGGGGAGTTTTATTGCCTGGCCCCCTCTTCTGGCATTTTCTTTTTTGGTTGAAGGGCCTGACAAAATTGCCGATTGCCTGATAAACCTTGAATGGCAATCAGTGGGTGCTATTTTGTATATTATTAGCTTGGCGACCTGGTTTGGATTTGGCAGCTGGAATTGGCTTGTGCAGCGCTATCCCCTCTCTACAATTGCCCCATTTACTCTATTAGTTCCTATCATTGGAACGATGAGTTCAGTGATTTGCTTGGGAGAGCCTTTGCAAGCATGGAAAATCTTTGCAGCCGTTTTAGTCATCAGCGGGCTTTGCATTAATTTACTCGGGCCCCGGTTGGCCGCTCAAAGAAAACAACCAGCCGTCACGGATTAGAGAGCTGCTTCCTTTTGATTTTCATGTTCTTGTTGAGCGTAATCTCGAATCTGATCGATCGTAAAACTGTTCTTCAGTGTTCTGAGTTCGATGACATATCCCTGTGGATCCCCGATAAAAGCAAATGTCTGCTCAGTAGGTTGTCCTTTATTTACCAGGGTTGGCTCGATGATAAAATTCCCTTTCCCCTCTCTCAATTTTTCGATGATTGCTTCGAATTCGGCATTGCTTAATCCATCCGTGCCAAAATGAGTGGAAGGAACGAAATATGTATTTTGAACTTCTGGAATCTGGTCAGGAGAAACCGTATCGCTGGAAGGAATTGTAAACTGAGAATCTTCATGGAAAGCGAGGATTGTTCCATAGAAATCGACAAACCCGTTCTTTTCATCGAGTTTTATCGCCTGTCTTTGGAATACGTTCTCATAGAATTTCAAAGAGCCGTCGAGATCGTTGGTGATCACGGCCAAATGAAACCGTTTTTGTTCTTCCGCTTGAAGAGAACTCCCTAAAACGAAAAACAGGGCTAAAACCGTTGAGGTAAAATTTTTAATCATATTGTCCAGTTTATTTTAAAAACAATGTCATTATTAACGATGTCATTTGTTTTTATCAAGATATTCAATATAAAATTATTTTTATATAGGAATTAATATAAGAAAGCTTTGGCTGGTGGATCCGCAAGCATTGGTCGCTGTAACGGTAACTGTAGAACCCGCAAAACCGATGGTTCCCGAAATCAAGCCGGTCGAGGGGTTAATTGAAAGCCCAGCAGGAAGTCCCGTTGCTGAGAAAGTAAGGGGTGTTGTGCTAGAAAAAAATCCACCGGTAGCAAAGGAGAAGGGGCCTCCCCCTTCGGCAACTTGAAATGGAATCGTAGTGGAGGTGGGCAGCGCGCAAGTAGCAGAATCTGAGATTGCTTGAACAACAGGGACATAGACAGCTGGAGTCATTACCCAACTTGCAAGATCGCAGTAGAGCCGGCGATTGCAATCATCTTCGCAGGAAACGGGTTGGCAATTACACAAGGAGATGGGTGCGGTACAAGGCTGGCAATCGCAGGAGGAAGTACGACAGCAAGGAGTGTCGCAACCTCCAAAAGAAAAGCCGATCTGAAAGCCGCCGGCAATGACATTGGGAAGTCCTTCTTTCCCGTCGGTGAAATTGCCATAGATCCCGCAATTTAGATCCCAGTTGGTGAAGCGGCGGTTCCAGTTGAGAATCCCTTCGTAAAAGAAGAAAGGTCTTCTAAATTCTGCTTCAAAATTGAGTGTAATGTCATTGGAGAAACACTGGACAAAACCGAAACTGCCGCCCCAACCGCTCGCCACCTTTCTATCTTGTAAGTGGCGGTGGTAGTTCACATAATCGTAATTGGCATCCGCTGAGAGATAGGCATAGTTTGTCAATTTGACGGTCGTGCCGAAATAGCAAGAACCTGCGTCGGAGCCTGCGATGCGGCGAGTGGCGCTGATGTGTTTATTAAAGGCATGAGAGTAATAGCCGCCGAGATCGATACTCTGAAAAGCAGAGGAAGGCAAAAGATATTGATACTCCCCCCCGAGGGCATATTGGGAATTCCATTTACTTTGTCCATGAGAGGAAAAATGATAGTGAAGTTTTTGGGTTAAGAATTCACCGGTGAATTTGATCCTTTGGCAAGGAGTAAAATAGACCCCGTATGTACCGCTGCCGCGAAAGTTTTTTGCTCCGAGCTCTCCCAGGAAAGAAAAAGTGCCATAATCGCTCGTAGATGGCGTTAAATAGAGCTGGATATTTGGCAAAAGGATGTTATCTGAGCCAATGAAAGATTGAGCGAAGAGCAAAGCAATGAATAAAAGGCGCCACATACTCAAATCTTTTTTTGTCATTTTTAAGAAAAAGAGGCAAGGGCAATGATGCGCCGATTTAAGAGGTATGGTATCTTAGAACGCTAAACCTGAGGTTTTTTATGTCTGAGAGCGCTGTCATCGTCATTCCTGCCAGAATGGCATCTACCCGATTTCCAAATAAGCCAAAGGCCTTGATCGCCGGCCGCACGATGATCGAGCGGGTCTGGAAGATTGGAAAAGCTGTGAATCAAGCGAGCGAAGTGGTGATCGCAACCGATGATGAAGGATTGAGGAAGTTTGCAGAAGGATTTGGCGCAAAAGTACTCATGACAAGTCCCGAATGTCCAACAGGCACAGACCGCGTCGCAGAGGCATCCCATCTCTTAAGCCGCAAACATACCCTCTTTTTTAGCTTTCAGGGCGATGCTGTTTTGACTCCGCCATGGGTCATCGCCGATGTATTGAAGGCGATGATGGCCGATCCTGCGATTCAAATGGCAACGCCTGCTGTACGGTTAACAGGAAAAGCCCTGGCTGATTTCATTGCGAGCAAAAGAGGGGGCAGCTCGAGCGGTACAACAGTTGTATTCGATCGAAAAGGAGATGCCTTATACTTTTCTAAAGCGGTCATTCCCTACGAGCGGAATGAAAATAATCCCGACCGCCCTGTTTTTCGCCATATAGGGCTCTATGCCTATCGAAAAGAGACGCTGCAGCGGCTGAGTGAATTGCCGGAAGGGATGTTTGAGAAATCGGAGAAGTTAGAGCAACTCCGCGCTCTTGAAAATGGCATTCCCATCCGCGTGATCCAGGTGGATTATCGGGGAAGGACACACGGCTCAGTCGATCGGCCAGAAGATGTGGCGTTTGTAGAATCAGTCATCGCGCGCGAAGGAGAAGTTTTATGATTCGGCTGATTTTGGCCCGTCATGGAAATACCTTTGAAACGGGACAGACGCCCATTCAAGTCGGTGCTCGCACCGATCTTCCCTTAACTCAGCAAGGGAGAGGCCAAGCCGAGCAAATAGCAAATTTCCTGCACCGGCAAAAGATAAAGCCTGCGGCGATTTTTGCAGGCGCCTTGAAAAGACAAACTGAATCGGCCGAGATCATTGGCAAGCAACTTGGGATCCCGATTGAATTGAATCAGACAGCTCTCACGGAAATCGATTATGGCCCCTGGGAAGGGCTCACTTCCGAAGAAATTGTGAAGAGGTGGCCTCGTGAATATGCCCGCTGGACAGAAGAGGGGCGATGGGCAGAGAAGATTTTTGGCGGCTCCAAGGAAAACCATCTACAGAAAATCGATCTTTGGCTCGACTCTCTGCGGAAGAAATACCGCGCTGGAGAGACTGTTGTCGCCATCACCAGCAATGGAACCATCCGCTTCTTTCTACAAAATACAGATTTTCAAAAGCCTGCTGGAGAGCTCAAAGTAAAAACAGGCCATTTCTGCGAACTTGAACTTGCGCGCGATCGATTGATAGTGAAAAGTTGGAATCAAAATCCAACTCACTGAGGATAGGGCTTGAGCTTTGCATATTTTGCGACAAGAGTCCGGTTCGTACCAACATCTGGGAAATGAACCTCGTAAGTGAGGCCGAAAGAACCCTGATAGGCTCTTTGAATCTCTCCCCTTCCAAATTCTTTATGCACTACTTGATCTCCAGGGGAAAATCCTTCGGCGGAGAAAGAGGACTCCTCTTCAGTCGCGTGAAGAGTCGGAGAAGATAAGTTTTCCAAATATTGGACGGGGATTTCTTTTAGAAAACGGGAGGGGCGCATCATGCGCGGCACACCCCACATATAGCGATAGGTAGTGGAGCAAAGGTAGAGTTGCCGTTTTGCGCGCGTCATGCCGACGTAGCAAAGGCGCCTCTCTTCTTCAAGCGATTCTTCATTATCCTTTGAATTGATGTGAGGAAAGAGATCCTCCTCCAAGCCGACAAGGAAAACGAGGTTAAATTCAAGCCCCTTGCTATTGTGAATCGTCATCATTTTGATTGTTGGGACTTGCCCTTGATTTTCTGTGTGCGTGCGAAGGGAAAGCTCTTCAAGAAATTTGGGCAAGGAAGGTTCGAGAGTCTCCTCTTGCCATTCAGCCGCTTTTCCAATGAGCTCATCGACGTTTTCTTTCCGATCTTGGAAGGTCTCTGGATCTTCCTGCAAATGGGAAAGATAACGGGAAGCAGAAATCGCCTCGCTGATCAATTCATGAAGGAGCAGATGAGCTCGTTTATTGCGCAGCGAATGGATTGTGCTGATGTAGTCTCGAAGGCCCTCTCTTTGCTTATGACTGAGCTTGATTTCAGCAGAGTTAAGGAGCTCTTCGCAGAAAGTGAAAATCGGAGCGCTTCTTTGGCTTGCAGCTTCAACGATTTTCTCAAGTGTCGCGGCGCCAAGGCCTCGTTTGGGAAGATTGATCGTCCGTAGGAAAGAGATGAGATCGGTATTGGAAACTACCATCCGCATGAGAGATAAAATGTCTTTGATCTCGCGCCGTTGATAGAAAGAGAGACCGCCGATGATCGTATAAGGGATTTTACGGGATAATAGAGCATCTTCAAAGATGCGCGATTGGGCATTGGTTCGGTAGAAGATCGCGATATCGTTCAATGAAATCTCGACGGCGTGGTGAAAAATTCGCCCAGCGACAAATTCGGCTTCTTGTCTCTCATTTTGTCCCACAAAAACGCCAATTTTGGCTCCTTCTCCAAGGTGGCTCCATAGTTTTTTGTCGTAGCGATTTGGATTGTGCTGGATCAAGGCATTGGCTGCCTGGAGAATGATGTTTGTGCTTCGATAGTTTTGATCGAGAGGCACGACTTTTGCGCCGGGAAAATCAGTTTCAAAGTTGAGAATGTTCTGGTAGCGCGCTCCGCGCCAAGAGTAGATCGATTGGTCAGGATCGCCGACGGCGAAAATGTTTTTATGTTTGTCGACTAAGATTTTGGCCAACGTGTATTGCGCCATATTCGTATCTTGGTATTCATCGATCAGAACGAATTGCCATCGATTTTGATATTCATTGCGAATGGTTTCATGTTCTTTAAGAAGCCTAACGGTGAGATAGAGAAGATCATCGAAATCCAATGCGTTGCACTCTTTTAATTTCGTTTGGTAAAGCGGGTAAACTTGTGTGAAGAGAGGATCTTCCCCTTTGTCGTCGGGGCCTACCAGATTATTTTTTGCTGAGGAAATTTGGTTGCGAAGCTGGCGCACAAGTCCCTTTTCATTGCCAAGTTGCAGCTGCTCAAGACAACTTTTAAGCAATTTTTCACTATCCTCTTCATCATAGATGGCGAAATCGGGGCGGTATCCAAGAGCGCTGATCGATTCGCGGAGGATGCGGGCGCCCAGGCTATGAAAAGTGGAGGCGAGGACTTGCGCATTTTTCAACAGGCGGATGCGGGTGCGCATCTCCTCTGCCGCTTTATTCGTGAAAGTAACTGCCAAGATTTCAGAAGGGGGAATCCCCAGATCGATCAGTCGCGCAATGCGATAAGTGACGACTCTTGTTTTGCCCGAGCCAGCTCCTGCGAGAACCAGAAGCGGGCCCTCGACATGTTGGACTGCAAGTTCTTGTTGGGGATTGAGTTCAGTCATAGTTGCCATATTGGGAATTATCTTAAAAGATGACTTGATTCTGACCTAAGTGAATTTTTGGCTTAGGCTTGACTCTTAGGGCGCTGTAGTCGCGACAGCCCGGAAAGCGGCAATTTCATTCGATTGAATGTCCATTGTGAGTATATAGCTAGCTAGCTCGCCGCTTGGAATAAGGAAAGTCTGGTAGGCATTTGCCGCATTTGCATTGAAATGAGTGTTTGGCACTTTTGAGAAATCATTGTAGCGATATAAATTGTAACTTTTTGTCTGATCGGGGATTGTCACCGTCACTGTGAGGGTCAAGGTAAATGGAATTGGGGGGGTATCGCTTCCTTCTAAAATTTCAGGGATCTCATCATTCACATTTGTATCCAGCCGAACCGGAATTGTATACCCACCGGGATCCGTTACGCCTGTGACTGCAATGCCAAAATTACTCGCATCATTGTTGAGAGAATAAATAGGCCCACTGAGAGCATTCGCCTGGGCTCGATTGGCCTCAAAAGAGCCGAATGGATAAGTAAAGATAAAGGGGGGATTTTCATCCCAAAGACCATTATCGGAAAAATAGAGCGTATCATCGGGAAAAAAGCCCATGTCCGATAGAGGATAGTTAGAGCTGATCCCATTTGCGACTACGATGTGGTCGTACTCTTTATCTCCTGCATTGGGATCGGTGATTCCATAGAGCAAATATTCATTATTAAAGATCCCGAAGATCACTGGATATCCTTGGAGTACACATTGCTTGACCCAAACGAGAAAATCATTGGTATCTGATTCATCATCTGTATCCCATTCAATTGTATTCAAGTGCATCGCCTTCGCAGCTGTTTGGTCATTGATACCAACGAAAAGTTGACTCCCATTCTCATATTGATGGACGCCCGGGGAAGCGAGTGCGCGTGCCGTATACTGGGAGCAATATTGACCATAAAAAAGCCCGGCGCTAACAAAACTCGCCTCTCCGCAATATCCGAAATTCGGGTTCCATTCGAGTCTTGTTGCAATCCTGTTTGTATGTATATAGGAAGGAGGCGCAACTGACGTCACATTCATGGAGCTATTCGCGAAGAGAAGACAGCTCAAGATGAGAAACAACATGGTTTACCGATTCATAAAGATTGGATAGTAATTATTTTAAGGAATGAGTCGCTTCTGGTCAAGTCCAATGTAAAGCGCGCAATACGAAACCCCAAAAACCGAGGCGATTTTCGGGGGCCCCAAATGCAATGTAAAGCGCGCTTTACATTTGAAATTTGATTGGTTTTTTTGGGGGGGATTTTGCATACTGCCCGCTCCTTAAAAGAGGGGTGGAAATGAAAAAATTTGTTCTTTTTCTAATGGTGATTTGTTGTTCCTTGCAGGCGGAAGAGGCTTTGTCTGAGACAATTGATCGAGCTGTTGCCTACATTCGGCAATATTCTAATGCAACGCCTGAAGTGGCTCTAGTATTGGGCACTGGGCTGGGAGGCGTGGCCGAAAAAATTGAAGTGGAAATGGAAATTCCCTATGGAAATATTCCAGGATTTCCTGTGACGACCACGGAACATCATGCTGGGAAGTTATTGCTTGGAAAGTTCCAGGGAAAGAGTGTGGTTGCTATGCAGGGGAGACTGCATTTGTATGAAGGATATAGCGCAAAGCAGGTGGTTTTCCCCATTCGGGTGATGAAAGCGCTAGGGGCAAATACGTTGATTTTGACGAACATTGCCGGAGGAATTAGCCCTCACTTTAAAGCGGGCGATATCATGTTGATCGCAGATCATATCAACCTTCAGGCGGATAGCCCATTGATTGGTCCCAATGATTCAAAAGTTGGCCCTCGCTGGCCCGATATGTTTGAGCCCTATGATTTAGGATTGATCGGACGTGTGGAAAGGATCGCGGCTGAGAATGGCATTGGTGTGAAAAGAGGCGTCTATGCAGCTTTGAAGGGGCCATCGTTAGAAACCAAAGCAGAGTACAAGATGCTCTATATTCTAGGCGCAGATGCGATTGGAATGTCCACGATTCCAGAAAATATTGCAGCTGTTCACATGGGTATGCGCGTTGTGGGGATCTCCATCATCACAAATTGCTGCTACTATGAAGTGCTGGCTAAAGCGAGCATCGAGAAGATCATTCAACATGCAAATGCGACGGAACCAAAAGTTTCTTTACTGGTTTCAAAGCTAATTGAGGAGCTTTAAAGGATTGGTTTTCGAAGCTCTCCTTCGCGAAGACCGAGGTTGCCATATCGATGATAGTCGGCACTGAGGGAAATTTCGCGAAGGTAATGAAGCAATTCAAGGCGGCCGTTGGCTAGGACCGGATCATGAATGATGTGAACGGCCGATTCAGCGGCCTCCTCTAGAAGAGCTTGTGAGGGAGTCTCGAGGAGCCGGATCCGATTGGTTTTGCCCGTCCGAATTCGATCGATAAATTGCTCTTCGCTTTCTTCAATAACGCGCAGAACGGGGACAAGATCGAGCCAGTTAAAGCGAGTGGGTTTGGTCTCTTCTGAAGACCAACTGATTTCCAATTGAGCGCCGCAAGTGAGAGCGGCTGCGCAGCTGCGCAGAGCATCGAGCGGTGAAGAGTGGGAAGAGAGGCGGAGCGTTATTTCTTTGCGGGGAACATAGCGGAAGAAATTGTCCTGGCCGACGATTTTGGATGGATCGCGATCTTGCCGCAATCTTTTCCACCAATAGGCATAGTTTGAAACGCTAGCTGTCCAAAGACCTAACTGTTCAGCAGTGAGCTCGATTTTCTCGAGGAAGGCGGTGAGGCTGTTGACCCATTCATTCACGGGATGTTTTTCTTGAGGGAGGCCTACTTGGGTCGCTTTCATGAATTCGCGCAGATAATTGGGCCCGCCCGCTTTAGATCCATTGCCGAAACTGCTTGCTTTTGTGCCGCCAAAGGGTTGGCGCCGGACGATAGCGCCCGTAATGGTGCGATTGATATAGAGGTTGCCCGCTTCGATTTCTTGGGTCCAAAGGGCTTGTTCTCTTTGATCGAGACTCTGCAGGCCGGCAGTGAGTCCATAGGGAACTGCGTTGGCGAGGTGGATGGCGTGTTGGAGATTGTCGGCGCGCATCAGGCCCAAAACGGGACCAAAAAGCTCCGTCATATGAGTGAAGCCGCCGGGGCGAACTCCCATTTTAATGCCGGGACTCCAAAGATTTGGATTATGAGGATCTTGGGCCGGTTCTAAAAGCCATTCTTCCCCATCTTCTAATGTAGTAAGCCCTCGCTTGAGAACATCTTGCGGCTCATGGATGAGCGGATTGATTCGAGTGGAAAGGTCCCATGCGGGGCCCACTTTCAGGCTTGCGGCAGCTTCGCGCAAATGTCTGCGGAAATGGGGATCATCATACACTTCAGCTTCGAGTATGGCGAGCGAGGCGGCAGAACATTTTTGCCCCGCATGGCCGAAAGCAGAGTGAAGGAGATCTTTAATCGCCAGATCGCGATCTGAAAGAGCTGTGATAATGAAAGAATTTTTGCCTCCCGTTTCAGCGGCGAGATCAAGCCCTGGGCGCATCTTGAGGAATTTTTTTGCAGTCGCTGTGCCGCCAGTGAGAATGACGCAATTCACTCGTGGATCTTGGATCAAATGACTTCCCGATTCTTCTCCTGAACAAGGAATGAACTGGAGCACTTCTTTTGGAATGCCCGCATCCCAAAGAGCATTCGCTAAGGAACAGCCGATGAGAACCGCGCTCGACGCCGGTTTGAAAAGGACGCAGTTGCCTGTACTGAGCGCAGCTAAAATGCCTCCTGCAGGAATAGAAATAGGAAAATTCCAGGGAGGCGTTACAAGAATGGTTCCTTTCGGCTGCCAACGGAGATCTTTGAAGCGAGCAAATTTTTCCATTTGCTTGCGATAGTATTCTGCAAAATCGATCGCTTCAGAAACTTCAGGATCTGATTCGGGGATTGTTTTTCCTCCTTCCAGCATCGCGATGCCAATGAGCTCGCCTCTTCTCTCTCTCAGTTTCTGTGCGACTCTGTGGAGAAGATGGCTTCGATGTTCAAGAGAGCTCGCCGCCCACTCTTTTTCATGCGCTTTTGCCGCAGCCAGCGCTTCTTCAAGGTGATGTTGACTTGCTTTTGCGTAATGGAAAAAGGGATGACCTGGATTAGAGGGGTTATAGCCAATGCCCGTTTGGTTGTCGTGGAGTTCTTTGCCATTGATAACCAAAGGAAGAGGTTCTGGCTTGTGATTTTTCCAATGGTTGGCAAGTTCTTCCGCCCACCTTTGATTTTGAGGGAGAGAAAAATCTGTATCGGGCTCATTTTCAAAAGGAAGCTGTATATCGGGAGCGATGGGGTGCAATTGTCGATTCTGCGTGCGGCGCGGCTGCTCGGAAACTGTATCTATTTCTTCGCAGCTTTCAGAGAAAAGAGTTGTTTGACCCTCCCATGCATCTGTTCCTGGTTTGAGGCCAAATGCGTGGCGCAAGAAGTTTTCAGGCCCTGTATTTTCATCCAAGCGGCGAATGAGATAGGCGATCGCATGTTGAAATTCATGCTTTGTCGCAACAGGACAATAAAGAAGCATCGACCCAGTTAATTTTTGGACCACGCGGCGGATATGATCGGCCATCCCTTCGAGCATTTCAAAACCAACGTAGGGCTCTACCTGATTTTCTAGGCGGAGGAGCATGGCAAAGGCAAGGTCGAATAAATTGTGGCTCGCTACGCCGAGATGGACGGCGCGTGCATTTTCTGGGAGGCAGCCGAGACTGACCATTCGTTTGTAATTTGCATCGACTTCCATTTTGGAGGTGTAGGGAGCCTGGGGCCAGCCCTTTAAAGAGGCCTCGAATTGCTCCATGGCGAGATTAGCTCCCTTGACGATCCTGATTTTAACCCAGGCGCCCCCCTCTCTAACCCGTTTTTTTGCCCATTCGGTAAGTTCTTTCTGATAGGAGAATGAATCGGGTAAATAAGCTTGTAAAACGATGCCCGCAGAAAGGGAAAGAAATTCAGGTTCATCGAGTACTTTGCGGAAGGCTGTCACTGTGAGGCGGAGATCTCGATATTCTTCCATATCCAAATTGATGAAACGATCCCGTTTTGTTCCATCTGAGTCAGTGATTTTATGCTTCATAGCCGCGCGGTAAAGCTGGCGCAGGCGATCGGAGAGGACTTCAATCGTTTCATCAAACGCAAGAAGATTGATTTGGCTATAGATTGTCGAGATTTTCACCGAGATGTAGTCGATATTGGGATTTTTTAGATCCTCCATGTAAATATGGAGTCTTTTTTTTGCTTCGGCCTCGCTTAAAATCGCCTCGCCGAGATGGTTGAGATTGAGGCGGATTCCCTGATCGCGCCGCTCATGCAGATGTTTTGTGAGAGCCCCCATTTCTCCGGGGAGAATCACCCGCGTAGTTTCTTTTCTCAAAGTGCGGGTCGCTAAGGGAACGAGAAATTGGGAAATTTTGGGTCCAAGGGCTTTGAATAGAAATAATTCGCTTCGTTTGACCCAATCGAGATAATGGGGAATTCCCATTTGATTGAGAAGGTAAGTCATCTGATCGGCGACGCGGCGATTCGATGAGCTGCGGAAACACTCATCGGTCATCGCCATTGTGAACGCTTTGCCGACCGGATCGCACATGAGCCGAGAGAGTTGTTCTTGGATCGTTTTTTCTTGCGGCGTGATCGTATTCGCAGCCTCTTTAAGCATCAAGGCCGCTAATTCAATGGCCAAGCGCTTCCGCTCAAGAACACTTTGCGGTTTCCCCTTCACGCTTTCTAAAATTTCGGACGCTTCATCGAGATAAGAGGCAATCATAATTTTGTTTTTACACTTGGCTGCGTGTATATCACAACGAAGAATCTTTTCCCAAAAGTTTTTGCTGCATGATATACTGAAATCATGCGTTGGATTGCGATTCTTCTCTTCTCCATCAGCCTCTATGCCCATCCCAAAGTTTCATTGGGTGTAGATCTCTTCTTTGAAAAAGAAATGGGGATTTTAAAGGGAAAACGAGTGGGTTTGCTCACCAATCACACCGGAATGAATAGTCAAATGCAATCGACTGCGCACCTTTTTCAGCAAAATGCAGGCGATTATAAGTTGGTCGCTTTCTTTTCGCCGGAACATGGATTGCAAGGGCAACATTATGCCTGGGAGTCGGTGAAACATGGCGAAGAGAGAGGCATTCCCGTTCACAGTTTGCATGGAGAAACCAGAAGGCCAAAGCTAGCCATGCTAAAAGGAATCGATGTCATCGTCTACGACATCCAATGCACAGGCGTGAGGGCTTATACCTATCCCACGACCCTGTTTTACATGATGGAAGAGGCCGCAAAACTCGGAATTGAAGTGATCGTGCTCGACCGGCCCAATCCCATCAATGGATTGACCGTCGATGGCCCCATGTTGGATGACAAATGGCGCTCTTACATTGGCTACGTAAACGTCCCCTACTGCCATGGAATGACCATTGGCGAGTTGGCCCGCTTCTTCAACGGTGAATACAAGATCGGATGCAAGCTGCGGGTCATCCCGATGAAAGGGTGGAAGCGCTCCATGAGTTATCGCGATACGGGACTCGCCTGGGTTCCCCCAAGCCCCAACATACCTGAGCCCGACACCCCACTTTTTTCCTCCTCAACGGGGATTTTGGGCGAGCTCCAGATGCTCAACATCGGCATTGGCTTCACTCTCCCCTTCAAAATTGTTGGCTCGCCGTGGGTGAATGCCAAGGACTTTGCCGACAAACTTAACGCCCAAAAACTCCCCGGGGTCCATTTCCAGCCCTTTTATTTTCGCCCCTTCTGGGGACTTTATAAAGGGATCGATTGCCAGGGGGTCCTGATTCAGGTGACCGACGCCAAGGTCTACCGTCCCCTATCTGTCCAATATTTACTCCTGGGGATGCTAAAAAGCCTCTACCCAGCAGAATTCTTAAAGAGATTGGAAAATCCGGCCAAAAAAGACCTCTTTTGCAAGGCCAACGGGACCGAGCTCGTCTATGAAATCCTCCTGAATGAAAAATACCCCGCCTGGAAGCTCATCGAGCTCCACAAAGCCGAGCGGGAGGTTTTCCTAGAAAAACGAAAAAAATACTTGATTCCCGATTATTCAAATTAAAATTTTTTCTATTATAATATTATTCAATTGAATAGTAACTAATAATGCATTATAATTCTTTAAAACATGAGGATATAATGTCGGCGCCAGTTTCAAATGTTTCTAGATCCCTAACAGATCTTCCTGATGATCTACTTCCTGGCGTATTAGAATACCTTAGCTCCCGGGAGATGGTTCGATTGGGGGTTAGTTCGAGAAAACTGAACGAATTGATTAGCGGGAGAGTATTGGAAGAGATTATTGCTTGCCGCCGTCCGATCGGTTATGCCCTAACGGGTAACCAAGAAATGGACAAATCGCTTAAGGAGCATGCGGAGAAAAGGAATTCTGATTGCCGCGCCCTGATCGGAAAATTTTCTGAAGTAAGAAGTTTCCGGGAAGCTCCAACGAATGCAGAAAAATTACGAGCACGATCTCGTGCGGTAATGGGGAGCCTGGCTTGTTTTAGCCTTGGTTTCAATGTGAGCGGCTATTATGAGTTTGCAGATAGGAGAGATGAGAAAGCCGTTTTTGTTGAAGCTTGCCGTTCCGGTGACTTGAGATTAGTAAAACATTATGCCACTGAACCAGAATTAATCTCGCTTGGATTAATGGAGGCTATTCCTGCAGGACAATTAGAGGTTATTAATTACCTCCTTCCTTTAGTTGATGACGAGCGTCTGAATTCACGGGACTTTCTATCGATAGCAATGGAAGGAAAAGAGTTGGGGAGAAGAGCGGCTTCACGAAACGAAGTAATTGAAGTATTATTGAAGTCCAATCGAATTTGCACAGATGTCCAGAGAGACAGCTACAATGGGTGGGGGATAATTGCAAAAAAGAAAGGTTTGCATTCAGCGCTGACCATTGCGGCAGAACAGAATGATTGGAGCTGTGTCCATGTGATCCTTTCATACTCGCTACCCAGTCAAAAGATTTTGGAAGATGTTAGGGATCGAATCAAGGGCATGGAGGACGGTGTGAATCGGGATGCAGTCCTAGCGCGGCTCAATCAAGAAATCGGTGAAGATAAAATTTCCTACTTTGAGCTGGATTAGCACTTAAGTTCTTGGTTTGCTAAAAACACTCTTGACAGAAATCGGTTTCCAATCTACGATAGGTGCAAATTTTACTTAAGATTGGAGATGTGTTTATGTCTGAAAAGAAAATTAAACCTCTTGGCAACCGAATTGTTGTAAAAAGAGAAGAAGTCCAAACAAAAAAGGG
>DATIHQ010000069.1:0-6115 GCA_035480535.1 Chlamydiales bacterium
TATCTTGAAGTAGAGGGGCTCTCCCTCGATCCCAAAGCGCTCTTCGAAACGATTCGGCCCAGCGCTAAACTCTCCACAGAAGAACAATATCTCAACGGGCGCGATCTTTGGCGCTCCCATCCGGCCCTCCAATCGCTTCTCTTGCGAAAGCTCTCCCCCCTCGCCTTTGCGCTCACTGGGAAAAATCAGCTCCGCCTCGCTTGCGATCAATGGATTCCCCCAAAGGCCGCCCCAAAAACCCGACTCCCAGCAAAAGATCTCTTCAGCATCCAAGGCCTCGCCCTCTGCGTCCTCATGGCCGAATCCACCTCCCCGCTCCCCCCATCAAAGCTCGGCCTTCTTCCCCTTCCCTCGCAGCCGAGCCATCTCCTCTTCTTCAAACCAACGCTTCTCCTCGATTGGCCACGACTCTTAAAAGTCCCAACCGACCTCTATCTCGCAGTCTATGCCTTGCCCATCTCGGTCTACGTGCAAAATCTGAAAGACCCAGCCACAAACGCGCTCAAGCAATTAGGCTATGCCTTTGGCGACACGCTCAAAAACGAATTCCATCCTTTAATCGTTGGATAAACCAGTTTACGGCGCAATGGTGATGGAGGCGTTGCCGAAAGGGATCAGGCCTAAGAGTTCCGTGTATCCAACGACGTAGTAGCTATAGGTTTGCCCTGCGTTGAGATTGTGATCTTCAAACCGGAGGGTATTGGTGTTCACCGTGCTTGCAAGCATGGTCAATGCAGCATCTCGGTAGACAAAGAAGTTTGTGTAAATAGCTGTCGATCCAGCAGTGGTCCATCCAACGACCGCGTAGAGATCCGTTTGGGATGCGAAAACATTCCTTTGTTGCGCCACGGTCACAAGCTGCGGTGTGGGCAAAGAGGGGGTCATAGCGACGCCGGCAGGGCTTGTTCCAGCCGAAATCGTCGCCGTCACTATGTAGGTCGCTGTATTGATGACGCTTACATTGTTGGTGTTTTGATTAGCCACGTAGGCAAAAGAACCATTCGGCGTGATGGCGACAAACTCTGGAGCTGTCCCAACGGTAACCGTCGCTGTTACAGTATTATTCGCTATATTGATGACGCTAACATTGTTGGTGGTTTGATTGGTCACATAGGCGAAAGAGCCATTCGGCATAATGGCAATCCCTAGAGGGTTTGTTCCCACCGCAACTGTTGCAGTCACGATATTGGTCGCTGTATTGATAACGCTTACGGTGGTAGTGTTGTTATTGGCCACGTAGGCGAAAGAGCCATTCGGCGTGATGGCAATCCCTAGAGGCCCTGATCCCACGGTAACTGTTGCTGTTACTATATTACTCGATGTATTGATAACGCTTACAGTGGTAGTGCCGTTGCCGGCCACATAGGCAAAGGAGCCATTCGGGGTGAAGGCGACGGCATAAGGGCCGGATCCAACCGTAACCGTTGCCGTCACAGTAAAGGTTGATGTATTGATGACACTTACAGTGGTGCCCAGGCCACCGCCGTAATTGACCACATAGGCAGAAGCGCCGTTCGGCGTGATGCCAACGTTCAGAGAGGCGGCTCCCACCCCAACCGTTGCTGTCACTATATTGGTCGCTGTGTTGATGATGCTTACATTGGCGGTAACATTATTGGCTACATAAGCAAAAGAACCATTGGGGGTGATGGCAATGCCTAAAGGATTTGTTCCCACTGTAATCGTCGACAACACTGTATTGCTTGCTGTATCGATGACTTTTACAACGCCGCTGCTGACATTATTGGTCACCCAAGCAAACGGGGCAGCAAAAAGCCCCCCACTCAAAACGATGAGAAAAAGAATTAGCAAACGCATCCCTGCTCCGCTCCAAGCAACCATTTTGGAACAGGGATTCTATCAGAGAATTTTTAGAATTCCAAATATTTTTTTAATTCATGCCCATGCGTTCTTCCATCGAGTGGAGGATCGCGGCGGCGATGAGCTGCCCCGATTCTTTTTCGGTGGGATTGAGCGCTTGGCCGCCCGCCGCTTCCCAAATAGTTTGATCGATTTGGGTGCGCACTTCTTCAGGCAGCTTGAGGAGCCCTTCCACCCCTTCGCCTACACGGCCAAAGAAAAAGGCCTCCGCCGTGTCTGCTTGGGATTGCAGGCTTTTTACATACTCTTTCATCGCATGGACAATTCCTTCGGGGCTCATGCTTACCTCCCCGCGTAGTGGAGAATCGATCTCTGCTGCTCCGGAGCGAGCTGGGTAAAAGGAAGAAGCGAATTTTGCTTGAGGATCTGCGCCGCAATCTGGTTGATCTCTTTCACAAAAGAGAACTCCCCTTCTGTCTTCAGTTCTCTGGTGATTGGGAAAACAAATTCAAAATGGAATCGCTGCACTCGCTCTTGCACTTTACGAGCTACAGGATCTTCCCCATCGAGGAGAGCCACCCGGTTTTCTAAATCGACAATGGATTCGGCTAGAGCCTCAGGCTCCATCTCATCCCAATGCTTGTCTAACGCAGAGACGCGAGACGCTAGGTCATCTGTGGCAGCCAATTGGATAATCTTTCGAGCCGATGTAGCCCCTTCTTTCTTCGGAGCTGAGATTTGTTTTCCAACTTGGCTTGTTTTTTCTGTGGCGCGGACGAATGGATTTTGTGAATCATTCATCTCGCCGACTTTTTCATCCAGAGGATAAGACGGCGGCGTCTTGATTTCTGGTCTAATCTTGAAACCCATAAAAACCTCACTTTATTATGTTATTAATATTTATGAGAGGCTATTAGGTAGAACTATTCCACCTTCTTATATATTACTACAAATGTGAGTAATTCTCAATTCGTAATCAATATTTTAATTGTCCTTTGGATACAATCTTCGACAGAGACGCCAGATAGGTAGTTGCCGAGGAGGATGAGCCCCTTTAAATGGGCTTTGGCCTCGAGCTGGGCGATGCGTTGGGCATGACCCACCTCGAATTGAGGGATAGAGCCTGTGGTGGAAGAAATATAGATAGGAATTTTTTTAATTCCTAGATGGCGATGGAGGGCCTCCAGAGCGATCGGGATGGGCTTTTCTCCCCTCACCATGGCTGTAAAACGGGTGCCTGGGCACTGCTCTGGAAAGATAGAGGAGTCCCAAACCATCCCTAAAAGGAGCTCTTTTTCCTGCGTGGGAACGAGGTAGCCGTAGCCTTTTTTGGAGAGGTCTTTTTCCTGAAACCCTATCTGAACGGCAGAAATGGATTGAGAAGGGATTTCAGCGCCCAGCAGTCGATTCACCGCAGGCGCTGGCAAGGCACAATAAATCTGATCGGCGCGCCATGTTTTGCCTCCCGCGATCACCTCATGGTTTTGCAGCGCTTCCACTTCACAGTTGCGGATGATTTCAGTGGGGAGCTTTTTCTCCAGCTCTTCGATGAGCCTTCTCATTCCTCCGCGCAAAGTGAATAGGCGGCTCTTTTGAGGGAAAAGCCTTCTTCTGGGAAAGCAGGCTTGGACAGAGAGTTTTCGGATATCTCCCGCGTAAATCCCCAGTGTCAGCGGATCAAAAAGAGTTTCAGCGACTTTGGCATTGAAGCGGCGGCAGGCAAATTCGTAGATGGTCTCCTCATGCGCCGCTTTTGGGGGAAATTTAAGAAGAGAAAAAAGAAGCAGCGGAAGAAAGGAACCTAAAGAGCAGAGGCGCCCTTGATGCCAAAGATAGCGCTTTCCCCCTTTGGAAAAGAGGAGTTCATTTTCTAAGCCAAGATCCCGAATGAGCTGCAAAAGCGCGGGAGAGCGGGCCTCCGAAAAAGTGCGGGGGCCCCTCTCAAAAAGCATGCCCCTCTCAGAATCGGTTTGAATGAGGCCGCCCAGGCGATCTTCTTTTTCCAGCAATGTAACACGCACTCCCCGGCGCGATAAAAACCAGGCGGCGCTTAAACCAGAAATCCCCCCTCCTAAAATCAATGCAGTTTTCATACGGCCTTCGAGAATTGTCCTTTGGCTAAATAGCCATCAAATGCGGCGGCAACTAGGCGGATGAAGAGGCGCCCAACTGGAGTGGGAATGAGTTTTTGTGGCGTCTCTTCGAGAAGCCCCTCTTTTTTTAGCTCTTCAGTGGGATAGTCAAAGGGCTTTCCAAAGGTTTTTTCATAGACAGCTTTATCTAACTCAAAATGGCACATCAGCGATTGAATGATCCATCGCCGCCGAATGTCTTCCTCGCTTAAAGAAAAACCGCGCTGGATGGGGAAGAGCCCTTTGGCGATGCAATTTTGATAGGCTTCAAGCTCTTTCTCATTTTGCAGGTAGCAATTCTCTAAAAAACCAATGGAGGTGATCCCAAATCCAAGCATATCTTCCGCGAGAGAGATCGAATAACCTTGAAAATTGCGGGTGAGCTTTTTTTCTCGATATGCCTCAGCGATCGAATCAGAATGCAAAGCAAAGTGATCCATTCCAATCGCCGTGTAGCCCCCGCGCATAAATCGTTCGCGGGCCTCCACATAGATGCGGAATTTCTCCTCTGTTGTTGGGAGTGTTTCATCGGGAATTGCCTTTTGATGCGCTTTTAACCAGGGAATTTTAGCATAGGAATAAAAGGCGATCCGATCTGGTTTTAAGGCAACGAGTTTTTCCGCTGTTTTGGCAAAGCTCTCGGCGGTTTGAAAGGGCAATCCATAGATTAAATCGATGTTAATCCCCGAAAACCCTAATTCGCGCGCCATCCAGTAAGTGAGAACGGTCATTTCCTCGCTTTGGCGCCGCTTCACTGCTTCCTGGACCACTGGATCGAGATCTTGCACCCCAAAGCTCACTCGATTGAATCCTAGCCCTTTTAAAGCGGTCATCTTGCCCAGCGTCGCGGTGCGGGGATCGATCTCAATGGAAATTTCGGCGTTGCGCTCAAACGCAAAGTGAATGTGGAGATGGCGCATGAGCCGCTCAAACTCTTCTTCCGACAAGGAAGTAGGAGTGCCGCCGCCCAAATGAAGCTGCGTCACGACTCGCCTCGCAGAAAAACGGCCCGCCGTGAGCGCAATTTCTCGCAGCAAGTGATCGAGATAGGTGGTTTGCCTCTCTGGTTTTCGATTTAAGATGACGGAGCAGCCGCAAAACAGGCACATCGTCTTGCAAAAAGGAATGTGGATGTAAAGAGATAGGGGTTTTTTGCTTTTGTCGAACAGGGAGAATTTTTCCTCCACAACACTGGCGTCGATGGCGCGGAATTGAGGGGCCGTGGGATAACTGGTGTAGCGGGGCACGGGGCGATTCCATTTGGCGAGAAGACGCGGGTCAATTTGAATCAGATCCATTTATTTATGGTGGTAATGGTTATAGAAAAAGCGTTTGGCGATTTCGACGTTGAGGATGTAGCCGACGACAATGACTGCTAACGTGGCATAGAAATAGAGAGGCAGCGGGACAAGGTCAAAAAGAACCCCAAGCGGCGTCCAGGGAATGAAAAGGGTCGCAGCGGCTACTGCTAAAACTGAGAAGAGAAGGAGATAGCTCGGCTTGGATAAAAACATAATTTTCCGCGTCCGGATCGCGAGGACGATAAGTGTGGCTGAAACGACTGACTCGACAAACCAGCCGGTTTGAAAGAGTTTTTCATCGGCTTTTAGGAGATGGAGTAGGACGAAAAAGGTGGCGTAATCATAGATAGAGCTGATGAGTCCAAAGACGATCATGAATTTCCGGATGAAGGGAAGATTCCACTTCACTGGGCGGGAGACGGTATCTGGCTCTACGTGGTCAGTGGCAATCGCCATCTCGGGAAGGTCAGTGAGGAAGTTGGTGAGCAAGACTTGTTTTGGAAGGAGCGGCAAAAAGGGCAAAAAGAGAGAGGCGCCCGCCATGCTAAACATATTGCCAAAGTTTGCGCTCGTCGCCATGTAAACGTATTTCAGCGTATTGACAAAGGTGCTGCGCCCTTCTTCTATGCCCTGGCGTAAAACGACCAGATCTTTTTCTAAAAGAACGATGTCAGAAGCCTCTTTGGCTGCATCGGCGCCGCTATCGACAGCAATCCCCACATCTGCATTGTGAAGCGCCGGAATATCGTTCACGCCATCGCCTAAATAGCCAACGATATGCCCTGCATTTCTCAATGCCATCACAATCCGCTGCTTTTGGCCCGGTTCGATTTCGGCGAAAATATTTTTCTCGCGGACGAT
>DATIHQ010000070.1:0-8646 GCA_035480535.1 Chlamydiales bacterium
CACGATCCCTGTGACAATCCAAACGGCCATCATCTGTTTACGGCGGTTCCGCTTTGCCTTTGGAGGTGAAGACTGTTCATTCACAGTCATGATATCCCCCACCAAAAGCGCGGATCAACTGGATGCTCGTGAGAAGCTTCCCATATTCGAGCTCCACTAACGTAATCTCCATTTCCAGGACATTATTTTGGCTATCTAGCAGCGCGATTCGATCATCGAGCGCATTTGCAAACCGCTTGGCAGTCAGCTCTTCCTGTTTCTGCACAACCTCCAAAGATCCTTGTCTCAGCTCAATTTCTGCTTGAAGACGCGTCATGTCGCTCAGCGTATCCGCAATTTCTTGCGCTGCACGCAAAATCAGTTCATTAAAGTCATAAACTGCCTGGTTAAAGTCAGCCACCTTCTCCATGAGCTGCGCCTTGATGCGCCCGGCAGTAAAAATCGGCAAATGAAAGGCGGGATCGGCGTTCGCGCTATAGCTTTTTGCTTTCAAGAGCTGTGAGAAGAAAACGCTCTCCAATCCGATCAATCCCGTAATATTGACATTGGGATAGAAGTCGGTTTTCGCCGCGCCGATTTGTTTCGCCGCCGCTTCTACGCGCCACTTCTGGGCGATTAAATCGGGACGCCTTGCGATTAAATCCAATGAAAGGCACTCCGGTATCGAAACTTGCAACGGATTGTAAGCGCGATAGGGAATCTCCAAGATCGCATCTTGCCCCAGAGCTGTCAGCGCCTTGAGCTTATGGAAATGAACCTCTATCTGATCATCGATCTCCAACAGCGGCGCACTTGCATCTAGCTGATTATTCTTCGCTTGCAACTGAATGATCGAACCATCGAGCGCATGCTGCTGTCTCTTCAGGCGGATCATCTCGATCGCCTCTCGATTGGCTTCAATCTGAGTCAATAAAACCCGTTTTCTCAAAAGCAGCTGCAATTCTTCATAAGTATAGGCAATTGAAGTGGTTAAAATCAGCTCCGCCTGCAATTTCTCAGCCACTGCCGCAGCCGCGATTCCCATAGCTGATTGGAAAAGCATTCGGTTCTTTCCCCAAAAGTCAAACTCATAGCTAAAAGAGAAACCCAAATGCAAATCGTTGACTACTGCCGGAATGGTTGGGGCATATTCGCGGAAAAACCCAGAAGGGGACAAATGTTGCCAATTGCTATCTCCCGTAAAGTAAACTTCAGGGAAAAGCTTGGCCCTCTTCTGTTTAGCCACTTCAGAAGCCGCCTTTAAATTTTCTTCCGCCCTCTTCAATGTAGGGTTCAACTTCAACCCTTCCTCGATCAGACCCGTCAAAACCGGATCATCGAATCCATTCCACCACTCCGCATCGGGCCAGTCCCCCATCTCGAATCCCTGTGCCCTCGCCTCTTCCACCAGCGAATCGCAACCGCATGATTCTTCGCGAGTTGCCAACTCATGGCACGGGTGAGGAACACACCCGTGCAAAAGCAAAATCAATCCAACAAAAAGCCACATCTGATAATTACTTCGTAATTATCTCAGCAATAATCAAAAGAGCTATTTATAGCAAAGCTAGAGTGGGGATGCCCCACACCCCCGGAGAGCCACCACGGAGAAAGGAGTGAAGGAGGGAGCACGGAGGAAAAGTAATGAAAATAAATGGATTGGACAGTAAATTATACTCATGCAAACAGAGTTGATTGACTACACTGATAAAGAAGTTTTGTTGGAAGCTTTTGTTGCCCATTCGGGAGTGGGGAAACGGCCTCTCGTCATCCTTTGCCATGCATGGGCCGGGAGAAATGAATTCATCTGCGAGAAAGCCCGAGCAGTGGCTGAGTTAGGCTATGTGGGATTTGCCCTCGATATATACGGGAAAGGCATCATCGGCCGCTCTAAAGAAGAAAACGCCTCCCTGAAAAAACCCTTCTTAGAAGACCGCCATCGATTGCATCGACGATTGTTAAAGGGTATCGAGAAGGCGGCGTCCTTGCCCTATGTCGATGCCAGCCGCATCGCTGCCATCGGCTATGGATTCGGAGGACTTTGCGCTCTCGATCTAGCCCGCATCCGAGAAGATCTAAAAGGCGCCGTCAGTATTTACGGCCACTTCGAACCTCCCCCTTTTCCCCATAAAAAGATCCAAGCAAAACTCCTTCTTCTCCATGGAGCCAATGATCCCACCGTCCCCATTCAAGAACTCTTTGCCTTCACAGAAACAATCACAACCGATTGGCAAGCCCACATCTATGGAAATACCTTCCACGGCTTCCCCAATCCACCAGCCAATGATCGGGCGGGCGGGATTCTTTACAATCCCCTCGCCGCTGAGAGATCTTGGCTAGCAGTCGAGAATTTCCTCACAGAAATTTTTCCTCAATAACGATTCACTCCATTTTTCTTCTCTTTTTGCAACTTTCCTGCTAATGGATAAAGATATGGCGGCAAGACACAAATTCGACTTAAGGAAAAATGGCTCTCTGCAACAGTGTCCTGGCGGCTATCGATGCCTCGTCAGCGCCAAGACATTTGCCCCTTTTCACAACATGGCACTCGCTATCATCGAATTGAAAAAGGGAGGCCTAAGAGAACCTCACTGGCATCCAAATGCCGATGAAATGACCTATTGCGCAGAAGGAAAAGCGCTTATCACTCTATTTAGCCCAGGAAATCAGTGCGATACATTTACTTTAAGCGCGGGAGAAGTGGTCTATTTCCCGAAAGGCTATATTCACCACATTGAGAACATCCACCCTAAAAAAAGCCGCTTCATCCTCTGCTACAATCACAACCAACCTGAAGATCTCGATCTCTCCGCAGCGGTCGGCTCAATGTCGGCCCATGTTCTCGCCAGCACATTTAGCGCCCCAAAAGAACTCTTTGAGAGAATCAAAAAGGGGGCCAAAGACGCCTTTATCTCCCGCAGGAAAACGGTCGCAAAATTTGCCTCAACTCCAAACTACCACAAACTCGATCTCGAGCGGATCCATCCACAAATCGATACTCCTGGAGGACTCGCTCGCATCGCGAATCACACGAACTTCCCCGCCCTCGAGCACCTCGCTCTCTTTAGCCTTCGCGTTGTCAAGGGAGGCGTTCGAGAGCCCCACTGGCATCCCAATGCCACAGAGCTCAACTTCGTAGTCAGAGGAAAGGCGCGCCTCACTATCCTCAGTCCCAGCGGCGACATCGATACCTTTGAGCTCACTCAAGGACAAGGAAGCATTATCCCCGCCGGTTATTTCCATCATATAGAGAACCTAAGCCCATCCGAGCTCCACATGACAGTCTTTTTCAGCAACAGCCTACCCAATGACATTGGCCTATCGGGCGCTCTCAGCGCCTACTCAAAAGAAGTTCTCGCCTCCCTCTTCTCCGTCGAGCCCAAATTCTTCACCCACCTCCAGAAATTCCAAGTAGATCGAATGATCGTTACAGGTGGTGGATAATCCAATCAGACCCGTTTTATCACCAGGCGAATTTCAGTGACATGGTCTGCCATTGTTCTGCCCGAATCAGGTTCATCAAAAAAAGAAAACTCTTCCAGGCGAATTCTCAACCCTCGAGCCTCAAGAACAGTCTGTAAGCGGGGAAATGCTATATCGGAAAGACAGATTTCAGTTTTACTCACAGCAAATCCGATTTCATATCCATCTAGATATTTACTTATTCCTAGAATTTGGGTACCCACTCTTCTCAATGATTCCTCCAGAGGACTTACGATTTGTGGTGGGTTCCACTCTTGGACAGGTCTGGGTCCTTCTTCCACTCTGCATGGCATATTTCCATCCTTTGTAAAAATTTCTTGAAAAAGGTGGACAACCTTAACAAAGAAAGGATTACAAATCTAGAAAAAGATTCCTAGGCCTGCGCCGCCGCGGAGACCGCCTATATTCACTCCCTCATTTTTGATTATGGGACGTAAGGCAAAGGTAATCTGGGAGATGTGAGTGTAATAATAATCAAAATAGATATCGAAGAAGAGGCGAGGATGGGGCAGATAATAGAGAAAGCCCGTTTTCCCCACAATGCCCCCCGCTTGCCTCCAGATGATTCTGTGGGAAACGTCATCATGGATTCTCACCCAGGTGTAAGTTGGGCCAACTCCTATATAGAAATCGATCACATCGGTGACCAGAAATTTGTACTTCAGCCCAAGACTAAGAGGAAAAATCCGAATGAACGTGCCCCTATCAAATCCAATCGTATGCCCTTTGCGGAAAAAGTAATTGAAGTTCATCCAGCCGCTTAAGTTTCGATGGAGCTTGGCCGCGATTTCCGTTTCATAGTCGCCGCCACCCGTGTCGTAAACATCTTGGATCAGCTCTGCCGCCGGATAGAAATAGCCCCCTCTAAATTGCAGTGAAAAGGGGGAGGCAAGCAGAGGAAAAGCCATCGCCCAAATAAATAAACGCACAAAAACTCAATTTTTGATATGACCCAAAATATACCGAGAGTGATTCAAAAATCAAGTTATGCCAAGGAGGCGCCCTGAATTTGAGCCAGGCGTAGCCGGCGCCGAAGCAGCTCAACCTGAAGGGTTGGGCGATGCAGGCGGGCCTCAAATTCAGTGGCTGCCCGACGCCGGCAGAACTGATTTTTGAATCACGAGCGGTATAGGATGAAATGAGTTTAAGTCAAAGGTAAATTCAAATAAGGAGAATTATGAAAAAACGAAGTTTAGGAATTTTATTGGTGGTCGTCGGGGTTGTGATGCTCCTTGCCTCCAACTACATAAAAAATGAAGTTGCTGCAGGAAGACTCCAAATCAGCCAAGGGCAAAGCAGCGTCAACTCATTCAATAGTCTCTTTTCTGCTCGGCCAGAAACGGAAGTCGTAGGCAGAGGGCTCACGAGCGGCGCCCAGAGCCGAATCAATGCAGGGCAAATGGAAGCGGATTACTACAGCCAAATGGCCAACCTCCTTCAAATAGGCGGAATTGCCTGTATTGTCGTAGGCGGAATCTTCTTCTTCCTAAGCATGAAGAAGAAAGGTTAAAGTGGGTGGGCATGAAAATGCCCACTAATTAAATTTATTTATATTATACATCTTAATTTCTGTCGTGTTATTATATCGGCACAAAATTAAGGTGTTTTTATGTTTGCCACAAGTATTCAAGAATTATTGCATAAAGCCGATGCCATTGTTGTTCCCGCCGTGAATGCCTATCACGATGTGAAGGAAAATGTTTTTTTAAACACCCAATACGCTGGTGCCAAAGGACTTGAAGCAGCTGGAAACTTCTTCCTCCGCTATTCAATCCAATATCTATTCAATGGAAGAACCATCACTCATCTCGAACCTATAAAAAGTCATCAAACATTTAATTACCAAACGGATTGCTCCTCCATTGAATTCCTAAAAACTGCTGTAGCCGCCTTGGCCCTCCCCCTTCTTCTCCTTTTAGGAAGCGTGCTCAAGGGAATTTCTTACCTCTCATCAGATGTTCGCCAGCGCCATAAAACCATTGAAACCGATCGACACACTGCGCAAAAACCTACCGACTATACCCGATTGGGAATCAACGCCATTTTCTCTAATGAGGTGATCCCTCATCAAGGATGCCCCCACCCAGAACTGACGAAAAAGCAAAAAGTGCTCATGCAAGCGGTCTACGACGTAGCCGCACTCCTAGAGCAACAGCAGATTCCTCATTGGCTTGATTTCGGAAGCCTGCTCGGGGCTTACCGGCATGGAAGCATGATTCCTTGGGATCCTGATGTAGATATAGGCATGTTATCTGTCGACCATGAAAATGTACGGCGCATCTTGCAAACCCTCGATCCGAAAAAATATGCGCTGCAAAACTGGTCCTGCGCGCGCGAGCCCGGTCTCTTTTTACGCGTTCTCATCAAGGAGGAGAACTCCTATCTCGATCTTTATCATTACAAAATTGAACCGGGCAATGAAACCCTGATCTATAAATATTCCTGGGCTGATTCTCCGTGGGTGTGGAAGGACACCAAAGAACGAGAAATTGTGCAGCAAATTCCCATTCCCCTCGACGACTTTTTCCCTCTCAAAAAAGTGCAGTTTGGAAACCGCCTCGTCTCTTCTCCGGCCCATTTGGATTCAGCGTTGCATCAAATGTATGGGGGAAGAATAGACCCTTGCAAAATCTGGAATCCAGCAGTGCAGCAATATGAAAAAGTCGCCGACCATCCCTACTGGCTAAAACATGCTTATTAAGCTTCTTTATGGACGATTTTGAGGGCGATGATGCTCGCAATGATCAGAAGGATGCAGGCGATCCGGATGGGATCGCGAGACTCGTTTAAATACACCATTCCAAAGACAATTGTGCCGCAGGCGCCAATCCCCGTCCAAATGGCATATCCCGTGCTTAAAGGGATTGTCCTTAGAGCATAGGAGAGCAACCAGACGCTCACCACCATTGAAATCCCGTTATAAATACTCGGGACCAGCTTGGTATAGCCTTCCGTATATTTGAGACTGACTGCCCAAATAATTTCAAAAATCCCAGCAATAAAAAGATAAACCCAATTCATATAGTTGGAAAAATAGCACAGATTTGAATTGGAAAAAAGGGGGGACTTCAAGAACCTATCCGAGTAAAATTTTTCGTCGAGTTTTTGGATTATTTTGGCCGCTTTTCGATTTCCTCAGTTTGGGGGGCTATATACTCTGCGATATTGCCCCCCAAATGGGAATCGAAAATCGGCTCAAAAGAACCGAAAAATCGACTGAAACTTTTTACTCGGGTAGGTTCAACGTCCCCCTGAAGTGATGATTAGATTATCGTTACTTCAACTGCTTCAGGGCCTTTGCGTCCGGGTCCTTCTACAAACTCTACTTTTTGTCCTTCACGCAGAGAGCGAACGTCGCCGTTCACATTATTGGCATGAACAAAGAGATCTTTGCCGCCGTTATCAGGTGTGATGAAACCAAAGCCTTTTTGTGTATTGAAAAACTTAATTGTACCTTTAGATTTTGCCACGTTTACTTCCTCATTTTTTGTGGTAACACTTTTTTTTACACCTTTAACTACTGCTTGGAAACTGTTCCAACGGGATGTAAAGCTTGGGATTATACACGATCGCCGGTTTTTTTAGAATGACTCTTTATCTTTTCGATCAGAAAGTCGTAAAAGTGGGTATTTAGGATATGCCCAAATCCCTCTAGTTCTAGAAGCTCAGAACCCCTGATTGCCCCAGCTAAAGCCACCCCATGATCAGGGGGAAAAATAACATCTTCTAACCCCTGAATTACTAAGGTGGGGACTCTCACCAGATAGGGGACATTCTGGATCAATTCAAAGGATTTCTTCATCACTAAAAGGTGGTTTGCCAGGCTTTCCGGATGCTTTAAACGGTCTAAAAACTCCTCCTCGATCTCTCGATAAAGCTCCGTGTCGAATGGAACAATCGATCCATTTAAGATCGACCAAGCCTTGAGTCTCTCTTCCAACATTCCCTCTCGGGTTTGGGGGGGCGATTCAAAAAATTGCCTTATCCAAGCCAGATAAATTTCTTTTGGCCTAGATAAAACGAGATCATCTGGATAAAGGCCATCGTAGGCAAAAGAACCGGGTCTAAAATCGCAAGAAGTGGCGATCAAAGTCAATGTCATCACCCGCCCGGGGAAATGAACCGACATCAGTTCTGCAACCGGCCCTCCCATAGAAAGTCCAAAAACATGGGCTTTTTCTACTTCCAAAGCATCGAGAAGGGCCACCGCATCCTTGGCCATATCGAGCAAATCGTAGGGGTTTTTCTCAAAATTAAAGCAGGTGGAAAAGCCGCTATCGCGCTGATCGTAGCGGATCACATAGAACCCTTCCGCAGCCAACCGCTGGCAAAACTCAGTGGGCCACAAAATGCCCTGACACAATGCCCCCATGACTAACAAGAGAGGGGGATTTTTCTTTTCCCCAAACGTCTCAGCCCAAATTTCAATCCCATTTGCCTGGACAATCTGTTCCTGGGCAAATACCGAAAGAGAAAAACATAGAATCAGGATAGTTCTAATCATAACAATTTACTCCAGTAGAGCGGGGTAATCTACACGAGCTTTCTCTATTAAGGCAAGTGCTCTTTAGGAATGAACTTGTCTTTGTATTTCTCTCTCATCTCCCGATTTCTGGGATCGATATAGCGGAGCTGATCAAGAGTAAGTTTCTGCTCAAAGAGGGAACAGAACTTTTCAAATGATTCAACAATGGGCCCCCCATCTCTTTTACAGTGAAAAACCTCATCAGGCCCTAACAGTAGCGCCACATGCGCGATGAGTTTCTCCTCGCGGATTCTTTTTGTAAATACGACGTCTCCGCAGCAAGCCTCTTTTGGATCGATCTCGCAGAATTTCCATTGACCCAATGAAAGGAGCCGGCGAGGCATATCGCCCACAAATGTAAGAGGGATGTCTACCTTTAAGGCCTGCTTAAAAATATAATGAATGGAAGTGAGACAATCGGTGATCTCGGGGGCTGCTTCTCTATAGGCCATTCTCTGATAGGCCTTTCCTTTCAGCTTGGCCACCGCATCTCTGATCAGAGTTTCCCGATTTTCTAGAGACTGGAAAGAAGAGCATCGAAAAATATAAATCTTGAAGTCACACCCTCGAATGAGTGATCCAGTATAAATTTACGATTGAATAATGTCATTTCGAAAAAATCTCATCTATCGTATGTGAATGGAAAAAGGAGGGTGAGA
>DATIHQ010000071.1:0-1852 GCA_035480535.1 Chlamydiales bacterium
TGCATAGGAGCGATTGAAACTGTGGCTTCTTATGCAACTCCTCTTATAAACACCGTGGCAAACAATCCGCTGCCCATTGCCGCAGCTGTTGCAGTCGCAGGTGTTATCGCTTATAAGACTGGCCTGCTTGGAAAACTTGCAAGCTTTGCTGCGAGCGGTGTGAGAGCGGCGATCGATCGTCCAAAATCAGTTCTTATCCCTGCATTTGCGGCTGGAGTTGCTGTCGCCTCCCCAGTAATTGTGGTGGGTGCGTTAGCTGGTTTAGCCTATAATCTTGGCGGAAAGACAGTTGCCGCCCCCGCTGAAGCTGCCACTCCGACTGAATAAGCCCGATGTCCTGCGTGAACGGTAACTTGCCATTTTCCGCAGGATTTCTTCTTCTCCAACAACTTTCACCTTCTTTTTAGCACGGGTCACAGCTGTATAAAGAGCCTCCCGCCCAAACTTCTCGCTGCCCATCGGGAATAAAGCCAAAACTTCCTCAAATTCGCTCCCCTGACTTTTATGAATCGATAGACAAAAAGCCGGCTCAAATGGAGATAGGGTTTTATAGGATCGGTCGCCAAAATAGGCGATGCTATCCTCTAATGTAAAGCGCGCTTTACATTGGCCGATTAGGATGCCGCAAGTCCCATTGTAGAGATCTAGGCGGGGCTCGTTGCGGGTGATGAGAATGGGGGCGGCCCACCATTGCCCAGGCTTGATTCGGCGGGCCATTTCTTGGATGATTTGCCGATTGAGAGCCTCCGTGCCAAATGGACCTTGGCGAAGGGCGTTTAGGATGCGAAAATGGTTGAGTTGGCGGAGACAGACTTTTGGATCGGGTTCTTCCCAGGAGAGGAGGGGATTGATTCGTTCAAATAGCCGCTCTTTTAGGGTTTCATCGAAAGTGAGGGTGGAGTCGATCAGATTTTCTGGCAGTTCTCCGCGATTGATGGCGGAAGAGAGTGAAGTTTCTTCCATTCTCATCGACTTATTGAGATACGATCCAAATTGAGCGGCCATTTCTGGGAAAAGGCTGCCCATTTCTACCGGGGGAAGCTGGTCTGGATCTCCTAGAAGGACTAGTCGAGTTTCATCTCCAATGGCTTCGAGCAGGTGGGCGAGGAGGGGGATGTCGAGCATAGAAGCTTCATCGACCAGGACTAGATCGGCATCGATTTTCTTTCCTGAAAAGAGGCGATTTTCCCCTGGTTGAAGGCGGAGAAGGCGATGGAGTGTCGTGGCCTCTACTTTCACGTTTGGGGGAAGAGGGCCTTGAGAAAATAACGCTTCTTGAAGGTGAGCAGCAGCTTTTCCTGTCGGAGCGGCTAAACAAACCTTTTTAAGTGAAGGGATAAGACGCCGTATGAGGTGTCCAGCTGTATAGGTTTTCCCCGTACCCGGCCCTCCGCAAATGATCGAAAAAGAGTGATGAAATGCTGTCTCAATGGCTTTTGCTTGCTCAGGAAGAAGCTTTTCTTCTGGCTGTAACTGGGTGTGAAACGGGGGCGGTTTTAGACTTCGGAGTCTTTCGGTCTGTTGGAGAATATAGGTTTCATAGACCCAATTTTTCTGCAGATAATAGCGATCTCCTTGCCGAATGATGGGCGATTTTGGAAAGAGTTCTTTTCCCTCTTCAACAATATGGGTGGGAAGATCGATGGGTTCATGTTGAAGACAGAGATCGCCCTCTCTTGCCGATTGCATCAGCGCTTTTAGAAAAAGGGCACGCTCTTCTGTGTAGTCTTTTTTCAAGATTCTTTTGGCGAAAAATTCATCCAAAGACATGGCTCTCCCGAATGAGTTGGGTGTTTGGATAGAAATGATAGGCCGCAGGTCCTCTCACAAAGAGATAAAAGGCGCCGCCAAA
>DATIHQ010000072.1:0-76123 GCA_035480535.1 Chlamydiales bacterium
GGCCCGATTTGGTTTGGACGTAGGAGGGGTGCCCCCTTTTGGGTCTCTTCTTGGGCTCGACGTCTACTTCGATACGGGTATCCAAAACTGCAAAGAGGTCATTTTCAGCTGCGGTCCTTTAAATGAATCGATACGCATGAAGCTGGAAGATCTCCTCCCCCTAGTCCACCCCAAATTTAGCAAATTAGCAAAGGAAGGCAAATCATGAATCGGAAGTCAGATAAAGATAGTTGGTGGGGATTTATCACGGTATGTTCAAAGATTCAATCGCCTGAAGAATTTAAAAAGCTCTTCGATCTATTTTTAACCATCGAAGAAAAAGAGACGATAGGAAGGCGTTTTCTGATTGTAAAAGCGTTGAGAGAAGGAAAGTTAACTCAGAGGGAAATCGCCGACAAGTTCAATGTCAGTATTTCGCAGATCACTCGGGGATCCAATGCCCTCAAAATCATTGACTCATCTCTAAAAAAGACCCTCGATAAGTTGCTTTAGTAATGGGGCAACCTGGCTAAGATCTCTTCATACCTCTGGCTTTTGGGCGAAGAAGACTTGGAAGGGGAGGATCGGTTTGCAGAGGGGGATTTTTTCTAGGATGTTTTCTAGTTTAGCTCCGAAAGAAGGTTCTGAGAGGAAGGGAGGGAAGAAACCATAGCGGTGCATAGCGAAATGGGTCAGTCCTGCTTTTTGCATGGCGGAGGCAATGGGAGCCTTTCTCATCGAGAGGATGTATCGCTCGTTTTTCCAGCGCATTTTGGGGTGGCAGATAATTTGCACGTAGTAGAGAGGGTTGTAGGGATTAGGTTCTACAAAGAGAACCTTTCCACCAGGTTTTAAAAGGGTGGAAATGGCCTGAAATGCTCGGTCCATGTCAGGTAGGTGGTGGAGGACAAAAAAACCGATCACAACGTCAAATTTTCCATGCAACTGAGATGGGGAATGGGTTAGATCCGCACAATGGAGGGGAATCGAGGTATTTGCCCTGAGGGCTTTTATTAGATCTGGAGAAATATCGAGGGCTTCAATTTGGAGCTGTTTTTGAACGAGAATCTCCCTTCTTTCAAGAGGGAGAGTGAATCGACCTGCGCCGCATCCCACTTCTAGGATGCGCTGTTGGGGGATTAGGGGAACATATTGGAGTGCTTCTTTCAAATGGCGCTGGATATAGCGGGGATAATTTTTTGGAAAAATTGTTGAGTGGTTCACTTTGGAGTAATATTCTTTTTGCCTCTCGGTGTGGCGGAGATGGGATTTTAAACGCAAGATTTGAAAAAGAGCGCTCATTCCTATCCGAAGACGCATGGCTGTGGTATAAGCAGAGATTCCCATTGCGCGTTTCGAACGAATGAAAGGAATGCTGCAGGTTTTTAAATGGGTAAGCCCAATCATCGCGACTACAAATGGAACAGACATGGGGATTTGAAGCACAGCCTTAACCATAGAGCGGCTCATGATTACAAACATCCCGGCATCTATGGGGACATTGCAGATTGTATGAAGAAGGGTTTTAAATATCTTGGAAGTCGCCAAACGAAGAAGAGACTCATAGTTCCCATGCCGAGCCGCAAAGACCGCCTCATAGCCTTCTTGAAGCTTGGCGATGAGTAGGGGGATCATAGCTGGAGGATCTTGCAGATCAGCATCCATCAGAAGAACCATAGAGCCACGGCTCATTTCCATTCCTTTTAATGCAGCTCTATGCTGTCCCACATTTTTCTCAAAGGAAAAGAGGGTGACATCGGAATCTTGTGCAGCGAGCCGATTTAGAATAGTCAAGGAATCATCAGGCGAAGCATCATTGATAAAGACGATCTGGTAAGTGAGCTTTTCCCGCTGAAACAGCTCTTTAAGTTGGGAGTAGAGCATCTCTAGAATATCTTGATTTTTATAAACTGGAAGGACAACGCTAATCAATGTCATGGCGATACCAGTGAATCGTTTTCTGGAGCCCTTCTTCCAAAGAATGTTGAGGCGACCAAGCGAGCTTATCTCGGGCTTTGCGAGTGTCAGCAACCCAAACCTGCTTATCGGACAGTCGAGGCGTATAGGAGATGGGAGAGAGGGCTATTTTTTTGCCTGTGAGTTTTTCAATGCATGCAATGACTTGTTCATTAGATGTTTGCACCCCTGTGCCAATGTTAATGATTTCACGCGTGATCCGTTTTTGCCAACACTGAAGACAAGCATCGATCGCATCTTCCACAAAGATCAGATCTCGATAAAATCCAGGAGGTGTGAGCTGCAGAAGATCTCCTTCGAATGCGGCGTTAATTGCGGTGGGAATTAAACGCAGGGGAGACTCAAAGGGACCATAGACGGAAAATAGTCTTAAAATCGCGAGCGGTTTTTGGTACATCAGGGCGAATTGTTGAGAGAGAAGGGTCGCACATGCTTTTGTGGCTCCGTAGAGGGTGTTTGGCTGGATGCAATCTCGCTCGTTCATCTCTTTTTCTAATTTGCCGTATTCTGAAGATCCGCCAATGTGGGCAAAAAATTCGTAATCGATCTCTTGCGTGGCTTTTAGAAGATGAAAGGTTCCTAAGATGTTGCTCGTGACAATTCTAAAAGCGTCTTGGTGTGCTGAAGAGGTTCCATGAGCTCCAAAATGAAAAATGACTGATGGAGATATTTCTTTGATAATCCCGGCCAAAAGATCGTAACATTCAAGGTCGACTCGATGTAAAAACAAGTGAGAAAGAAATGGCTGAATCCTCCAGAGAGAAGTTTCTGGCCTCACAAGAAGATGGAGCTCAATATTCTCTTTGAGGAGTCTGCGCACGAAGTTGGCACCAATAAAGCCTGCTCCCCCTGTAATGAGAATCCGCTTCATCGTCTATTTTCACTTGTGAAAATCATTCATCCATTCTACAAAAGAAGCTTTAATTCACTAAGAGAATTCTCAATGTTATGCTGCCCTGAGTGCAAAGGAAATTTGCTGCAATGTTCATCTGGGCTGCATTGTCCGCAGTGCGCGAAACTCTTTCCAATCATAGAGGGGAGACCTCAATTTCCTTTGCCGGTTCAATCGCACAATCCGTTTCCAATAGAACGAATGCAGCATTTGGCGCGGATTGAACAGACTCATTTCTGGTTTCAAGCGCGCAGAGAACTTGTATTAAAGCTCTTTGATCGGTTTATCAAACATGCCCCTAAGAGATTGCTAGATCTCGGTTGTGGAACGGGATATATGCTTGAGATATTATCTTCGAGGTGTAAAAGTTGTATTGGATTGGATTTATACCCAAAACAAACTGAGATTCTGCAGGTCCAGGGGAATGCCGAACAGTTGCCTTTTTTCTCAGCCGTGTTTGATGTTGTCATCCTATTGGATCTGCTTGAACATGTAGATGAAAAGGCAACATTGGCTGAGGTGCACAGGGTCTTAAGTCCTGGCGGTGTGTGTATACTCACTGTGCCTGCTTTTTCTTTTCTTTGGAGTCAAAGAGACGTGCGAGCGGGCCATTTGCGCCGCTATTCGCGGAAGAACTTAGAGACTGCGCTGCGGGTTGGCTCATTGGAAGTGTTAGAAATTCAATATTATCAATGCTTTCTTTTTCCTTTGCTTGCCCTGAGCCGCCTCTTAAGTCGGATCCTGCCTATCTTGTGTGATAGGGAAGAAGAAATCGCTGGCTGGATGAACGTTGTTTTGGCATGGATAAACCGGAAAGAAGTGGCCCTCTCTGAGTATGTCCATTTGCCCTGGGGCTCCTCATTGGTCGCAGTATGTCGGAAAAAGGTATAGGAGGCTTGTGTTTTCATTTCTATTGTTTTCGGTGCATGTTCCCTTGATTCAAGAAGCAGTAGCTGGGGGGATTAACGCGGTCTTAGTTGATTGGGAAACCCGAGGGAAAAAAGAGAGACAGGCCTTTGCAGATACGCAGATCAACACCCACACTTTAGAGGACTTGATCTGTGTGCGGAACGCCACGGCAGCTCCCGTAATCTGTCGTTTAAATAGTGTGTATGAGCAGACTCCAATAGAGATCTCTCAAGCCATTGAAGCTGGGGCGAATGAATTGCTCTTGCCCATGGTCAAAACGGTGGATGAAGTGGAATCTGTCATCAAAATGGCTCAAGGCAAGGTGGGGGTTGGGATCCTTGTTGAAACGTTAGAAGCAATCGCTCTGGTTGAGAAGCTCTCTGCCCTTCCTTTATCTCGCATCTACGTGGGTCTGAATGATTTAGCCATCGCTTCTCAATCGTCGAATATTTTCATTCCCCTTGTCGATGGAACATTAGAGAAGATTCGAGAAGCTTTTCTGAACATTCCATTTGGATTTGGAGGGTTGACATTGGTTGATAAAGGCTTTCCAATTCCCTCCTATCTCTTAATGGGAGAAATGATCCGTTTGCGCTGTCACTTCAGTTTTTTAAGGCGCTCGTTCCTGGCCGATGTTGAAGGAAGAAATATTGTCCATGAGGTAAGTAGGATGAAGGAGGCGCTGAAGACAATGGCGAGCAGAACTCCTCAAGAAGTAGCCTCTGAGCGGCAACAACTCATCAAAAAAATCCTCGCATGGAATCGATGATACTAAAAAAATGGGTGGCCATTGGGGGAGCGTTATCGATTTTGGGATTTGCTTCGAGCGTTTTTTCCAATATGAGCCTTGCAGATGAAAGCTGGTTTCTTCAAGTGGCTCATAGAGTTGGCCGTGGAGAAGTTCTCTACGGGGATGTCTTCTTTGGCGTTACCCCTCTCTCTGTTTATCTGACTGTGTTGTTTACAAAATGTTTTGGTATAGAGATCTTGGTGTTGAAGGGGATCAATGCCATGATCTTTGCTTCCACAGTGCTCCTTTGTTGCTATAGCTTGCATCAACTAGACAAACAGAAATTTTCTTGGAATTTGGCTCTCTCCCTTTGCCTACTCTATCCTTCTGGAGTCGTTGGAGGGTATGGTTCAGTCTACAATCCCCTAGCAAATCTATTTTTTGTGGGCTGTCTAGCGAGCCTCCTTCGTCACGCTAGAACCCTTAAATTTCGTTCACTCATTGGAGCAGCGGCCTGTGCAGCTCTTTGCTTCGGCTCAAAACAGAATACCGGCCTATTGGCCTTTTTGGCGTTAACAGTTGTGGCAGGCATTTATCAATCCAAAAGGACATTGGTGTGGATTTGGGGAGTATTTGCTCTGATCTCGATTCTGATTCTTCTCCCTGTGCTCTACTCAGGGGAATGGGAGAGCTTTTTAGACTATGCTTTTCTTAATAAAACTATATACGCGCAGAAAGGACGTATCGCCTACTTCAGTTACGCCCACTTTTGTATATTTCCCGCCTGTCTCTTGTTTTCACTTCCTCTGATGGTGTTGGGAACTTTGGCATATATTTTTTGGAAAGATCGGGAGCCACAGCGGGTTTTCACGGCGATTCTTTGGGTATTTTGTTTCGCGAGTTTTTTAGCCATCTTTCCTAGAGCTGATGACGTACATCTGCTGATCGCGATTCCTATGATGCTTATTGGATTGATCTATGGCGGCAGGCGCATAATGCCTCAGTTTCCCTGGAATGGAAAAGCGATCACCCTTGGATTGAGTCTTTTAGTTCTCTATACACCTGCTAAAGAGGTTCATGGTCTCATTCGAGGGAATCGAGTCATGCTTACGTTAAACCACTTCCATGGGGCATGCGTTTTTTTAGATCTACAGAAGATGATTGAGACAAGGCTAGAAGCACTGAAATCACAGATCCCCGAGAAAGGCCCGATCTTTTTTTTGAGTCCTTTTGCGGGATTTTATTATCTTGCATTAGAGATTCCTAACCCCACCCCGTTTGACTTTCCATTTGTTACGGCGTTTGGGAAAAGGGGGCAAGAGCGGGTGATTTCAGAGCTTGCTCGGGGAATGATTCAATCGGTAATCGTGGATGACGAACTGAATTCTGAAATGGATTTGCAACCCACCCAGCTATACGACTATGTGCGTAGGGAACTGCATCGCAACGAGCCTGGAGAACTGGGTCCACAGCTCCACCTCTACAGAAAATGATATATCGTCCTTCCGCATCTCCAAGTTTGGATCTATTTTTAACGATTGGAGAAAAAGAGACGATAAGTTGCTTTAGTAATGGGGCAACCTGGACTTGAACCAGGGACCGACGGGTTATGAGTCCGCTGCTCTAACCAACTGAGCTATTGCCCCAGTCAATGGGGACAAGGGTACTTGAAGGGGGATCGTCATTGCAAGAGATTTTCGGATTGTCACTAAGGTAGTAGAGAATTAGATCGCAAAGGTAAAGGCCTTCCTTGGCCGAGATCCGGTTTTCATAACGGAGCATTCCGGAAAGAAGCTCGACAAAATAGTATGTGGCAAAGGGAGGAATCTTTTTAGAGGAGCATTGTGCATAGATATCGTTGCTCCAATGGGCGGGGCATTCGCTGTGCGATTTGAGTTTAGGGTTGTCGATAAATCCCTTTTTAAGAAAACTTTTAGGAAAGTCTCCATTTCGAGAGATGATGTTTTGGAGTCGAGCCGCATTAGAACCATCTGGCTCTTTGAATAACTCTTTGCCAGTGAAGGATTCATATCCAATGCAGCCAATGTTCCACAGATCGATAGAACAATCATAGGTAGGATTGTTTAAATCTAGCTCAGGAGACCTGTAACGCGGAGCGCCAAAGGGCGCTAATCTAGGACTTTTCACGCGATGAGAGAGGCCGAAATCACAAATGGCAAACTCCGGTTCAACAAAGCAGTTATTTGGTTTGTGATCGCCATGGACGATTCCTTTTGCTGAAGAGGCCTCGTAGGTTTTAAGAAATTTCCGCAGAAGAGAGACAGTTTCGGTGAGAGACAATGGACCCGCTTGAGTTAACCGTTCCAATAAAGTTCGGGGGCGTTTTTTCATGATAATTCCAACCACCCTTTCCGGCTCTAGACAAAAGCTTGTCTCCATTGGCAAAACGTGGGGGATCCCCTTCCATAGTTCTTGGTTTGATAGTTCTACTTTTCCAGCGTCGAACTCCTGTGGATGAAACACTTTGAGTGCGAATCCATCCTGATTCAGTGATGTATCTTTCACGGGGTAGACAGTTCCAAAACCTCCTTTTCCCAAGATAGGAAATTTGACAACAAATCGAGCTCGCGCAGGTGCGGAGGTAAAATGGTTGCGGGGAGGGTGATCCTTATAGTGAATTCTTAAACCGCTGGTGACATGAGGTATAAGCCCGGAGCGTTTAATGTCGGGATTTGCTGGGGGTTGTATGTAGGCCTTGAAGGGAAAATTTGCCCTGATTAAAGGGTGAGGACCGGAGGGCTGTACGGGCTTTGAATTGGAGCCCTGGATCCTTTGTGCAGTGGGAGCAAGAAGTGAAATAGACATGGCGTAAAGGATAAGGAAGAAAGGGGTTAAGTTTAAAGGAAAGCTTTTTTTTGAATAGCCATTCTCCATGTTCCCAAAAATGGGGGAAGGGGGGTATCATGGTGGCGCATGATCGATGGGATAAAGCGTCAGGTCCAAATGGGGCGGGCGCTGCTGTGGACAAATTTATTGAATGAGCCGCTCTTTACCCTCTATGGGTTCCTGGCGTTCATATTGTACAAAGACCTGGGGGCGACGCCGTTTCAAATCGCGGTTTTGACCATGCTCAAGCCGGTCATCGCCATCTTTTCTTTCTATTGGAGCGCAGGGTTGAAGGGGGGGAGGCGGCTGAGATCGAACGTCCTTTGGGCCGGATTCTGGATGCGGGCGCCATTTCTGCTCTGTTTTTGGTTCGATTCGGTCTGGTTTGTCATCGGCGCAGCTGTCAATTATATGTTTTTCTATAGAGCGGGAATCCCGGGCTGGATGGAGATGATCCGCCAAAATATGCCTGAGAAAGGGCGGGGGCGGGCCTTTTCGCTGAGTGCCGCGCTGGGGTATGCGGAAGGAGTCGTGCTATCGCTGGCGATGGGGGGGGTGCTCGATCGGGATCCCGGGATGTGGAAGGGACTTTTTGCTGCGGCCGTAGTGATTGGGTTTGCATCGACCTGGATCCAATCGCGGATTGTGGTAGATGAAGAAGTTGAAGAAGTTGCGGAGCGGCCGGGGTTGAAAGAATTGCTTGTAAGGCCCTGGCGCAATAGCTGGCGGCTGATGAAAGAGCGGCCTGATTTTTCCAGTTTTCAGTGGGGATTTATGCTCTGCGGTTTTGGGATTATGTTGATCCAGCCGGCGCTGCCTCTATTTTGTGTCGATGATTTGGGCATTTCCTATGTAGAAATGGCGGCGGCGATCTCCATTGCAAAGGGATTGGGGTTTGCCCTCTCCTCGCCCATCTGGTCTCGCTGGATTGAGCGGGTGAACTTGCTGAAACTGGCAAGCGCCGTCTTTTTATCTGTGGGGCTTTTTCCCATTTTATTGAGCTTTTCTGCTTGGAATCTTTTCTGGCTCTATCTCGCCTATTTTTGGTATGGCGTTGGGCAGGGGGGCAGCCATTTGGTGTGGAATATGTCGGGGCCTATTTTTGCAGGTAAAGAGGAGAGCTCTCAATATTCTGGCGTGAACGTAGTCTTGGTCGGTGTAAGAGGTGCTGTTGCCCCTCCTCTGGGTGGGTGGCTGGCTGTCTTATGCGGGCCTTGCCAAGTGTTGATTCTCGGGGGCGTTCTCTGTTTCTATAGCGGTTTGAGACTTTTTCAGGCTGCAACCAAAAAAACAACTCTTCCAGCTTAAATATTCGGCGTGTATATGGGGGTTAAAGGACCTCGACATGCGAACCCTTCAGTGTGGAGCATTGGCTCTCACATTCCTTTTTGGCACGCACCTCGTAGCGGAAGAAACAAATAGCGAAGTCGCTGTTGTTTTGACTCGAACCGACCATTTGCCCCATGAAATGCACGCTGCTACCGATCCCTATTTTGAAGGCTATATCCAAGCATTGGTCGATATCCATTATGCAGAATATGGCGTTGTCGTATTGGTCAAAGATCATTCCGTATGGCTCGCCCATCTCCCCAGAAATCGGCTGATAGCCAATAGCATCGTGGCCTTTGTGAAGGATGTTCCCGGCGTATCTTCAGTCGACGTAATCGATGATGTTCCTCCGAAAGAGGAAGAATTCCAAGAGAAGTATGCAGAAAGACCCACATTGAAAGGCATTTGGTTTCCTCAAATGACCGAGCTCTTCCAGCCGCTTATCGCAGATCCAAGGCAAATCAACTACACCATCGGGTATCGCAGCGGTGACCATGTTTGCGGCAGCAAGTGCATCGCCTTCTCATTTGGGGATGACTTTCCCATTTATCGATGGCTCGATCTTTTTTGGCAGGGAGATTTGCAGATCGGAATTGAAGCGGGAATCTGGTCAGTTTTTAACATGGATCCAAGCCCCGATATTGCGGGAGGATCAGAGTTAGTCAATACCGACTTTTATGTCGGCGTACCGCTTACCTATGCTGCAGGCAATTGGTCATTCCGCTTCCGTGGCTATCATATTTCCGGTCACTTGGGAGATGAGTTTCTCATCAACCACCCCGGTTTTGATCGGGTGAATCCAAGCATTGAAGCGATAGATTTTTGCGCTTCTTATCAAATTTCACAGGGAGTTCGCCTCTATGTAGAGCCGGGATGCTATGTCCATAGCGATCCCTCCTACAAATGGAAGCCGATCTACATCCAATACGGCACCGAGGCCCGTTTTCTAGGGCAAAAATTCCATTCTCAAAAGCTCTATGGGACTTGTTTCATCGCGCTTCACTGGCGCAACCTAGAGCAGCTCGATTACAATTTCGACGGCACCTACCGCGCTGGCTATGAATTTAGCAAACTGCAGGGGATTGGCCGGAAATTTCGCTTCTACATCGGCTATCATCACGGCTATTCGCTCGAAGGGCAGTTCGCAAAAGAGCACACCCACTACTTCGAATACAATCTAAGCTATGGCTTCTAATTTCTTCCCTGCGCTAACATTTATTGCATGAAATGGATCTTCGCATTGTTTTTCTGCACAGCTGCATGGGCTCATCAAATGGAGCTCTTCACTTATTGGGTGGAAAATGCGGGTGATGACTACTTCGGAGGAGGACTCCCGGGGATGATCCGAAAGAGGTTAAAGGAACGGGACTGGCAAATTCATCCATTGGGATTGGATAAGTTAGAGAAAGGAGCGCTTGAATCAGACTATTGGGTCCTTTGGAGTTTTGGGGCCAAGGCTAAGAAGTTTGATTTAAGCCGGCTGCCAAAAGAAAAACTCGCATTGTTTCTCTGGGAGCCGCCCACTGTAGAAATCGAGGGATATGATCCTCAAGTGCAGGCTCGGTTTGGAAAAATTTTCACCTGGGATGACGATTTAGTCGACAATGTGAAATTCTTTAAATTCCATTATCCTGTTTTGCAGCCGCGCATTGAGAAAATACCCGCTTTTAAAGAGAAAAAATTTTGCACACTAGTCGCAACGCGTCTCTCCAGTAAATTTCCCAAGTCGCTTTATCAAGAGCGGGAAAAAACCATCCGCTTTTTCGAAGATAAGCGGGGAGAATTTGATCTCTATGGCCGCAATTGGGAAAAAAGAAAGTTTAAAAATTATCGAGGGGCGATTGGAGATAAGATCGCGGTGTTGAAGGAATATAAGTTTTGCATTTGCTATGAAAATACGCGCGATATGAAGGGATATATCACCGAGAAGATCTTCGACTGCTTTGCCGCAGGGTGTGTGCCCATCTATTGGGGGGCCAGCAATGTGACCGATTATATCCCCGCAGAGACGTTTATCGATCGGCGGAAATTTTCAAATGTAAAGCGGCTTTACATGTTCCTAAAATCGCTTTCACAAGACGATTACCAAAAGTATTTGGATGCCGCCGCGGCGTTTTTAAAGAGTGAAAAGGCGCAAGTTTTTAGCAATGAGAACTTTGTCAATACCTTTATCGATCATTTGACAACGCAGAAGCCATCGTCGTAGGTGGGGCCTTCTTTGCCGATGGGGAGTTTGTTGCGGAAGAAGCGGCGATAGACGGAAAGACCTTGGGCGGCCGTCTGGATGCAGTAGAAGCAATTGCTGACCCATTCAGAACCTGTAATCGTTCCTGTTTCTCGGTTGAGCTGGAAACGGGAGGTGATTTTGCGGCGCCAATAGTCGGCAGTTCCAAAAAGGAGAACGGGATTCGGTGGCGCGCTCCCCGTTTTGCGCCGCACCTCTTCGAGACAATATTCAAAGTCCATTCCATAACCGCCGGGAAAGAAAATGGGAAAATCGAGATTGAATTCGGCTTGTCTTTCCACGAGGCGATCGAGGCGATAGGTCATCTTTGCATCGATGTAGGGATTTTGTTTCTGCTCATTGACAACGCTTTTATCTTGGGAACGAAAATCGACGATGTTCGCGCAGGAGAGAATCCCAATCTTTTTCGCCACGCGGTTCCCCACTTCCATCGCTCCAGGTCCTCCTCCCGTAAGAAAAGAAATGGGAGTCTCTTCACTCAGCAGGGGATGGCTCATTTCTGCGCGCATAGTGAGAACGCCTTCAAGAAGGGCGCGCAGTTCTTGTTCAAAATTCCCTCCCTCCAGGTTTGAGCCATAGAGGCCGAAGATGGTCGACTTACGAAAATCCTCAATGAAAGGGAGAGGGACAAAAAGACCCGCTTCTTTATCGGGTTTTTGAACATATTGGAGGATTTTTCCAGAATCCTCATCGACCCAGAAGACGGGGATTCCAAATTTTGCCAAATCGAGGAGCATAGCGCGATCTTCATGGGAGAAAAATCCATCGTGAGAGGCCGATGGATATTGAAAGTAGATTCGTTTCAAACAGCGCTGCACCTCATCATTGAGAAACATTCGCTTCAGCAGGGGAGTGGGCAGATGGCGCGAGAGGAGAACTCCCTGAGATGTGATCATTCCCTCTTCAATCGCCTTCAGAAAGGGAAAGGAAGGTTGGTATTGGATATATTTTTCCACCACCTGCGCTTGCCGCGATGGATGGGAAAGACCGGGGAAGTCATGTTTGAATGCCTCGCGCAGGATCCATTTATCAGGGGAAAGCTCCTCCATCTGGCTCCCTTTTACGACAAAGGCAGCCGCTAAGCTAGTTTTCGGCTCTGGAGCCGTCGCAAAGGCATCGAAAAGACATTTTGGCTCATCCAGCTTAGCGATCAATTGATCCCGATCGGAGAAAAATACATGTTCGCGGTAAGGTTCGAGCGTATAAAACTCCAGCGGAATGTCGTCGAGGATCTGATTGCTATTCCCAAAGAGCTCATAAATATCGCCAGAAGCCGCAGTATCTGGCTGCAAAATATTGGCTGTCGTGTGGTGAAAACCTTGTGGCAGAAGATAATCGACCACGCGAGCATACACCGTCCGGATATGGAGCGGCGCCGTGCGGACGATCAACACTTCATTTTCCCGCACAATTCGAGGCAATGAGGGTTCCCAATTATGATGGAGGTGCAAAAGTTGCCTTGTATGGGCCATATTCACCCCAAGTGCGCGCGCCAAAGTGGGGAGAAAACCATAGACAGTTGTGTCATAGGTCAGCACCCCATTTTTTAAGGACAAAAAGGCAATCGTGCGGCCATCCATCTTTTCCAAAATCAAGGCGCCGCTTCCCTCTAATCCCCCCAATGAGAGCAAAGGCCTTCCCCTTCGATCGGAGCGGCCAAATAACCGCATGAGATAATCGGGATTTCTTACTCTACGCCGCTCATCCGCGGCAAAGAGCTTGCCAATGCTTGCGCCGATCGGAAGAAGACCCAGCATCGCCTGGCCGAGATTCCCAATGGCAATCAGCTCCACTTTAACGAAGGCTGTCCTATGCTTCCTATCGTAGTGATATTCGCGGCCAATCCCATTGATCCCCAATTGCGCCAGCGTGCTCTTTAAGTTAAAGGAGACAAAAGGGGGATCGATCTGATAGCCGACGAAAACGGGGGAGATATTTTCGATCTTAACGGTGGCGAGCGCTCTTTTTTCATCAATAATCTGGAGATCGGTAATTTTCCCATCGGGCGTCACCAAATCAAAGTGATGAGGAATCAGGTATTCTTCCATAATTCTTGGGGTATAGCAGAACGGCAATTAATGAGGTTTTCCCTGCGGTCTCCCTTCCATTTTTTCGTAGCGGGCCATCAGTTGGCATTGCGCCACAATGTGGCCATGCATCGCCCTCTCCACCTCTTTTTTGGTGGCGCCCGCTGGCAGCTCGAGCATTTTATCGAGAGCATAGAGCTTGAAAAAGTAGCGGTGCTCCCGATCGGGCGGGCAGGGGCCAATGTATTCATTTTTCCCTGCCGTATTCCTTCCTTGCTGGCCTGGCGGAATCGAGTGTTCGCCAATAAGATGGGTGTGGGGAGGCATGTTGAAAACGACCCAGTGGTCATACATTTTGTCGGCCCGGACGAAGGAGGGTACATCGGGGTCATCCACGATGAGGACTAGGGATTTTGCCTGAGGGGGGACCCCGCTGATCTCTAGCGGTGGGTTGATACTCTTTCCCTCGCAGGTATATAGGGATGGGATGGTGGCCCCTTCTTTAAAGGCGCTGCTGGTCAATTTCATAACTACCTCATGGTTTTTTTATAAGCTAATATATTCCCGGTTTAAAGGAAATTTTTTAATATATTTACTGTTAATCACTTAAGTGATATCTTTATATTTTCTTTAAATTAAATAGTGTGTTATTATATGAGTATAAAAAATTCAATTGAGGGATAATTATGTTCAGCGTAGCAACACTTTCGGATATTCAGGAATTCGGCTCCCCCCGCCACCAGAGAAGGGGCAGCATAGTGGATAAGTGTCCCGATACAGACCTTCATCCCCAAGATTGTCGCCCGCTCAAAGCCGATGAGAAGACAAGCACTAGATATAAAATTCGGACCGTTAGTGAGGAAATCGAACAACTTCGAAAGGAACAATCTGCACGGCGATCGTCTATTAGTAAAGGATCTATTTCGAGATATGAAGAGCGAGAAAATCATCGCGCTAGATTTCAGGAACTTGAAAAAAAAATGAAGTCCAATGCAGACCAATTGACAGCTGGTTTTAAAAAAGATTCTTTCATATCGAATGCATTAAAAAACCGACTTCGCGAAGACATGAAAGAAGCGACCGAACTGAGAAGAAGATATAGTGGGGATGAGAAAGAAATTGAGAACAGATCAGAGGTTATGAGAGGCTATGGTGCGGTGGCCGTAGAGCTCAGAAATTTTGGATATGATCCTACCATAGGAGATCCGATTGGTGATGTTCTAAATCGTCTGGATGAGCAGGACGACCCAACTCCGTATCAATTAAAGAATGAACAGTTCTTAGAAAATTCAGACTGATTCTCATTCACCCCCAAACTCCCATAAAAGAGTCCAGAGAAAAACTTGCTGAAAAATCTATGGGAAGCTAAAATTCCTCGGTTTATGCATTCATCCATTCAACCTAGAAGCTTTGGGACCCACGATGGCTCATTTCATGCAGATGAAGTGACCGCCTGCTCGCTGCTATTGCTGTTTGATCGGATCGATCGAGATAAAATTCACCGGACAAGAGATTCCAGCGTGTTGGAGAAATGCGACTACGTTTGCGATGTGGGGGGAGTCTATAATGCAGAGAAGAGACGGTTCGACCATCATCAAATCGATTACAAGGGGCCGATGAGCAGCGCCGGGATGGTGCTCTTGTATTTGAAGGAAAAAGCCTTCATCGAACCCCATCTTTATGAGGCTTACAATAAATCGGTCGTGTGGGGCGTCGATGCTCATGATAATGGGGTGGCGAAATTGGAGGCGGGGATAACCTCCTTTTCCCAGGTAGTTTCTAACTTTCTTCCCATTGAATACGATGTATCTGATGAAGTGATGCGAGAGGCCTTTTTCCAGGCGGTTGATTTTGCAATGGGGCATCTCGACCGATTGCGCAAACGGCATGCCTATACGATGAAATGCCAGCTGGCGGTGAAAGTGGCCATGGCCGAAGGGGTCAATGCACTGGTGTTTGAGGAATCGCTTCCCTGGATGGAGAATTTTTTCGAGCTGGGCGGCGATGTGCACCCCGCGCAATTCGTGATCATGCCCTCCGGAAAACATTGGAAGTTGCGCGGCATTCCTCCCAATATGAACGAGCGGATGAAGGTGAGAAAGCCGATGCCTGAAAACTGGGCCGGGCTGCACGAAATGGATTTAAAAAAAGTGAGCGGGATTCCAGGGGCGATCTTTTGCCATAAGGGGCGTTTCATCTCCATTTGGGAGACGAAAGAGGATGCCTTCAAAGCCCTTCATATTTTGATGAGAAAATAATGTCTGTATTTAAATTGATCATTCAGGGAAAACTTCCGGCCAAAAAGGTCTTTGAAAATGAGCGGATCTTGGCCATCGAGGACATTCATCCCGTTGCCCCCGTTCACATCTTGATTATGCCTAAGAAAGAGATCCCCGATTTGCAGAGCGTAGAACCCAAAGATATGCCGTTGATCATAGAGATGATTCAGGTGGCGCAGCAGCTTGCAGAAGAAAAGGGAATTGTAGAGGGGTATCGACTGTTGACGAATAATGGCCCCGATTCGGGCCAAACGATTTTTCATTTGCACTTTCATTTAATTGGTGGGAGAGTTCTGACTCATAAGTTGGGATAAAAGAGCCGATTGTTGTATGTCGGGGGTATGAAAGTGTTTTTCCTTCTTGCAGCTTTGGTGCCCTTTCTAGCGCAACTCTCAGAAGATGAGGGAATTCGGCGCGTGCAAGCCCACCTGTTAATCGATGATAATCAATCTGCACTCGAAGAAGCTCAGAAGTTAGAGGGCCGATATCCCCACTCGAGCCGGGTGGGAGGCGCTCTTCTAGAAGCCTTGTCTGCCAATGGTTTAGAGGAAGAAGCGCTGAATGTTTGGACCCGAATCACAGCCGATCAGCCCGATTTGATGCAGGATCGCCATTTGCTTGAGGAGCTCTCTTGGGGAGTTTTGAAGAGAGGGCTCGATTCTTCTCAATATGGAATTCGCCTCGCCTCATTGATCGGGACCTTTTTAACGAAGGATATTAGAGCCGTTCCCGTCTTGCTCAGAATGATGCGCGATTCCAATGCGGTGATCCGCTCTGTCGCAGTGCAAATGGCAACGGCCTATCGAGATGCCCCGCTAAAAGATGAAATCGCCCGGTTGATGAACGAAGAAAAAGTGTGGATGGTGCGCCTCGAGGTGATTAAAGCGGCCGGAATGCTCCGCATGAAAGAGCTGGCGCCTAAACTCAAGGCGCTTGTCCAATCGGAAAATACGACCTATGAAGAAAGGCAATTTTCCATTGCTTCCCTTGTAGAAATGACAGATGAGATTTCCCTGGATGAATTCAATCTTTTGGCCCGCAGCAACCGGGCGGGGCTTCGCCATTTAGCTTGTTCGATTGCAGAGCATTTTAGAATGGAAAATGCGGGGGAGGAAATGCAACGCCTCATTGGCGATACCCATCCCGATGTCCGAATTGCCGCATTGAATGCCTTTGGCCTCTTTTTTCGAGAGAAAGTAAAACCTGAAAAAGCAAAAGAGGTTTTGGGGGCCGCATTGCGCGATATAGATCCTGCGGTGGCGATCACCGCGAGCTGGGTCGCCGTCTTAGTCGATCCTGTGTTTGGAGAACCTTATCTCGCCCGCTGGCTGACCGATTTGCTGCCAGAAAACCGCCGCATTGCCGCTGCAGCGCTGTCTGCGACAGGCAGCCGGGGCAAAACCCTCTCGATCCAAACTCTTCAAACCAATAGCGATTCTTACGTGAAAGCGAACATTGCGCTGGGACTTCTAGGCCAAAGGATTGAAGTGCAGCGGTGCTGCGACATCCTCTATGACTTTTTACAAACGGAAAAGAGGATGTGGATGTGGGATCCAAAACCCAATCCTCTCTTTCAAGTATTGGCGCCGAGCCAGGTGCGCCATATCGATCAGATTCCCAATTATCCCGAAGCAATTGATCAGATGACTCGCCTCAATTTAGTTTCTCTTTTGGCTTTGGTGGGAGATCCGCGCGCACTGCCCGCATTGAAGACCTTTTTGCAGCGGAAAAGCTGGGGGATTTCAGGGGTGGCCGCAGCCACTTTATTGCAAGAAGGGGATGAAACGGCTCTCGAGGTGGTGCGCCAACTGATGGATGATCCCGACCCAAATATTCGCCTGCAAGCCTGCTTGGTGTTGGGAATGTTGGGAAGGGAAGAGTCAGTCGTGCAGGAGCTGCAAAATGCCTATGCGGGAGCCGAGCATGAGAAAAAACTGCATATTCTGGAAGCTTTAGGCAGGGTGGGCAACACTGAAACCTATTCATTTTTGGTCGGCCGTCTACGGGAACCTTTTCCCATTTTGCGAATTGCGGCCGCGGCCGCCTTAATCCAAAGCGTAAACCGATGAAAAAGAAAATCGAAGAGGCGCAAAAATATCTCAAAGAAATGGGAGCCGATGGATGGCTTCTCTATGATTTCCATCGGAGTAATACCTTGGCCCATACTTTCTTAGAAATTCCTCACTCTCAAATACTCAAACGCCGCTTTTTTTACTGGATCCCGGCACACGGAGAACCGGTCAAGGTTGTCCATGCGATTGAGCCCCATGTGCTCGATCATTGTCCAGGGACAAAGCGAACCTATGATTCCTGGGAAAGTCTCCAAAAAGAGGTGGCAGCAGCACTGAAAGGAGCGAAACGAGTGGCGATGGAATATTCTCCCAAAAATGCCATTCCCTATATCTCCCGCGTCGATGCGGGCACCGTCGAATTCGTCCACTCGTTGGGGATAGAAGTGGTGAGTTCGGGTGATTTTTTGCCCAAGTTCACCGCTGTGATGGATGAAAAGCAGGCCCAGAGTCATATCAGGGCGGCAAATGAGCTCGACCAGATCGCCAAAGATACATGGAAATGGATCGCCGACCATTTAAAACGGGACAAGCCGCTCACTGAATACAGTGTGCAGCAAAAGATCCTCTCTGATTTTCAGCGGCTCCATTTATTCACTGAGGAACCTCCCATCGCTTCGGTCAATGAGCATACGGCAGAGCCCCACTACGTCCCTCAAGCGCACGGGTCGAGTCCCATCCAAAAAGGGGATCTTATTTTGCTCGATATTTGGGCCAAAGAAAAAAAGGATTGGGCAGTCTATGGCGACATCACAAAGGTTGCCGTGGCGGCAGAAAAACCCACTGCGAAGCAGCAGGAGATCTTTCAAATCGTCCACAAAGCGCAACAAACGGCGACAGAGTTAGTGAAGAGCCGATTTGCCCAAAAGAAACGGGTGGAAGGATGGGAAGTGGATGAAGCGGCTCGCTCTGTAATTCGGGAAGCTGGATATGGGAAGTACTTTATCCATCGCACGGGCCATAATATCGATATCGAACTCCATGGAAGCGGCGCCCACATGGATAATCTCGAATCGCATGATCAAAGGGTGATTTTACCTGGAACCTGTTTCTCCATTGAGCCAGGGATTTATCTCCCAGATGAGTTTGGCATCCGCCTAGAATACGATCTCTATGTCCACAAAGATGGGACGGTGGAAATCACGGGCGGAGTGCAAGATAAGGTTGTTTGTCTTCTACCCTGATGTCGATGATTGGCTTGGCATCGGGGGCTAAGTTAAACATGAAGTTGGAAATCCGATTCAAGGCACTTTCCTCTGTCCCATTCACATTGTAACAATGAACGGGCGTGTTATGATGCCCATTTATCCTTGACACTCTCTGAAGGGCTGGGTGGATTTCTAAATGGAGCGATTCATGCTCCACTGCCCCAATTTGTTTTTTCATGCTTGGCCCAAAAGGAATCACGTTGTCTTCTGGATGATAAATAACGAGTTTTTTTCCCGGTAATTTAGGGAAAGCAGCTGCGGGATTGAGGTCATAGCCTTGCATTTTCACCACTCGGGCGATGAATCCGGAGAGACATTTGAATATGGTTCTTCCCAAAATAGCGCGAATCATCTCTTCTGTGCTGGCAAAGGAGCGTTCATTTCCATTTGGGCCTGTCAATTGAGGATCGGTAGCTTGGGCGAGAACAGAGGTGCCGCCTCCCAGAGAGGCTCCATAGAACTGGATTTGGTTCTTGGGAACTCCGAGCGCCGTTTCCACCCACTGCACAATGGAACAACTGTCAATTTCTAAGTCTTTTGTCCCTTTGAAAACTCCTTTTGAATCTCCCACAGAGCGGTAATCAAAAATTACAAAATTGCAAGGAGTTCGTTTCAGGATCGAGGCGACTTGCAAGACGAGGTAGGGGTTTAGTTCTTCCAGAGGTGTATTTGGCTCGGAACAAATGAGATTTTTTATCGCTCCATTCTGCTGGAAGCAAATGATCGTGGGCGTTTCTTCCTTTGCGTCTGCATGCTGGAAGTGGGTGATCGCTAGATCTGCGCCATCTGTGATCTTCAGAACACCCTTATCATCGATCCTGCACTTGTAGTCAGGAGTCTTGCAAGTATAGTCGCGAGCCAGGAAAAATCTTCGCAGAGTTCTTTGTTCATCTGATTTGATATTCTCTCCATGCCAAAATTCTTGGAAATCGCGGTGGGCTTTTTCTACAATATGTCGAGGATAGTGAGCGGCAGGAAGAATGATATAGTTAGCCAAACGGCCGATTCCATAGCCAATCAGGCGGGCGAGGCCGATGGGGGGAATGAGGATGGAGAGAATATTCCAAGCGACCCGGGCGATTTTTTGAAGACAGGTCTTTTCGAGCGGCTTTAGATGTTGGTTAGCTGGAGTCCATTTAGCTTGAAATACTGCGGGGGCAATCGTCATCGTCATGAAATACTCGCGGGTGGCAGGATGAACTCTGCAATCACATCTTCTGCAGGCTGTCCATCTTGGGTTACGAAGTTACAAAGAGGTTCGGAGTGAATATCGATATCCTGTCCTCGCGTTTCTTCAATTTGTTCGGGTGTCTGGGAAAGTTCGATCGATTGGAAGACAAGGTTGGCTTTGAAAGCGGTCGCGTGGGCGCTGGAAGGGTAGGGGATAATCAGGTCTTTTTTGCGGTAGACGATCATCATTTCCCCCTTGATCTTTTTCAGAGGAACTTCGAGTCCCCACCCTTGTCTCTCCATTTTGCTTGGAATCCAGAAAAGCAAAGGTCGTAAGAGTTTAGGAGTCGACTCCTTCACCACATCGCGGATCGAAGAAAGGGAACTCTCATTCACATAGCGGTTATCGCACTCAGGATGGATTGCCTTCACATTGGCTGAAAGAGCGCCGCCGAGCGACCACCCATACCATCTCATCTTCGGAGGAGGTACATGAAGGACATCTCTAGCAAATTGGAAGGCCGATTCGCAGTCGACCAATAAGTCGCGCATGTTTTCAGCGCTCCCTTTCGATAAAGAGACGCCACGGTAATCGAAGGCAAAGAAATTGCAAACGCGGTTTTTCTCCACCGCTTTTTCAATCAGCCAGGAATAATTTGCTTGCTCAGTGAAGGCGGCATTCGAATGGCAGAACATCACGGTTTCGGGAGTGTTTTGTTTGTGCTTAAAGAAATAGCCATTTAGTTTCACTCCATCGGGAGTCGTGATCTGATGCTGGGTAATTGTGTAGCGATCGCGTAGCCATCGGTTGATTTCGGTCACAGGACCGAAACAGCCCGCTTTAAAGGCCCTGCTGACCTGCCGTTTGAATTGCCCCGGATACAACCAGGCAGAAGGGAGGACTCCTTTTTTAGCGAAAGCTCTAAGCAGGGCATCGCCTTTAGCGAGGATCGTCACGGTAGCGGCAATGGCGATGGCAAGCGGTAAAATACAAATGGCCAAGATCGTCCGGATCACTTGCCAAATGGCCTCACAGGGAGTCCGATTGGATGGAGCGGGGATCTGATCGTTCCACTTCGCTTGAAAGGGGAAATGAAGAGGTTGAGCAGCTACAGCCATAGTTTAGACTTTGATCGGGTCTGGTGGAAAAAGTTTTAAGTAGACTGCATCGGGATCCAAGTTGCTTTCCAATTCTGCAAGGGTTAGCGAGGGGCGCATAGCCAATGGGGGATGCTTTGGATCATTGAATACGAAATAGTCATCCTGCTTGTCATACATTCGTCCAAGGATTCTGGCCGCGATGTTTTTCACATGAACCCGACCGATGTCGTTGAGTTTTAATTCTAAGGTAGGTTCTGAAATGATTCGAAGCATGACAGCTGCTTCAAGAGCCATAGGAACGGCAACGCCTTCTTTAATGTATCCAGCTTGTTGGCGGCAACTGAACGCGGCATCGTCATCCTCATACACTTTTTCGATCGCCTCGTTGGCCACTTTTAAGTTCTCGCATCCGTGTTTATCGATGTAGTTGAAGCGAGCGATCAGGCGCAAGAGGCGCGGTTCATCCCCGCAAACCAATTCAGCGGGAAGCTTGATTTCTTTCAGTACAGGGTGTTTGTCGATGAATTCTAAAATTTCTTTTGATCTCCAGTCGGCGATGAGTTTTAATTCCTCAGCTACGCCTCTTTCAGTCTCTGCTCTTTTTTCATAATTTATGCCGATTTCCCAGAGTTTTCCATAGGCTAGAGAGAGGGGCACTGTGGCGATCGCTAAGCCGACCAGGACGAAAGGGAGAGTTCCGGTTGTTGTTCCAATTCCTAAAGAAACGGCTAATACGGCAGCGACAATGGCGACCATGGCTATAGCCGCAATGATCGCGAGCGTTTTCATCGCAAGCGCTTTGCAGTGTAATCTGGAAGCATTTTTTTCAGGGATTTCATTCAAAAAATGACAATACTGAATAGCTTGATTGCCCGTTTGAGCGACCGAATTTCCCATACCTACCCCTTCTCTTTATTATTTGCCCAAAGTTATACACGAACGTCATTAAGATTTCATCAAAAACAATGCAAGGTAAATTAAAATTTAAATGAGGTATTTGACAGCTTCTTGTTTCATCCGCAAGTGGATGTGGGCGAGGCCGTTAGATCGATTCATGGAGAGGCTCGCTGCGATGCCTAAATCTTGAAGAAAAGTGGGGGGGCATTTCAGAATTGTTTCGGGGGTTTCGCCAGTGTAGACAGAGATGAGAAGGGCGGCGAGGCCGGCTGAAATAAGAGCGTCTGCAGAGGCTGAAAAAAAGAGTTTACTATCTCGGAATGAGGCGTGGAGATAGAGCGTACTTTGGCAGCCCTGGACGGTGTGAGCGGGGATTTTATGGTCGGGGTTGAAAGGGGGAAGATCGCGCCCCATGGCGATGAGAAGGTGGTAGCGCTGTTCGGGTGTGGCAGCTGCAAAGAGTTTTTTAAGCTCCAATACTTTTTTTTCAAACGTCTGACTCATGGTAGGTGAGAGTTTAACTGAGCCCGATTTAAAAGATAAGCGTTGACTTAAATGGCATAGGTATAGTTTCATAAAAAGCATTTCCAAGCTAAAAATCTATGTCGAAAGAAGAAACGATCAAAATGGAGGGCAAGGTTGAAGAACTTTTGCCCAACATGACTTTCAGTGTCTTGCTAGAAAATGGGATGCGCGTAATTGCTCATCTCAGCGGCAAGATGCGGATGCGCAACATACGGGTGTATGCCGGTGATATGGTGACTGTAGAAATGTCTCCCTATGATCTGACGAAGGCAAGAATTGTCTATCGTCAAAAATGATTTTGATTTTTTAGGTTGGATTGACAGAAAAAAGATTGATTTTATTACCCCAAGTACCTTAAGCTCTCATGCTTTTGCAAGCAAAACGCCCAGGTAGCTCAGTGGTAGAGCACATGCATGGTAAGCATGTGGTCGTAGGTTCAATTCCTATCTTGGGCAAGATAAAAAAATTCTAGAGCCTAACGGAGGATGTTAGATGGCAAAAGAACAATATCAGAGAACGAAACCGCACGTTAACATCGGTACGATCGGCCACGTTGACCATGGCAAGACAACGCTGACCGCAGCGATCACCAAAGTGTTGGCGGCGAAAGGTTATGCGAAATATCGCGACTATGGCTCGATCGATAACACGCCTGAAGAGAAGGCGCGCGGAATCACGATCAACGCTTCACACGTTGAATACCAAACAGACAAGCGTCACTATGCGCACGTCGACTGCCCAGGCCACGCTGACTATGTAAAGAACATGATCACCGGTGCCGCTCAAATGGACGGTGCGATTCTTGTAGTGGCTGCGACCGATGGTCCTATGCCGCAAACAAAAGAGCACATTCTCTTGGCGCGCCAAGTGGGTGTCCCTGCGATCGTCGTCTTTCTCAACAAGATGGACATGATCGGCAAAGGGGATGAAGAGCTCGTCGAACTCGTCGAAATGGAGTTGAATGAACTCCTGGAAGCGAAAGGGTATAAAGGCGTACCAATCATCCGCGGATCTGCTCTCAAAGCCCTTGAAGGGGATCCAGAGTATGTGAAGGCGATCGTCAAGCTCATGGACACTGTAGATGAGAAAATCCCAACTCCAGTTCGTGAAATTGACAAACCCTTCCTGATGCCGATTGAGGACGTGTTCTCCATTTCTGGTCGTGGTACCGTTGTGACGGGCCGCGTCGAAAGAGGCAAGATCAAGGTCAACGACAAGATCCAACTCGTCGGGATTCGCGAAACGCGCGACACCGTTGCGACTGGTCTTGAAATGTTCAACAAGCTCCTCGATGAAGCCTTTGCGGGTGAAAACGTGGGCGTTCTTCTCAGAAGTATTGAGAAAAACGATGTAGAGCGCGGGATGGTTCTCTCGGCTCCAGGCACCTGTACGCCTCATACGAAGTTCAAAGGAACGATTTACGTCCTGAATAAAGATGAAGGAGGCCGTCACAAGCCCTTCTTCACCGGTTATAGACCCCAGTTCTATTTCCGAACGACTGACGTAACGGGTACTGTTGAACTTCCTGCAGGAACAGAGATGGTGATGCCAGGGGACAACGTTGAACTGACAGCTGAACTGATCCACCCGATTGCAATGGAAGAAGGAATGCGCTTCGCGATTCGCGAAGGGGGCAGAACCATTGGCGCAGGAACGATTTCGAAGATCCTGAAATAATTAGGGGAGCGAAAGCTCCCTTTATGGGTGTGTAGCTCAGCTGGTAGAGCAGCGATCTCCAAAGTCGCCGGTCGGGGGTTCAAATCCCTCCGCACTCGAGGGTAAATGGAGTGTAGGCCACGAGATGGGGCCCCCGAAAATCGCTTCGGTTTTTGGGGTAGCGTAGGGGGTTCAAATCCCTCCGCACTCGAGGGTAAATAGAGTGTAATAAGAGGTGAAAATGTCGGCGATTACTGAGAAGAAAAAGTTATCTTACTTCCGCGAAGTGCAGAACGAGCTGAAGAAGGTGACGTGGACGTCGAAAGAGGAATTGATCCTTTGTACAAAAGCGGTCATTGTCGCGACATTCATCTTTGGGTTTGCGATCTATGTTGTCGATTTAGGGATTCGAGGTGCCTTGGAGTTGGTCGGCGCCTTGTTCCGGATGATTTTTGGGTAACCATAGGGTTCTATGCATAAATGGTATGTTGTCCAAGTGATGTCGAGCCATGAAAAAAAGGTGAAGAAAGCACTTGAAGAATTTCTTCAGGCTAAAGGGATGGCCGATCAGATTGTCGAAGTCTTGATCCCCACTGAAAACGTTTCAGAAGTGAAGCGGGGACAGCAAAAGATCAGCGAAAAGCGGATGTGGCCAGGTTACATTCTCGTGAAAATGATCTTCACCGAAGATTCATGGGCCTATGTAAAAGACACCCCGGGCGTCATTGACTTTCTAGGCGGAGAGAAGCCGGTGCCTCTCACTGAGAAAGAAGTCAACGATATCATGAAAGAACTTGAGGACAGGCAAAAAGGCATTGTCCAGAAACATAAAGTAGATGTGGGCGATCGTGTCAAGATCACCGATGGAGTGTTCGTCAACTTCGTCGGCACTGTGACCGAAGTGAACCACGAGAAAGGAAGACTCAGCGTAATGGTCTCGATCTTCGGACGAGATACGCGAGTGGATGACCTGGAATTCTGGCAAGTGGAGCAAGCCACAGCTGAGAATACAGGATAACCCGGAACATCAAAAATGAGGAGAGGGAGTACCCCTCGCTAACACTCATTATAGGAAAATATGGCAAAAAAATTAGTTAAAACAATCAAGCTGCAAATTCCTGCCGGAAAAGCGAATCCAGCGCCTCCGATTGGACCCGCTTTGGGTTCCGCCGGGATCAATATCATGGCTTTCTGTAAGGAATTCAATGCGAAGACGCAAGATAAGGCAGGGGATATCCTTCCCGTCGTGATCAGCGTCTATTCAGATAAGTCTTTTACCTTCATCACCCGCCAGCCTCCAGTGTCCCGCATGATCCTGAAGGAATTAGGTCTTGAATCGGGGTCAAAAGTGCCCAACCGAGATAAGGTGGGGAAAATGACCCGATCGCAAGTGCAAAAGATCGCCAAAGCGAAAGCAGAAGATATGAGAATCGTCTCTCAGGAAGCCGCAGAGATGATGGTCATGGGAACTGCCCGTTCGATGGGCGTCGATATCGTGGAGGGGTAATGAGCAAAAGATCAAAGAGAATGAAAGAGATCGACAAGATGGTCGATCCAAACAAGTCCTACAACCTCGATGAAGCTGTAGAGATTTTGAAGAAATGCCCCGCAACGAAGTTCGATCAATCGGTGAACGTCGCATTGAAAGTGGGCATTGATACGAAAAAGTCAGATCAGCAAGTTCGCGGGACCGTTTCATTACCTCATGGAACCGGGCAAAAAGTGACTCTCGTGGTCATTGCAAAAGGGGATAAGGCAAAAGAAGCTCTCGAAGCGGGAGCCGATTATGTTGGCGCCGATGACCTCCTCGAAAAGATTAAAGGGGGATGGACCGATTTCTCCGCCTTGATCGCAACGCCTGACATGATGCGGGAATTGGGAAAATTAGGAAAAGTCCTTGGACCGAGAGGTTTGATGCCGACTCCCAAAGCCGGTACCGTGACGACAGATGTGGCTAAGGCCGTTAAAGAGGCGAAAGCAGGGAAAATTGAGTTCAAAGTGGATAAGACTGGGAACGTCAATAACGCTGTGGGCAAAGTCTCTTTCAAATCAGACCAATTGCTCGAAAATATGGGAGTGCTCTTCCAGGCAATTTTTAAAGCAAAGCCGGCAAGTGCAAAAGGAGTTTTTTTCCGCTCCATGTATGTTTCATCGACGATGGGACCGGGTCTGAAAATCGACATCCAATCACTCTCACTAGGAGTCCAACATGAGACCTGAGAAAGAACTCCTTTTGAATGAAATTAAACAAAAGATCGATGCTTCGACAGCGATAATTGTCACCCGATATGATCGCCTCGAACCAAACACTTCGTGGCGGCTTCGCGAACTTCTTTCGAAGTCGGGAAGTCTTTTCGAAGTGGTCCGCAAGAGAGTCTTTTTGAAAGCCGTGGAACAAGCGGGGATCAAAATTGATGAGTCGCTCTTGAAAGGACATGTCGGAGTGGTCTTTGTGAATCAACCAGATGCGATGGGTCCAGCAAAAGCGATCTTCAAATTCTCAGATGAGAATTCTAAGTTGCTAGAAGTCCTTTGCGGACAAATCGATGGAAAAATTATGCCCGGCGCAGAACTCGAAGTCATTTCGAAACTGCCTGGAATCGATGAAATGAGAGCGATACTGCTCGGCCTATTTACATCACCGATGTCTCAAATGCTTTCCGTATTGGAAGCCGTGATAGCCGAACCGCTCTCTGTTCTTGAGCAAAAAAGTGAATCAAAGATTTAGGAGATAAACCCATGAGTCAACATTTAGATGATCTCGTCGAAAAGCTGAGCCAGCTTTCCGTCCTTGATATGTCCAAGCTGAAAGAAAAATTAGAGCAGAAATGGGGCGTAAAAGCCGCCGTCGCTGCCGCCGCCGCACCTGCTGGCGCCGCTGCCGCTGCTGCACCTGCCGCTTCTGAATCCACAGAATTCAGAGTGATCCTGGAAGGACCCGTACCCGATGATAAGAAAATTTCTGTCATTAAAGCGGTTCGCGAAGTGACAGGCCAAGGTCTGAAAGAAGCGAAAGATTTAGTGGAAGGTGCTCCAAAAGATTTGAAAGCCGCAGCACCCAAAGCAGAAGCTGAGGAGATCCAAAAGAAACTCCAGGCTGCTGGTGCAAAGGTTACCCTTAAGGGGCTGTAAAGAAAAAATTTGCAGAAAAACTTTGCATTGTTTGTTAGACTAGCGAGTGCAGGAGTCATTTACGTGGCTTCTGCTCGCTTATTTTGTGCATTTACGAAAGTTTGTAGGAGCGATTCATGTTAAAGAAGCCGCCTAAAAGGGTGAGTTTTCGGGAACGGGAAGAGATCATCGATCTTCCTAATTTGATCGAGATTCAGATTAAATCTTATACCCAATTCCTCCAATCTCATTTATTGCCCCATGAGCGGGAAAATATCGGCCTCCAAGAGGTCTTTAATGAGATTTTTCCGATTAAGTCTTACGATGAAAAAACAGTCTTGGAATTTCTCTCCTATAACTTGGGCGTTCCCAAATACTCTCCAGAGGAGTGTATCCGACGGGGAATCACTTATAACGTCACTTTGAAAGTCAAGTTCCGCCTCACCGATGAAACGGGGATTAAAGAGGAAGAAGTCTACATGGGAACCATTCCCGTTATGACAGATAAGGGAACCTTCATCGTGAATGGAGCTGAGCGCGTTATCGTTTCTCAACTTCATCGATCGCCTGGAATCTCCTTTGAGCAGGAAAGGCACCCGAAGGGAACGATGATCTATTCTTTCCGCATCATCCCTTATCGCGGCAGCTGGCTCGAAGCCTCTTTTGACAATAGCGACTTAATCTACGTCTATATCGACCGTAAGAAGCGGCGCCGCAAGATCTTAGCTTCTACCTTTATCCGAACTCTCGGTTATTCTACCGATGCCGATATCATCGAAGAGTTCTTTGAAACAGTCAAAGTCAAAATTAAATCAGAGAAAGACTTTGTCAAACTCGTCGGTAAGATCCTCGCTGAAGATGTGGTCGACGAACAGACGGGTCTCGTCTTTGGGAAAGCAGGGGAAAAACTCACCACCGCGATGTTAAAGCGAATGGTCGATGAGGGAATCCAAGCAGTCCGTATCGCAGAAGAAGCGGATGAGACTCACCCTGTCATCAAAATGCTCTCTAAAGATACGACTGATTCTTATGAATCGGCCTTGAAAGATTTCTACCGCAAAATCCGCCCGGGCGAACCTCCCACTCTCTCCAATGCCCGCTCAGCGATCATGCGCCTTTTCTTCGACCCAAAACGATACAATTTAGGACGGGTAGGCCGCTATAAGCTCAATCGGAAAATGGGTCTTCCCACAACGGATGAGGAAGTAAATGTCGTCACGCTGCGCAAAGAAGATGTGATCGAAGCGTTGAAATATCTGATCCGCCTGAAACTCGGCGATGAGCATGCGCATGTGGACGATATCGACCACCTGGGCAATCGCCGCGTCCGCTCTGTAGGCGAATTGATCCAGAACCAGTGCCGCATCGGCTTGGCTCGCATGGAAAAAATCATTAAAGAGAGAATGAATCTCTTTGATTTCTCTTCCGACACAATGACTCCAGGAAAAATCGTCTCCGCCAAGGGATTGGCTGGCGTGCTGAAGGACTTCTTCGGCCGATCGCAGCTCTCTCAGTTCATGGATCAGACGAACCCGATTTCTGAGCTGACCCACAAGAGAAGACTCTCTTGCCTTGGGCCCGGCGGCTTAAATCGAGAAAGAGCTGGTTTCGAAGTGCGCGACGTCCACCCTTCTCACTATGGACGGATTTGCCCCATTGAGACGCCAGAAGGTCCAAACATCGGTTTGATCACCTCTCTTTCCACCTTAGCGAAGATCAATGAATTTGGATTCATCGAAACGCCCTATCGAATTGTGAAAGAAGGGGTTGTGACTGATGAAATCGAATACATGACTGCGGACCAAGAGTCTGATTACATGATCACGCAGGCATCCACGCAGTTGGATGAATACAATATGTTTAAAGAAGTGCTCTGCTGGGCTCACCATCGGGGCGAACCGATGGAGATTGAGACGCCGAAAGTCACTCACATGGACGTCTCCTCCAAGCAGCTCGTTTCTATTGTTGCGGGATTGATTCCGTTCCTAGAACACGATGACGCGAACCGCGCTCTCATGGGATCGAACATGCAGCGCCAAGCTGTTCCTCTGATGAAAACCGACGCCCCGATTGTGGGGACGGGTTTGGAAGGGCGCTCCGCACGCGACTCAGGCGCTGTGGTAGTGGCTTTGGAAGATGGGATTGTCGAATTTGTCGATGGCTATAAGATTGTGGTCGCTCCCAAAGACAATCCATTGAATAAGCGGATCTATGTCTTGAAAAAGTTCATGCGCTCCAATAGCGGAACTTGCATCAACCAGACGCCTCTTTGCACGATTGGCGATAAGGTAATTGCAGGAGATGTTTTGGCCGACGGTCCAGCGACCGATAAAGGGGAAATCGCTTTGGGCAAGAACGTGATGGTCGCCTTTATGCCCTGGTGCGGTTACAACTACGAAGATGCGATCATCATTTCTGAGAAATTGATCCGCGAAGACTATTACACTTCGATTTATCTCGAGGAATTTGAGCTTACAGCGCGCGATACAAAACTCGGCAAGGAAGAGATCACGAAAGATATTCCAAACGTCTCTGAGGAAATGTTGAAAGACCTCGGCGAAGATGGGATCATTCGGATCGGCGCCCATGTGGAGCCAGGTTCGATTCTCGTCGGAAAAATCACACCGAAATCGGAAACGGAACTTTCTCCAGAAGAGCGCCTCTTGCGGGCGATTTTCGGTGAGAAAGCGGCTGATGTCAAAGATGCGTCTCTGACAGCGCCTCCAGGAACGGAAGGGGTGGTGATGGATGTAAAAGTCTTTTCACGCCGCGACCGCTTGTCTAAGACCGATGATGAGCTGGTGGAAGAAGCGACTCGGATTAAAGATATCCATTCCGATTTCAAAACGAAAGAAGCGGAACTGCAAATGGAGTTCCACGAAAAACTCGGCGCACTTCTCCTCAATGAAAAAGCCCCATCTGCCATCATGCACCGCAAATCAGGCGAAGTGTTGGTAGAAGAGGGACAGATCATGACCCAAGAGGCGATCGAGCTTCTGGAGAATGAGAAAGCGGAAGATCTCTTGATGTCCGATAAGGAAATCTACATTGAATTGAAGAAGATCCTTCGCGAATTTGAACTTTCCTATCAAAGCTTGCAGATGCAGCATAAATCAGAAATTGAATTTATGCGCAAAGGGGATACAGAGCTCGACCCAGGCGTAATCCGCCAGGTGAAGGTCTATGTCGCCACGAAGCGAAAACTGCAAGTTGGGGATAAGATGGCGGGCCGCCACGGAAACAAAGGGGTAGTTGCGAAACTCGTCCCTGAGGCAGATATGCCTTATATGTCCAATGGCGAGCCGATAGAGATCATCTTAAATCCGCTCGGCGTGCCTTCTCGTATGAACATGGGACAGCTGCTCGAAACGCACTTGGGCTACGCTGCGAAAAAAGCGGGAATCTTTGTGAAGAGCCCTGTGTTTGAAGGGTTCCCTGAGTCGAAGATTTGGGAAATGATGAAGAGCCAGACCATGTTCGTGGATGGGAAAGCCCATCTATACGATGGACGGAGCGGCGAAAGATTCGATAATCGCGTGGTGGTTGGCTATATCTATATGTTGAAACTGAGCCACCTGGTTGCAGATAAGATCCACGCTCGATCCATTGGTCCTTACTCGCTTGTCACTCAGCAGCCGCTGGGAGGAAAAGCGCAGATGGGAGGTCAGAGATTCGGGGAGATGGAAGTTTGGGCATTGGAAGCCTATGGCGCAGCCCACCTTCTCCAGGAGATGTTGACTGTGAAATCGGATGACGTTGCGGGAAGAACGCGCATTTACGAATCGATTGTTAAAGGTGAAAATACACTGGTCGCAGGTACGCCTGAGTCATTCAACGTGCTTGTGAAAGAGATGCAGGGGCTTTGCCTCGATATCCGCACAGAGTTTGTGGACTAAGGGGAAAAAAAATTAACCACAGAGCCCACAGAGAGCACAGAGAAGATGGATCAATTTTGCGGCCTTGCCGCCTCTGTGGGCTCTGTGTTCTCTGTGGTTTAGATCTTAAAAGTTTATGGGGGAACGAGTAGATGTTTGATGCTGATGAGGATGTACAGGGATCTCAATTCGATAAGGTAACGATCAAAATTGCTTCGGATGATGTCATTCGAAATCAATGGTCGCGCGGTGAGATCAAAAAACCCGAAACGATCAATTATCGCACCTTCAAACCCGAAAAAGGCGGCCTGTTTTGCGAGAAGATCTTCGGGCCGACGCGCGATTGGGAATGCGCATGCGGAAAATATAAGAAAATCAAGCACAAAGGGATTGTCTGCGATCGCTGCGGCGTCGAAGTCACCCTTTCCAAGGTGAGACGGGAGCGGATGGCCCATATCGATCTGGCTGTCCCCGTTGTGCATATCTGGTTCTTTAAGACGATGCCATCCCGCATTGGGAACATTTTGGGCATGTCGACGGCCGATTTGGAGCGGGTCATTTATTACGAAGAATATGCCGTGACCGATCCAGGCCGCACAGATCTACAAAAGAAACAGCTCTTGAACGACAATGAATACAGGGAAGCCCAAGAAAAATGGGGCACCGATGGATTTGTCGCAAAAATGGGTGCCGAAGCGATTCAGTCTATCTTAAAAACGGAAGACCTCGCCGCGCTCGTCATCGATCTAAAAGACAAGCTGCGCAAGACGAAGTCGATGCAAGCGCGTATGAAGCTCGCAAAACGGTTGAAAATCGTCGAGGGCTACTGCACCTCTACGAATAAGCCAGATTGGATGGTGCTGAGCGCCGTCCCAGTCATCCCGCCCGATCTCAGACCTCTCGTTCCCCTCGATGGCGGACGCTTTGCCACTTCCGATCTCAATGATTTATATCGACGGGTCATCAATCGAAACAATCGATTGAAATCGATCCTCAAGCTCAAGACACCCGATGTGATCGTCCGCAACGAAAAGCGGATGCTCCAAGAAGCGGTAGATGCCCTCTTCGATAATGGCCGCCATGGCCATCCGGTGATGGGCGCCGGCAACCGTCCTTTGAAAGCCCTTTCAGAAATGTTGAAGGGAAAACAGGGGCGATTCCGCCAAAACTTGCTTGGAAAACGGGTCGACTACTCAGGTCGCTCCGTGATTGTCGTCGGTCCAGAGCTGCGCTTCAATCAGTGCGGCTTGCCGAAGAAAATGGCCCTCGATCTTTTCGAGCCATTCATCGTGAAGCGCTTGAAAGATCTCGGCTATGTCTATACGATCCGCTCAGCCAAGAAAATGATTCAGAAACAGGCTCCAGAAGTATGGGACGTTTTGGAAGAGATCATTAAAGGACACCCTGTCCTTCTCAACCGCGCTCCAACGCTTCACCGCCTTGGAATTCAAGCATTTGAGCCTGTCCTGATCGAAGGAAAGGCGATCCGAATCCATCCACTCGTCACGCCGGCTTTCAACGCCGACTTTGACGGAGACCAGATGGCCGTTCACATCCCTCTTTCGATTGAAGCGCAGCTCGAAGCTAAATTGCTCATGATGGCGCCCGATAATATTTTCCTCCCTTCATCGGGAAGACCGGTGGCCGTTCCTTCGCAGGACATGATTCTCGGTCTCTATTACATCATGCATGATCCGGTTGTTTTCCCAGAAAAAGCGGGCCGCAAGATCAAGGTCTATGGCAGCACGCAAGAAGTGCTCATGGCCCTCAATTCGAGCGGAAGCTACAACTGGTATGAGAAAGCGGAAAAAGATCTGACGCGCCGAGATCATTTAGGACGCGGTCTTCACATTCATGAGAAGATTAAAGTCATGATCGATGGGGGGATTATTGAAACCACCCCAGGACGTGTCCTTTTCAATACAATCGTGCCGAAACAGCTTGGATTCCAGAACTATGTACTGCGCAAGAAGAGGCTCGCTGAGCTTGTTCTTGAGTGCTACAAGAAAATTGGTCTAGAAACCACTGTCCAGTTCCTCGATAACATGAAAAACCTCGGCTTTAGCGAAGCGACAAGAGCCGCCCTTTCCATGGGTACTTGCGACGTTAAAGTGCCTCCAAACAAACCGCAAGTTTTAGCAGAAGCCTACAAACGGGTGGCGATTGTGAAGAAGCAATACGAGGATGGAATCATCACGGAAGGGGAGCGTCATTCCAAGATCATTAGTATCTGGACGGAAGTCTCCGATAAGCTTTCAGAGGAACTCTTCAAGCTGATCTACGATACGACTACGGGCAACCTCAATCCGCTTTATCTCATGGTGGATTCTGGCGCCCGAGGAAATAAATCGCAGGTGAAGCAGTTGGGAGCTCTCCGCGGCCTTATGGCGAGACCCTCAGGCGAGATCATCGAATCGCCCATTACAGCGAACTTCCGCGAGGGATTGACTGTGATGGAATACTTCATCTCCACTCACGGAGCGAGAAAAGGTCTTTCCGATACGGCGTTGAAAACGGCCGACTCGGGCTACCTCACTCGCCGTCTCGTCGACGTGGCGCAAGATGTGATTGTGACCCGCGATGATTGCGGAACGCTCAATGGCATCGAAGTTTCAGCGATCAAGCAGGGGAATGAAGAACTCTTGGCCCTGAAAGATCGTCTCTATGGACGCACTGTTCTTGAAGATATTTATCAGCCCGGCGATAGCACAAAAATTCTCGCTCGATCTGGCGATGTTTTAACGGCTCCGCAAGCTGAAGCCATCGACGACGCAGGGATTGAAACCGTTCGCATTCGATCGGCCCTCACTTGTGAGAGCCGCCGCGGAATTTGCGCGAAATGCTATGGCTTGAACCTCGCGACTGGCAATCTCGTCGGTATGGGAGAGGCCATTGGAATTATCGCCGCGCAGTCGATCGGCGAACCGGGAACGCAGCTCACGATGAGAACCTTCCACTTGGGCGGTATTGCCTCTGCGGGCCTCAGCCCAGAGCTCATTACCGAGCATGAAGGCATTCTCGTCTATATGGACCTTCGCGTTGTTCAAAACGAAGAAGGGCATTGGCTCGCGTTGAATAAAAACGGTACGCTCCGGATCGTAAAAGATGAAGGGCGAACCTTAGAAGATTATAAGAAGCTTCTCAATAACAAGTCGATCGAGGCGCTTCAGATTTTCAACGTCGAGCTCGGCACGAAGATCTTCTTTGCCGACGGCGCGAAAATCAAGAAGGGAATCAAAATCGCCCAGTGGGAACAGCACAGCAGCCCGATCATTTGCGAGCGCCCAGGCTATGTCAAGTATGAAGACCTCGTCGAGGGGATTTCCACCCAGCGCGAAGTCAACAAACAGACAGGCCAGGTAGAACTGATTGTGAAGCAGCACCGAGGAGAATTGCATCCGCAGATCGCGATCTATACCGATCCAGAGTATGCAGAACTCGTCGGTACCTACGCGATCCCCTCCAGTGCGGTCATCTCCACACGGGAAGGGCAATTTGTTTCAGCCGGTATGGTTTTGGCGAAACTGCCCCGCGGCGCGATCAAGACAAAGGACATCACGGGCGGTCTGCCGCGCGTTGCCGAGCTCTTTGAAGCCAGACGGCCAAAAGAGGCGGCTGAAATCGCCAAGATCGATGGAGTTGTCGACTTCCGCGGCGTTCAAAAGAACAAACGGATTGTCGTTGTCCGCGATGAAGTTTCAGGAATGGAAGAGGAACACCTCATTCCGCTCACGAAGCACTTGATCACCCAGAAAGGGGACAATGTAGTCAAAGGACAGCAGCTTACGGAAGGATTGGTGATTTCTCAAGAGATCCTCGATATTTGCGGCGTGCGCGAACTCCAAAAATACTTGGTCAACCAAGTCCAGGAGGTCTACCGTCTGCAGGGGGTCGATATCAACGATAAACACGTTGAGATCATCGTCCGCCAAATGCTCCAGAAAGTGCGCGTCACCGATCCGGGCGACACCACCTTCTTGCATGGAGAAGATGTCGATAAGAAAAACTTCCACGAGCAAAATCGCAAGACGATCGAAGAGGGAGGCAAGCCTGCATCGGCCGCGCCAGTTCTCCTCGGTATCACCCGCGCCTCGCTCGGAACGGAATCTTTCCTCTCGGCAGCCTCCTTCCAAGAGACGACCCGCGTCCTCACCGAAGCGGCCAGCGAGAGCAAGACTGACTACCTCATGGATATTAAAGCCAACCTCATCATGGGTCACATGATCCCAGGAGGAACAGGGCATGAGTACCATAAGAAGGTCAATAAGTTCATCGAAAGCCAACAAGCCGAAGTGCTCGATATCGATTTCGAGACCGAAGCTGTCAGTCTGTAATTCTACAAGCCGCCCTCCTAGCAGGGCGGCTCATTTCATGAGGGAATTCATGTTACATAAAGTTCGCTCCCCCACAACGGGTGAAAGACTCATAGGCGACCTCCAATATTGCTATAGGAACCGCGAGAAAGTGATGCGCGAGGTGGCTCGAAGAGTCAATACAGAACCACTGAGTGTGTTTGCTTATTTGGGTCTTTCTGGGGGGATAGCATTTGGTCTAGACTTTGTTGCACAGAAAATTTCTGATGCCGGTCATCCTTATTCTGCCATGATACTTGAAGCGATCGGGGTACTTCCCGTATTCTATTTACTTGTTAAAGGGTTTTTCGGAGTCCCAAAAAGGGATTAGCCCTTCTTGATATAGAATAAGCCTAAGGCATTCAGGGGAGCTCCAATCAATGCAACGCACGAATAAAATTGCGCGCAAAGTTTTGCTGCTGAAATTCCGTATGATTTAGTCCAGTTGCTCCAAGATCCTTCTTCAAAGGAGCGGACCTGTCGAGTCGCTGTTTGAAGATGGGTTAAGCGTGTTTGATCAAAAGCTGCCACTGCTGCTTGAAGAGCCGCTAAGGCATCGCGTCCCGCTTGGATCTCAGGAGCGTTGTTTTCTTGGATCAGCTTCTCTACATCCTCGATCGCTTGTCTAATTTGTTCTGGGAGCTCGGCTGTGTTTTCTAATAGTCGAACCCAATTTTTTGCTTTTAAGATGAGCTCATCTTTTTTTTCTGTCTTCTGCTGGAAGGAAGAACCCCATAGCGATAAACTGCGTGAAAAAAGGGCAAAAGCGCAGGCTTTTATGAGAAGAGAATTGGGGAAAACACAGAAAAGGACTGCGCCGGCAAGGGCACTTCTTTTAGGTGTGTTGAGAGCTTCTTCGAGGGGGGATTCATTTTTTCCTGCTTCTAGGAATCGCTGAACTGGGTGCAAAAAGGCTGGGATCATAAAAGAGCTCCTCTCTATTAAAAATTTTAAAGAGAGGGACTTTAATCGGCGGGGGAAAAAAATCCAAGAAAATATTAGTGACGATTCATTTTTTCGCTGAGGATTTTTTCTAGTTTGACGATGTCTTTGGCGAAGTTGCGGATCCCTTCGGAAAGCTTGTCTGTCGCCATCGCATCGTCATTGAGGAGATAGCGGAAGCCTTTTTCATCCAGGGTGAGTTTCTCGATGGGGCTTTGCTTGGCTTTTGCGGGGTCGAGTTTGCGGATGACGGGATCTGAACTTTCTTTGAGCTCTTCGAGAAAATTGGGGGAGATGGTGAGAAGATCGCAGCCGGCGAGCTCTAAAATTTCCTCTTTATTGCGGAAGGAAGCGCCCATGATCTGCGTCTTGTAGCCGAATTTTTTATAGTAGTTGTAGATTTTTGTGACCGATTTCACGCCGGGGTCTTCTGCCGGGGGATAACTTGCTACCCCCTCATTCTTTTTATGCCAATCGAGGATGCGGCCGACAAAGGGAGAGATGAGGGTGGCCTTGGCCTCAGCGCAGCAAATGGCTTGGGGGAGGCTGAAGAGGAGGGTCATATTGCAGTGGATCCCTTCTTTTTCCAGCTTCTCGGCAGCCCGAGCCCCTTCCCAAGTGGAGGCGAGCTTAATGAGGACCCGTTTCCGGTCGATGCCTGCCTCTTCGTAAAGGGAGATTAGATGGCGGGCTTTTTCTATGCTCCCTTCTATATCGAAAGAGAGGCGGGCGTCCACTTCAGTAGAGACGCGCCCTGGGATGATTTTAAGGATTTCAAGGCCAAAATTGACAAAGACTTTTTCAAGGGTGTAACCCACCTGATTTTTTGGCTTTTTTTTCCCGTAGCGGATCGCGTCGTCGATTAGGGGCTGATATTGGGGCTGTTGGCTAGCGGCGAGAATGAGGGAGGGGTTTGTTGTCGAATCAGTCGGGCTGTATTGCTTGAGAGCTTCAAAGTCTCCTGTATCGGCGACAACAACTGTAAATTTTTTTAATTGGTCGAGTTGGTTCATTCTACCGGTCCTTTAAAGAGATTGGAGAAGAGGGCACTATTTCCCGTAAATCGGCTATAAAATTTGGGGAACTGATCAGGGTCCAATTTTTTCTCAAAATCATCGATGAGGATACTCACTTTTTCTCCTCTATGCAAGGCTAGAATTATTTCTTCTATTGTTCCCTGGGGGATTTGAACCCGCATTTTTCCCTCATGTAAAGGAAGATTTTCATGAAAAATCTGATCGCCGATAGTAAAAGTGGCCTCGATCGAATCGGGGGAGGAGGAAATGAACCGAAACTGTTTTAAATAGAGAAAGGAATGGATTTCATCCCCAATTCTCACCATTTCGAAGGTAAGTGGGGATTGATCTAGGCAGCGGAGTCGAGTGGAATCAAAGACGGCATCGCCCGCTAAAATTCCATCGAGCTTCCAAGGGCTGTCGGTGACACAGCCGCAGAGGAATAGTAGAAGGCTAATGAGCGTTTTTCCCATCATGAATCGTCACGAGGATAATTCCTGCCGTGGCAGTGAATACAGTTGTGGCTGCAAAGACCCAATTTGGCCATTCATTTCCTTTGGCTACTTTGTTTGAGTTTTCTGCAGCAGCTCCCGTTTGCTGCGCATTCAACCCAGATGCGGCCAGAAGAATGATGAGCGTCTTATTGAGTCGAAGAATAGATTTTAGCATACCCCTCCTTTAAAACAAGGAAATGCCAGTATCCTCCCATTTGGGGGACTTTTTCAGCTACAGCTTTTTGCAACTGTTCCCATTGCTGCTGCTGTTGCGCCGTTTTTTCTTGATCGGCGGCGAAATGACCTAAGCGTTGGAAAATCTCCTGGAATTCTTCCTTTTGCCCACCAGCCAGTGGAGAAAAGAGATCTGAGGTTAAATTGAGCGTTCGGAAGCAGTTTAAGAGTTCTTTCTGGAATTTAGGAAAATCTTGTTTCAAAACGGCCCCAGTGAGAAGGTAAGCTTTATTCTCTTTGACTAGAATGGCTTGCAAGGTTTTTATTTCACCCCAAGGACTCATGGAGGTGATTTCTGTTAGCCGCCCCTCTCCTCCTTGCATTGGAAATTTCCCCAAATCGCGCCATTGTGTATTCGGCTGCTCTTTGTGAATCTCTTTTACAGCTTTAACATATTCTTTTAGAGGAACATCCACAGTTTCAAAGGCGATATTAATCGAAGGGCGAAACTCATTGGAACCTTTTCCAATAAATCCTACTTGTACGTATTCGGAAAGATGCTTAGGTTTAGCGATCTCCCACCCGGTGGGAGGGATGAAATAACAAATAGACAGAAGAAGGGAGAACATGATTTGAACCCACAAAGATTAATGACTATGGCCGCTACCACCGCCACCACCACCACCCGAGTCATTATCGATGAGGGCGCAGAGAGCTGCGAACCCCGCAGCTAATCCTAAGCCCCAGCCCATCATGGAGAGGACGGTTGCATCGTGGTTGCTGTACCCAGCCGCTTCGCCGCGACGAGCTGGACGCCGTCCTGTAGCAGGAGGCTCCTGAGCTAACGCCGAAGTGCAGAGACCGAAGATCAGAAGGGCAATTATTCCCTTTCTCATTGAACACGCTCCTACACTCTTTCTCTCATAAAGAGATTTTTTAGGCAATGCCTAAAGCGAGGAGATGATCAAGGCCCCGGCCAATAAGACCGGGGCAAGCTTCCATTCTTCTTAGTGAGAGAATGTTGAGGGAGAAGAAGCAGCAGATGCAGCGGTAAGACCCACTACAATGCCGAGTACTGCTAGGCCTCCCAAGCCGATTCCCCAAGCAAAAGAGTCATCATTTGAGGCATAGGTGGTGCCTTGCTGAGCGCCACGGCCCATATTGCCTTGAGCAAAGGCAGCATTCCCCGCTAACATAGCGACAACTGCCATAAGAACTGCGAATTTTTTCATTTGCATCTCCAATTTGATACAGAACGTTAGAAGTTAGTAACCTCGTAAGACTGTAGGTTATACTCTTTCCTAAATTTTTTCTAGCAAAATACAGAAAAAAGTTCAATCACTTAAAACTTATGCAGAGAAAATCGGGAGCTGTGTAAAATCTTGTAGTTAAGAAATAGGCTAGGGTTCCGATGAAAGGGTTAGAGACAGGTAAAGACAAAATCCAGAAAATCTGTGATTCGCTGAGAAAAGAAACATTAGAACCGGCGAAGCAAGAGGCTCGCGAGATCGTGGAGAACGCCCACCTTCAAGCTGCTGAGGTTCTTAAGGTAGCGAAAGAAAAAGCGCAAAATATAGTCAACACAGCCGAAAAAGAAGTTGGAGAAAAGAAAAAAGTCTTTCAAGCTTCTTTGAATTTAGCGTGCCGGCAGGGGATCGAACAGTTAAAGCAAAAGATTGAGGATGAACTATTTAATAAGGAGTTAGCCCACCTTGCTTCTAAAGAAATGGCAGATCCTAAACTCATCGCTAATCTATTGAACTCATTCATCCATTCCATGGAAGAAAAAGGGATCGAAGAGGAATTTGTAGCCATCATCCCTAAGGGGATTTCTCCCCGCTCGATCAACGACCTTTTGGCTTCCCGCGTTTTGGAGCGACTTAAGAATAAGACAGTTGTTATGGGAGAATTTGCAGGAGGCGTGCAGATCCAGCTGAAGGGGCGTCAAATCACGATAGATATTTCCGATATCGTTGTCCGCGAGCTCATTGCGCAATATATCCGGCGAGATCTCCGCGATTTAGTTTTCAACGTATAGGAGTTTGATGTCTGGCTATTATTATGTTCTTTCTGCCTTGCCTCCTCTTGCTTTGGGGGTTAAGCCCGAACTTTCCTTTAAGGAAGTGAGGGAAATGCTCGCTTTGAATTTAAGTGCCAAAGACTTGCATGAGGTGGAACGACTTTTAAGACCGATAGACCTCTATAACATACGGGCTCTTTGGCTTGGCCTGCCCCTCGATGATAAGGGAAATTATAATAGCCGCGATCTTGAGGAAGTGCTCCTCGTCCAGGGTCCATTGCCGCCTTATCTCATCGATTTTTTAGAGCGCTATGAGTCGACAGAGGATCGCCTTCGTTATTTTTCTTCCCTTTATGCCTCTCTTTACCGAGAAGAACAGGTTAAATTCACCGGTTTTTTGCGCAAATACTACCAATTTGAGAGGGAGCTCCGTCTTATCCTGACTGCGCTGCGAGCGAAGCAGGCGGGGCGCGATATCGTGCGGGAGCTGCAGTTTGAGGATCCCTTAGATCCGTTTGTAGCTCAGATTTTAGCCCAAAAAGATGTCGCTGAATACACCCCTCCGCGAGAATACGAAGACTTAAAAACCTTATTTATGGAAAATAGATCCGATCCGAAGAAGCTTTATCGAGCCATTTTGCAATATCGGTTCGATAAAATAGAGGAGATGGAAGAAGTCCCTGATTTTGGCATCGACAGCATTCTCGCCTATTTGGCCAAGTTGATCCTCGTAGAATCATGGGCGCAGCTCGATCGGGAAAAAGGAACCACCGCAGTAGAACAATTGAGTCAATATGGATAAACATTCGCACGCAACCGGCACGGTCGTGCAAGCTTTTGGAAACCTCTTGCATGTTCGCTTTGACGGGGCGATCCGGCAAGGAGAAATAGCGCGCGTCCAGATAGGGAAGGAGTCGCTTCTCGCCGAAGTGATTGAAATCGCCGGGAATGAAGCCAAAATCCAAGTCTTTGAAGACACGCGCGGCATCAAATTCAATACTCCTGTGCATTTTAACGGCCATCTTTTGGAGGCGGAACTTGGACCCGGTCTTTTGACCTCTATTTTCGATGGGTTGCAAAATCCACTGGAGAAAATTGCCAATGCCACCGGCGTTTATCTGCGGCGGGGCGTTTATATTCCTCCACTCGATCGGGAAAAAAAATGGGATTTTACGCCTATCGCTAAGCCGGGCGATCTCTTAAGCCGCGGCGATCCCCTCGGATCTGTTCAAGAAGGGCGTTTCCCTCACCCGATCATGGTTCCTTTTTCTCAATTTGGAAAAGTCAAGATTACCTCGGTGGCCAAAGCAGGACCCTATTCCATTGATACAGTCATTGCAGAAGGGGAAGATGAGCGAGGGCATCCGGTCAAATTTACGATGGTGCAGCGCTGGCCTGTAAGAAATGCGCTCGTTGAAGGGAAGAAAATCCGCCCTTCGCGGATGATGGATACGGGACTTCGAATCCTCGATACGCAATTTCCCGTTTTGAAGGGGGGCGCTTTCTGCTCTCCAGGTCCATTTGGTGCAGGAAAGACGGTGATGCAGCACCACCTCTCTAAATATTCTGCCGTGGACATCGTCGTCATCGTAGCCTGCGGAGAGAGAGCAGGAGAGGTAGTCGAAATGCTTCGCACCTTCCCGCAATTGATCGATCCGCATACCAATGAGTCGCTGATGAAGCGAACGGTCATCATTTGCAACACTTCTTCTATGCCAGTGGCCGCTCGGGAACCCTCAGTCTACATGGGGGCCGCGATTGCCGAATACTACCGGCAAATGGGACTCGATGTATTGCTCCTCGCCGATTCCACCTCTCGTTGGGCGCAGGCGATGCGCGAAATGTCGGGCCGCCTCGAAGAAATCCCAGGGGATGAAGCCTTTCCGGCTTATCTGGCCTCTCGCATTTCTTCCTTCTATGAAAGGGCAGGAGTTTTAGAACTTAAAAATGGGAAATCGGGTTCGCTGACGATTGGCGGCAGCGTTTCCCCGGCAGGCGGAAATTTCGAAGAGCCTGTCACGCAAGCCTCTTTAGCCATTGTAGGGGCATTCCATGGACTTTCCCGCGCTCGTTCCGATGCGCGCCGCTACCCGGCCATCGATCCGTTGATTTCTTGGACCAAATACTTAAATGAGGTGGGGGAAGAGCTCAATGCTCACCTTCCTGGATGGGCGGATAAAGTGCGCCATGCCGCCAGCATCTTGCAACGGGGCGATGAAATCGGAAAGAGGATGGAAGTTGTTGGCGAAGAAGGTGTAGCGATCGATGACATGGTCCTTTATCTCAAATCAGAGCTCTACGAGTTCTGTTACTTGCAGCAAAATGCATTTGATAAAGAAGATTGCTATTGTCCTTTAAAGCGGCAAGTCGAGATGTTTACTTTACTCCAAAAGATTTTCGATATCCGCTTTGAATTCGATGTTCACGATGCAGCGAGAGGATTCTTTTTGAACTTGCAAAACGAGATAAAAAACATCAACTTCCTCCCGTTCCATTCAGAGAAATATCGGGAAGCCATGACTGCCGTGGAAGAAAAAATCAATCAAAAGAAGAAAGCATGAGAAAAGTTTACGATCGAATCATTGATATGCGGGGCAACTTGATCACCATTGCCGCTGAGGGAATTTCCCTGGGAGAAGTGGCGCGGATTCATAAGAAGAATGGCACCTCTACCTATGCTTCCGTTCTTCGATTCGACGATGATCTGGTGACGCTGCAGGTGTTTGAGGCAATCCGGGGAATTTCAACTGGAGACCAGGTCACTTTTCTCAATCGGCAAATCTGCGCTACTTTTTCCAATTCTCTTCTGGGGCGACGGTTGAATGGAGCGGGAATTCCTATCGACGATGGACCAGAGATCATTGGGGAGGAAGTGGACATTGGGCAGCCTTCTTTTAATCCGACCCGCCGCATCATTCCCCGCGAGTTGGTGAGAACCAATATTCCGATGATCGATGTCTTTAATTGCCTTGTAAAGTCGCAAAAGATACCCATCTTTTCCGTGCCTGGCGAGCCCTATAATGCCCTCTTAATGCGCATTGCGAACCAAACCGATGCCGATGTGGTCATCATTGCCGGCATGGGCCTTCGCTTTGACGACTATGCGGCCTTTATCGATAACGCTGAAAAAGCGGGTTCCATTGAAAAAACGGTGATGTTCGTCCATCTGGCGACCGACCCGCCCGTCGAATGCCTTCTCGTTCCCGATATGGCCCTCGCCGTTGCCGAAAAATTCGCCCTAGAAGGGCAAGATGTCCTGGTTCTCATGACTGATATGACCGCCTTTGCCGATGCGATCAAAGAAATTTCGATCACGATGGATCAAATTCCCTCGAATCGCGGCTATCCCGGTTCCCTCTATTCAGATCTTGCGTCGCGCTATGAAAAAGCAGTCGATATCGATGGGAGCGGCTCCATCACGATCATCTCCGTCACCACCATGCCAGGCGGCGATGTAACGCACCCCATTCCCGATAACACAGGCTATATCACCGAAGGGCAGTTTTATCTCCACAACGGGGTCATCGATCCATTTGGTTCTCTTTCCCGTCTTAAGCAGCAAGTAATTGGGAAAGTGACCCGCGAGGATCATGGCGATCTCGCAAACACGATGATCCGCCTCTATGCGGACTCTAAAAAAGCGCGCGAAAGGCAGGGGATGGGATTCCGCCTCTCTCGTTGGGATGAGAAACTCCTCCGCTACTCCTTTCTCTTCGAACAGCGGATGATGAATCTCGAAGTGAACATCTCCCTGGAAGAAGCGCTCGATCTCGGCTGGATTACCCTCGCCGAATGCTTTGAATTAGAAGAGATCGGGATTAAGAAACAAATCTCAGACAAATATTGGCCACGGGAGCAGCCCCCTGAACGATAGAGAGGGAGAGGAGAACGCGGAGATGAGATCCACCACGGAGGAAGGAGTGGTGGAGAATGCACGGAGGACAGATGGGGCCTTTTTCCCTCCGTGCTTCCTCCCGCGCTCCTTCCTCCGTGGTGGCTCTCCCACGGTTATGACGGAAATACCTGTATGACAGTGAAACTGACGAAAAATGAACTGAGGACGCAGCAGACAAGGTATTCGCAGTTTCAAAGATATTTGCCGACGCTGCAGTTAAAAAAGGCGATGCTGCAATTCGAAGTTTCGTTGGTTTACTTGGAAATCGCTCAATTGAAGGAAGAATTTTTGACGGCGCGGGTGCGAGTGGAAGATTTTTCCCCGTTTTTATTGGAGAAAGTTGCGGTTGACCTGCTTCTGTATGCAGAGATTCTACATGTAAAAAAAAGATATGAAAATATCGCCGGAGTGGAGATTCCCATTTTGGATAAAGTGATTTTCCGCGATCCAGATTATTTTTTATTCGATACGCCTGTCTGGACAGACCGAGCGACAGAGTTGTTGAGGGAGTTGGTCACGGCGAGAGAAAAAATGAACATCGCAGAAGAAAAGAGGCGCGCATTGGAGAAAGAGTTGCGCGAAGTATCGATCCGCGTCAATCTTTTTGAGAAAATATTGATTCCAAGGGCCCAAGAAAATATCAAAAAGATCCGGATCTTCCTTGGAGATCAGCAGCTGGCTGCCGTAGCGCAGGCGAAAGTCGCAAAGCGGAAAATTGCTTTGCGGAAGGCGGCCGAATGATTGTCAATCTTCATAAATATCTAATCTATGGTGGGTTTGATGAGATGGATCGATTCTTCAATCTGGCCCAGCGGGCTGGATTTCTCGAGTTCATTGGCATGTCCCATAGAAAAACGCTTGAATTGCCAGAAGGGGCCAAAAAGATCCTCTCTGCAATGAAGATTGCCCGCCATCACGAGGCAGGTTCTTTAGAGACGTATGCTTCTTTACCCGAGCCAACGCAGCTCGCGGAGCAAATCATCGACTTAAATGCAGAGCATGAAAAACTTTTGGAAGAGCAGCGAATCTTAAATGCCGAAGTCGCCCGCATCGCCGTCTTTGGCGATTTCTCCCGCGCCCAGCTCGATCAATTAGAGCGGGAAGGGAAAAGGATCTTTCAATTTTTCTGCATGAAGAGCGATTTGGCCAGAGAGATGAGATTGCCCCCCGAGGTCATCTATGTAGGGACTGAGTATGATCTCGATTATTTTGTCGCGATCAATAAGGAGAGGACCCAATATCCCAAAATGATTGAGATTCTGATCGATAGATCGGTGGGAGAACTGCGGGATCGGCTTGAATTTGTCCGCGAGGAGATTGTCCGCCTTGAAAAAGAGCTTCACAATTCTGCCAGAACTCTTCCCTACTTGCAAAATGGTCTCAATGATTTTTTAAATGAATACACGCTTCAATTGGCTAAACATGATGCGGCAAGGCCCCTAGATGGGTCGATTTTTGCGATCGAAGCTTGGATTCCAGAAACCAAAATCAAAGCTCTCTTTGGCCTTTTAAGCGGCCTCGATGTCAACTGCGAAGAAATCGCGATTGAGACGAAAGATTCTCTTCCCACCTACATAGAAAATAAAGGGACTGCAAAGATTGGCGAGGATCTCGTTCACGTATTCGACACGCCTGCCGCGACCGATAAAGATCCATCCCTTTGGATTTTAATCTTCTTTTCCTTCTTCTTTGCTATGATTGTCTCAGATGCTGGGTATGGCCTTATCTATCTTCTCATCGCCCTTGTTCTCAAATGGAAATTCCCTAAAGCCTCTGGTTTTGGCAAAAGATTCATCAAACTGATGTTCATCATCAGTACCTGTTGCATTCTTTGGGGCATTTTAACGGCCTCTTTCTTCGGAATAGAAATAGGCCCCGACAATCCTTTCCGTAAAACGTCCTTTCTCCACTATTTAGCAGTGAAGAAAGCAGAGTATCATATCGAAATGAAAGATGAAGTCTATCGGGAGTATGTTCAAGAATTTCCCGCAGTGGCCACTGCACAGGATGGACACGACTTCCTCGTCAAGGCTTCTCGTGTCGAGGAGGGGACCCTCAAATACGACGCTCTCACCGAGTTTTATGGGAGCATCCTCCTTGAATTTTCTCTCTTCGTCGGCCTCGTCCACGTATCGCTCTCTTTCCTTCGCTACATTAAACGGAATCCGGCGGGCATTGGATGGATCATTTTCATGGTGGGCGCCTACCTCTATTTCCCCTCGATTGTCGTCGCTACCTCGATTGTCAATTTCATGGGATGGATTTCCAAGCCTTTGGCCTACGCGATTGGCCAGCAGATGGTTTATGTGGGACTTGGCCTCGTCTTCCTCATCGCTTTACTCCAGAAGAAAAAATGGATGGCCCTCTATGAGATGACCAATGCCATCCAGGTCTTTTCCGACGTCCTTTCCTATCTTCGCCTCTATGCCCTGGCTCTTGCGGGGATGATTATGGCGAGCACCTTCAATGACATGGGGGTTAAGTTGGGACTCGTCGGGGGATTTGTGGTGATCCTCATTGGACACATTGTGAATATGACACTGACGACCATGGCGGGGGTGATCCATGGCCTTCGCCTCAACTTCTTGGAATGGTACCATTATAGTTTCGAGGGGGGCGGCCGCCTCTTTAACCCCCTCCGCTTACGCAAGATTAAATAATAGGAGATTTCTCTATGGACATTGATATGATTGGCCCGGCAGTAGTGATGGGTCTTGGATGTATTGGCAGCTCGATAGGCTGCGGGATCGCGGGGATGGCCTCTCACGGCGTCATGACTCGCGTTGACGAAGGACATGGAAAATTCATCGCCCTCTCAGCCATTCCCTCTTCTCAGTCGATTTACGGATTCATTCTCATGATTCTGATGAAAGGGGCGATTAAAGGGGGCAGTCTCACAGGCATTGCCGGGATTGGCATTGGCCTCTTCGTGGGTCTCGCGATCATGGTCTCTGCGATTCTGCAAGGGAAGTGCGCCGTCACCGCCATCCAAGCAGCCGCCAAGCAGCCCGCGATTTATGGGAAGACGATCGTCGCGCTCGGCATTGTGGAATCATTCGCGCTCTTCGCCTTCGTCTTCGCCCTCCTGTTAATTTGAGGAGGGAGTATCAGGCTTATGAACGGAAACGTAATACGAATATCAGCGCGGAGGCGCGAGACGCGCGAAGGGAGATAGCCGCGGAGGACGCAGAGGTGAGGGAAGCCCTCACGCTCCCAATAATTTAAATGCTTCGCAAAAAAATTGAATTTTTTGGGGTGTGGGGCATCCCCACCTCAGCGTTCTCCGCGCTTAACTCAGTTCTTTCCTCCGCGCTGATATTCGTATTACGTCTTGGGTCATGGGACTGAGGGCTTTTCTCCCCCACCTCAGGACCTCCCTTACACGGGGGAGGGGTGGCGGGCGTCGAGGTAGGAGCAAAGGGTCGCCAGCCGGAGGAGTAGGTCTTGCTCGTCGGCGTCTAAGGGGTCGTCTTTGCTGAGGATGGTGTCGAGCTGCTCAAGGTCATTTTCAATGAGAAGCGCCGTTTGCAGCGTGGGGAGCATTTCTGTCATGAGCCCCATTTTCTCGGTGAGCTGATCGGTGAGCGCGATGACTTGTTCTTTCTCTTCCATGGTTTGAATTTGGAGAGCGAGGGTCTGGATTTCCCGGTTGAGTTCGTCAGCCGCTAGGACAAATGGGGAGAGTTCTTCTGTGAGAAAGGCTAATCTGCCATCGGCAGATTCTAGGTGGTGGCTGCGGACGACTTGAACGGCTTCCTCGAGGATGGGGGCTTGAGGGATGGGCGCGGTTGCTAGTAAATAAAAACTTGAAACTAGTGTAGGTAAAAACATAATTATCATTCCTCGTTAAATAAGACTATTTTCTTCCTTCTCTGAATTTTTGTCTTTGATTATGGTGAAAAAAAGGTGTTGGATGATCTCTCGCTGGTTTGGAAAGAGGAAACTGCGCACAGAAATTCTAGTTCTGTTTCTCTTTTTATTGACTGTTTCTTCTGTTGTGATCATCTCCTTTGTCTACACGAGAAATCTGCAAGATATTCGGAGGTACTCTCAGGAGACCATCAATCGGATCAGCGCATTGATTATCGAGAGGATGTCTTGCATGCTGGAAAGCATGGAGCGGCTGCCGCAGATTGGCGTAGGGATGTTCCTGCGCCATCCAGAGGTTGCGAGTGAAAATCAGCCGTTGATCTCGTTTTTTCTCGATGAAGTGAAATATCACCCCAATTTGTATGCCTATTATGTGGGGACTCCCGATGGGAGCGCATTGATCGTTTTCAATTTGTCCATCACAGATAAGCCATTTTATTTCGGTCCATCGCAGCGAACGCCAAAGGGCACTGTCTATGCAATGATGCTTGTGGAGCGCTCGCAAGGAAAGGATAAAGAAGTTTGGACTTACCTCGACACAGATTTGAAAACGATTTCGGCGGAGGAAATCCCGTCGCGCGGATATGATCCTCGCGCTCGTCCCTGGTATGTGGGAGCGGTGAAGGAAAAGAAGCTGTTTTGGACCGATGTGTTCACTTACGATCCCACAGGAGATCCGGGAATTGCCGTGGCCAAGCCCATCTATGATGAAGCAGGTCAGTTGAAGGCTGTCATTGCCGCCGATCTCTCTTTGAATATTTTTTCCCAATTTTTGAATAGTCAAACGATCGGAAAAAAAGGAAAAGCCTTTGTATTGAGCGAATCGGGACAAATCTTGATTCCTGTCAACGAACAAAATCCGATTGTCTCTGCTGCGTATGCCCAGTTTGCAAAAGATCAGCAAAATGATTTTCTCCTTGAGATCGATGGGGAAAAATATCTCTCTTCCATCCACCATTTCCCCGCCTCTTTCGCAAAGAATTGGCTCATCTTGATTGTAGATCCTCTCTCTGATTATTTTTCCGAAGCCTTTAATACTCAAAGACAAATGGTTTTAATTTGCTTAGGAATTCTTCTGGTTGCGGCTGTTTTGGTGATCTTTTTTGCGAGACATATTTCTCGGCCGATTGTGATTCTATCTCGAGAGGTGAATCAGATCACCCACCTGCAGCTGGAAAAAGAAGTGCGGGTAGATTCTGAGATCGAAGAGATCAGCCTCATGGATTCTTCCATTGCAGCTCTGCGGGTGGCGATCCGTTCGTTTAATAAATATGTTCCTAGGGAAATTGTGCAAGAGCTCATTGAGAAAAAACAAGAGATCGTTCTCGGTGGAGAAAAAAAGGAAATCGCCATCCTTTTTGCCGATATTGTCGATTTCACTCCTGTTGCCGATGAATATCCCATTGAGATGGTGACCGCTCTTTTAGCTGAGTTTTTTGATGTTCTCTCCAAAGTGATCTTAAAACATGGGGGGACGATTGATAAATACATTGGCGATTGCATCATGGCTTTTTGGGGGGCGCCTCATACTGTAGAGAATGGGGAGAGACAAGCCTGTATTGCAGCTCTTGAATGCCAAGAGGAGCTGGCCAAGCTCAATCAAAGAAGAAAAGAGAGGAATCGGCCTGAATTCCATTGCCGGATTGGGGTCAATACAGGAAAAGCGATCGTTGGGAATTTTGGAACGCAGGAGAGGATGAATTATACGGCGATCGGCGACTCTGTCAATACAGCCCATCGGATTGAGCAAATCAATAAAACCTATCATACAGCCATTCTCATTGGGGAAGAGGTTTACCTCAAAATCAAAGATCAATTTCTGGTGCGCCCCATCGACGACGTCGAACTCAAGGGAAAAAAGAATAAACTCAAAGTCTTTGAACTCATGGCTTTAAAAGAGAAGGCAACGCCTCAGCAAAGAGAACTTGCCTCCCTTTTTACAGAGGCCTTTGAGGCTTATCATCAGGGCGTGAACAGCCAAGCCCAATTCCAAGCGATCTTAGAAAAGTATCCCAATGATTTCCCTACGCAATACTATCTAAACCGCTTGAACCCATAACTGCGATCTCCCGCATCTCCAAGACCTGGGACAATGTAGCCTTTATGGTTGAGAAGAGGGTCGATGGCCGCAGAGAAAATTTGCACGTCTGAGCTATATTCCAATATCCGCTCAATTCCAGATTCAGCTGAAATTCCCGCCAAGAGAATGATTTTTCTTGGCTTTCCTTTTTGAATCGTTTTAATCGCATCGAGCATAGAGCCGCCCGTTGCAATCATCGTATCGATAATGATGACCGTACGATCTTGGACGTCGGGGATTGCAACGTAATCGGTCTTTGGCTGCAGCGTCTCTTCATTCCGGGCAATCCCGATGAATCCCACATCGGCGTAGGGGAAAATCTTTTGAGCGCCTAGGCAAAGAGGCAAGCCGCCTCTGAGAAGAGCGACGAGTACAGGATCTTCAACGCAGATGGAATGGGTGGCCACCCCGCCTGTTAGAGTGGTTAACTCTACTTCCTTCGATTTCAGATGCTCGTAGACATCCATCGCTAGATATTCCCCGATTTTTTCGACGCAGGTCCGAAAGTCTTTAGACATTGTTTGAGGATTCCTGATTTCATAGACCAATTGGTTCAGAGCGAATTTGATATCGGCAGAAGCAGTGGAAAGGCTGGACAGGGCAATGCAGCACGCGGTCATTTTCTTCATAAGTTAGTCTCCGTTAAAAAAGAGTGGACACTGTAAAGAAAATTGACCATTTTCTGCAACTGTCGCATCATCTATGGGAAAGGAGCGATCCATGTCATTGCAAGAGAAGGTGGAGAGTCGGTGGCGAGCTTTCCAAAAAGGGAGGCAGTTCAAAGGATTTGAAGCGGGGAAATCAGATGCGGCCCTAGAGGATGAATTTGAGAATATCGAGAAGACGCGCCGTTTTATTTGGACAACAGCTGGATATGAGATTGCGGAACATCTGATCTTGAATGATCTTGTTCGAGCCGCTGGGACGGAGGCTTTTGCCTATAACAATACGGTTCCCTACTACAATGCGAGCACGATCTATTTGGGAGATAAGCCTTATATCGCCTGCGAAGGGCCGAGATCAAAGGATGTCCCCAATTTTTTCAAGCTTTTGACGACCCATCGGGTCACTCATCTCGTCCGCTTAACCGGTTCTTATGAAGGCGAGGAGAAAAAATGCCATCCCTATTGGGAGGGGTTGTTGTCTTCCGATGTTTTATCCATTCCTACAGGATCAGGCGTCTATCCGATCCACGCTTTTGCAATGGCCCATTGGAAAGATCGGCAAGGGGTGGATCCCGGCGAGCTTTTGGATCTCGTCATCCGAGTCAGGCGGGAATTATCTGCTGCCAACACTTTGCTTGCGGTGCACTGCAGCGCAGGCGTGGGGCGCACAGGCACCTTTCTCGCCGCTTTAGCGGTGGTAGAGGCGATCGAGCAAAAGACTCCTTTTAGCATTGAGGAAATCGTCTATCGCCTCTCTTTGCAGCGCATCCAGAGCGTTTCCAAGGAGAGCCAATACATCACTCTTCACAGATTGGCAGAACGCAGTTGTTCCTGAAGTTTTGGTTTGAATTTTTCACAGCTCGAGCGGAGGGCCTCATGGGAGAGAATGCGCCGTTGATTGTGAATTTGCTGCAGACCGCAAATGGAGATATTCAGCCGGTTGGGGAACAGGAGAAAATGGATATTCGTATGGGGCACTGTTTGGCCGACTAGGGGGCCATCCTGAATGTAACAGACCCAATGGTTTGAACCCATCGTTTCTGCAAAGAGCTTTTTAAAAGCAATGATTGCTTGGAAAGAGGCAATCGCCTCTTCGCGGGTGAGATCGAAGGTGCATTGATGTCTCTTGGGGATGATCAGGAAATCTCCATCGATAGTGATCGGCTTGTGATTCAGGAGAACATAGACATCTTTCCATTCGCAGATCAATTGGTTTTCAATCACTTTTGGATTGCACAGGGCGCATTTGTCATGGTTGATCAAGACCTCATGGATGGCTCCCGTTTGTTGCTCGGGGAGGGGGGGCACTTCTCCTTTAACGAGGATGCCATATTGGATCAGCAAATCATGGATAGATTGGATATTTTCATGGAGCGCTTCGGTGTGGCGGAGGAATTTTTGCGTCCAAAGGCCTTGGGGGTTTTCGGGGGGGACCACAGGTTGAAGAGTGGGGAGTATTTCCCGAATTGCCTCGAGTGTTTCGGGAGAATGAGAAACCTCCCGAAGACATAGACGATTGTAGAACACATAATCATTCAAAGTGTTCTTTTCGACGGCATCCATGACTTGTTCACCGCCGCCAAAACCGTAGGGGATGATTTCAAATCCCACGGAGGAGCCTCTTTGCCCAGCTCTTGGCTGTTCAGCGGTGAAGATCATAAAGTGAGCTGCGCCGGTTGTCTCTGCAATCGCTTTTCGCCCCATCCAAATCGCATCGTAAAGCTCTGCCAGTTCATCCGTTGTGCATTCATCGAGCGTTTTTCGCCCCTCGACGGCGACCCAAAGATGGTAGGGGTTAAAAGAGATGGCTGCCAGGGAAATAGAGACCCGTTTTCCTGTCCAAAGAATGAGTTCTTTCCGCTTTTCGAACTCTACATCAATCCCTTCTTTTTCCAAAGCTCGGGTCAATCCGTCAACATCCACACCAGGGGGGAGTCTTTGTTCCAAAAGAGTTCGATTGAATACCCAGGTAAAGTCATTCGCAAAAGCTGCAAGTCCTAAGAGAAGAATAGCGGCAACCCATCGTTTCATAGCAAAGTTCCTTCAAAAGCAGAGAATTCTACTCACTAGGATTTTAATTGACAATCGAAGAAAATAAAGAAATGAGAGTTCTCCTTTTCATTATTCTATTCGGATCTCTTTTGGCAGATGAACCGCTCCAGAAAGATTGGCATGGAGTGCGCCCGCTGGCTCGTCAGTCTGTTTCGAATGAGGAAGAGGGTCCCAGATTGTTGATGACGGGGGATTGGAACGGCGCGCGCGAGGCAGCTCGCGACTGGGGTCTGGATATCGCCGGGAGCTATTCGAATGATTTGCTCGGAAATCCGGTGGGGGGCAAGCATCATGGCTTTGCCAATGCCGGCTCCTTTGGTCTCTTTCTCACCTTTGATCTTGAAAAGATCATGAAGGCGACGGGGACTACTTTCTTTGCCTCTTTTATCGTTCGGCATGGGAATAATCTCTCCGCGACAAAGATTGGAAATCAGTTTGAAGTTGCGCAGCTCTATGGAACCGAAACCTATGTTTTAAACGAACTCTATTTGAAAAAGACAGCGTATGAAGGGAAGATCTCCGCTAAAGCGGGCCGGCTTGACCCGGGCAATGATTTTCTTGCGAGTCCACTCTACGCCTATTATGTAAACAACGCCTTCTTTGGCAACCCAGTTTCTATCTATTTCAACACAGATTTTTCGACGCTCCCCAATGCGACGTGGGGGGCCTATCTCCAATTTCGACCGATTCCTTCTTTCAATATGCAATTCGCCTGCTACAACCAGAATAAGAACATCTTTAAGAACAAATATCATGGGGCGAATTTCACGTTCGACAGCAGGCTGGGAGTGATGTGGATTACAGAGTGGGCCTATCTGCTCAATCAAGGAAAAGAGGACACGGGTCTGCCGGGCAACTATCGAGTTGGCGGTTATTATGTGACAGGAAGGTTCGATGTATTTGAGGGAGGGACGCAAAGGGGGAATTTTGGCTATTATTTCTTAATCGATCAGATGGTTTATCGGCACAAAACCCAGCAACTCACTCCTTTCGGCGCCTTTCTTTTCGCTCCCAACAATCGGAATGAGTTTCCTTTTTTCTTTGCAGCGGGGCTTGTCTACAAAGGATTTATCCCCAGCCGCAAAGACGATGCGATTGCGATTGGCGCCGCTTATGGCCGCTACAGTTCCGACCTACGTCACCTGGAGCAGCAAGCGAAGCGGCAGGGATTCATGACTCCACATGGAAATCAGCCGCAGACAGCGGAAACCATACTGGAGTTAAACTATTGGATTCAGGCGACGCATTGGCTTACGATCACTCCTGATGTGCAATATGTCATCGATCCCAAAGGACTCGGCACGATCCAAGATGCGCTAGTCCTCGGCGTCGAAATCGAAATCCTGTTGTAAATTTTTTCACCACCGAGCCCACCGAGAGCACCGAGGAAAAATAAAAATGCGCGCATCGCGCCTCTGTGTTCTCTGTGATCTCGGTGGTGAATTTTTTATCCTTTCGTAAGTGCCCTTGAGATTTCAATCAGCCGTTCCAGGAGTTTGGGGTCGGCGAGCGTGGAGGTGTCGCCGAGATCTTCTGTGTTCCCTTCCGCAATCTTGCGGAGGATGCGCCGCATGATCTTCCCCGAACGAGTTTTAGGGAGCGCATCGGCAAATTGAATCTGGTCGGGAACAGCAATGGCCCCGATTTCCTTGCGCACATGCTGTAGAATCTGCTTTTTCAGTGAAGCGCTGACAGTTGTCCCCTCCACCAAAACAATGAATGCATAGAGCCCTTGCCCCTTAATTGAATGGGGAATGGGAACGACAGCCGCCTCCGCAATGGCTTCAAAACTCACTAGCGCGCTCTCCACTTCTGCAGTTCCAATGCGATGCCCTGAAACATTGACGACATCATCCATCCGCCCCAACAGCCAATAATCCCCCTCTGCATCGATTTTGCATCCATCGCCTGTAAAATAGAGGTCTTTGAAGGTGGAAAAATAGGTGCGGACAAAACGGTCCGGATCGCCCCACATGGTTCTCATCATTCCCGGCCAAGGTTTTTTGATGCAGAGCGCGCCTCCTTCTTGCGGGCCGCATTCCGTTCCGTCATCGCGCAAAATCACTGGCTCCACGCCAAAAAAAGGACGGGAAGCGCTGCCTGGTTTTAGCGTGTGAGCGCCAGGAAGGGGAGTGATGAGAATGCCCCCCGTCTCCGTTTGCCACCAAGTATCGACAATGGGACATTTTCCCTTGCCAATGACTTCATGATACCAGGTCCATGCCTCTGGATTGATCGGCTCGCCCACCGATCCCAAAATGCGAAGAGAGCTGAGATTGTATTTATCTGGATAGGCTTCTCCCTTTGCGATGAGGGTGCGGATCACAGTTGGCGCTGTATAGAGAACGGTCACTTTATAATGATCCACAATTTCCCAAAAGCGCCCCGCATCCGGGTAGGTGGGCGTTCCCTCAAAAAGAAGCGTCGTGCATCCATTGGCAAGCGGCCCGTAGATCATGTAGCTATGCCCCGTCACCCACCCCACATCGGCTGTGCACCAATAGATGTCGTCCTCATGAATATCGAAAATCAACTTGTGAGAGAGGGCTGCATGGAGCAAATAGCCCGCCTGCGTGTGAACGACTCCTTTTGGTTTTCCCGTGGAGCCAGATGTATAGAGAATAAACAAAGGATCTTCGGCATTCATCGCCTCGGCGGGACAATCGGGACTTTTTCCTTGCAGCGCTTCATGGACCCATACGTCCTTTTTCCCCATGCGGCAGGCGTCATCAGTTCTCTTCACGACAAGAACCGTTTCAATCGAAGGACATTTCTCAACGGCTTCATCGGCCAGCTCTTTCAGGGCGATTTTTTTCCCACCGCGCAGTCCCATATTTGCCGTGATGAGGATCTTGGAGCCGCAATCTTGAATTCGATGCGTCAGCGCCTCGGCACTAAAGCCAGCAAAGACAACGGAGTGGATCGCTCCAATCCGCGCGCAGGCGAGCATCGCGATGGCAGCTTCGGGGATCATCGGCAAGTAGATGCAGACCCGATCGCCCCTCTTCACGCCTTTTGATTTTAATAGATTGGCAAAACGACAAACGGCCTCATGCAACTCTCCATAGGTCAAGGAAGCATGCTCAGATTCAAGATCTCCCTGCCAGAGAATCGCTACTTTATCTCTCCGTTCTTTCAGATGGCGATCGAGGCAATTCACAGAGACATTGATTTGCCCATCTTCAAACCAACTATGAGAAATCTTCCCATCAGCCCACTCATATTTGCAGGCGACTGTTGGAGGGCGGATCCATTCAAGAGTTTGGGCCTGTTCCAACCAAAAAGCATCGCTCTCCTCAATCGATCGGCGATACATCTCTTCATACTCGCCCATGCTTTTTATATGCGCCGACTCAACCACATATTTTGGCGGAGAAAACGAGCGGGTTTCGTGCATCAAGCAGTCGAGCGAACCAGTTCCCAACAGCGACTCCAAAATGAAGATGACACGATATGCTTAAACTAAATTTTTACAAAGCGAAATCGTCTTCATAAGGCTCGGGCGGCCGAACTGGGCGGCGGCGGTGGGGGTGTCCGATGTCTATGATAACTTCTGGGGGATGCACTTGCTGTGGAGGAGCATCCGTAATATCTGGAACAAGATTTGGAACATCGGGAGCTATATGGATGGCAGGAATTAGAGGGAAATCGCCGAAACCAATCTCATCCCCATCGGGCTCGATTTCTAATTCGGAGTCAGAGGCTTCTACTTCAGAGTCATAGTTGCTGAACAAATCAGGCTGAATGGGATCAAATACAAAGTTAGGCTTATCCAAATAGCGCAAACAGTCAGCGGCAAGCAGTTTAATTCTTTCTTGCAGATTTTTGAGCTCGGTTCTGGCTCCTCGGATTTTTTGATAAGAGCCGCTCTTTATGTAAGTATTGACCTGGTCGTTAGTGATGCTGAGCTTGGTGAATACAGAATCAATTGCCAATTTTTTGGCATGGTCATATTTTTCAGCGCAAAACGTACCGATGCGGGAGACTCTCTCATAAAAACTGTTTACGCTCTCGCTCCAGATAGCGAAAGTCATTCTATAGCGGTCTTCGAGGATCCAAGCATTCATATTTTTTCCGCGGACAAGTATAGGATGATTGGGGTTTTTTAGGCAATGTCCTCAGGCTTCTTGTTCCCTGGCTCGAATAAGAAGCCTCACGTGTTGATGGCCCACCCAAGACGGGCGAGGAGAAATCTGAATACTAGCAAGGGGTGCAGGAAAAGGTTTCTAAGCAGCGTCGCGTAGGTGACGCTAGTGAGTTTTTTGTGGAGGGGAGGGCCGGGGAGGAGGGAGTCGGCGATCCAATCGGGGTAGGGGGGAGGGATGAGTTTGGGAAGAGAGATAAGGGGAAAGAATTGCACTTTTTTGGTTTCGCTGCTGGAGGCGGCGGCGCCGGAAAGAATGACGCATTCGTAGAGGTGAGTGGACTTGGCAAGGCGATTGATGGGAGTGTAGGCGCCGACGAGGCGGAGGATGCGGGTTGTAAAACCTGTTTCTTCCAAAATTTCCCGCAAGATGGCATTCTCAGATGTTTCTGAGGGCTCAATGCCGCCGCCAGGAAGGACCCAAACAGGGACGTCGCGCCGCTGGATGAGTAGGACTGAGGAGCGATCGGGAGAAAAAATAATGCCAGCTACGCTTTTTACCATGAGAAATAGAGTACTGATTTTTGCCATCCTCTGCAATAGTTTAACCGGGTGCTATAAAAACCATTTGTATGTGCAGCAAGAATGGGTCGACAGGGAATGGTTGGCGAGCAGCCATGTGAAGACGCCCGATCCAAGGCAGGGATGTCCGCCAGAAGGGCAAAGACTATTGATCAGTTGGGATTTTCCACGAAGTATTTTTCGCACTGATTTGACCCTGATCGCAACAGTTCGTTTTTGGGATAATACGCAAAAGGAATTTGTCCATCCAATGGATCGAAGGAGGGACTTTACCACTTATTTTTTCCCGGTTGCTAATCCCGATCAAAGGATCTTGACTTATCGAATTCAGATCGTGAATGGAGAGGGGACTCTGATCGAAACTTGGAACCATCATTTCTGGACAGAACTAATCGATGTGGATCGGAGCAAGAGTTCTGTCTCTTCCCAACCGATGCAAGGGTCGGTGATCGAGACGCCATAGTGAAGAAGCGAGCGGTCGTCGCCGAGGGGCTGCTTGCCGGCGAAGAGATGGCTCTCCAACATAAAGCCAGCGATGGCTTTGTTTTCGAGCGATTGCAGAGTGACCGATTCGAGAGCGAGGCGCTGCTTGCGATGATCCTTCGCCGAATTGCCGTGGGAACAGTCGATGATGAGGCGCGGCTCCAGATGTTGACTTTGCAGAATGCGGAGCGCCTTGTCGACCGAAGCGGGGTCGTAATTGGGGTTTTGCTCAGCTCCCCGAAGGATGAGATGAGTGAGCGGATTGCCGTGGGTTTTCACAGCGGCGATTTTTCCTTGGGGATCGATTCCAATATGGGAATGGGCGAGGCGGGAGGTGATGATTCCTGAAATGGCAACATCTAGTTCCCCATGGATGTCATTTTTAAATCCGACGGGGAAAGAAAGTCCCGAAGCGAGCTGCCGGTGGGGCTGCGATGCGGAAGTGCGGGCGCCCACCAATCCCCAAGTGATGAGATCGTCGAAATAGGGGACGATTAGGGGCTCGAGAAGCTCTGTTGCGCAAGGGACGCCCCGCTCCGCCATTTCGACGAAGAGGCGGCGGGAGAGCCTGAGTCCCATGGCGATGTCGTTCGATCCATCTAAATGGGGGTCGTAGACCATCCCTTTCCAGCCGAGGCGGGTGCGCGGCTTTTCCACAAAAAGGCGCATCACGAGGAAAAGAGATTTTTCTAGTTCCTGCGCCAATTTTTTTATTCGCCCGGCATATTCACAGGCCGATTCTGGGTCATGGATCGAGCAGGGGCCCACGATGGCCGCCAACCGCTCATCTTTTCTTTGTAAAATATTTTCAGCTGTTTTTCTTGCGGCAGCGATGAACGCCTTCGCAGGGCGCGATAGGGGGAATTCCTCTTTGAGTTCGGCAGGGCAAGGCAGTTCCATGGGAAATCAGGTTAAAAAATGATTCGATTCATTACAACCCCGTTTTTTTGACTGGGACAAAAAGAGAAAGGAACGTATCATTTTGGAGTAAAAAATGAAAGGATCCCTTTTTATGACATCCCTTGAAGCTTGGCTCGTGAGAATTGAAAATTGGGTTTGGGGAGCTCCTCTCCTCGTTCTTTTAACCGCCGTGGGGCTCTACCTCACGATTGCGTTAAGGGGCATCCAGTTTCGCTATCTCGCCTATTCTTTAAAACTTGCCTTTACAAGACAAGATGATAAGGCAGCTGGGGATATCAGCCAGTTTCAAGCCTTGATGACGGCGCTCGCGGGAATGATTGGGATTGGAAGTATTACGGGAGTAGCCACGGCGATTGCAATGGGGGGCCTAGGCTCTTTATTTTGGATGTGGGTTGCCTCCTTGTTGGGGATGGCGACCAAATATGCCGAGGCGATTTTGGCGGTGAAATACCGCACCCTGGATGAAAAAGGGGAAATGTGCGGCGGTCCTATGTATTATTTGGAAAGAGGTCTCAAGTCCAAGGGGCTGGCCATTTTCTTTGCCCTGGTGGGAGCGATCACAGCTCTTGGAACAGGCAATATGGTACAGGCCAACTCCATTGCAGGGGCGGTGACAGAATCGCTTCACATCGATCCGATGATTGTGGGGATTATCCTCGCGGCTCTGACGGGAATCGCTCTCTTTGGGGGGATCAAGAGCATTGGCAAAATTTCCAGCTGGCTCGTTCCTGCCATGGCCCTTTTTTATATCGCAGGGGGAATGATCGTCATCTTGCTGAAAATTGAGGCGTTGCCGCAGGCGATGGGGGAGATTTTCCGGCAGGCATTTTCGCCTCAGGCGGCCTTTGGGGGATTTGCTGGGGCCTCCATCATGATGGCAATCCAATATGGTGTTTCTCGGAGCGTCTTTTCAACGGAAGCTGGCTTGGGGAGCGCCCCCATTGCAGCGGCAGCGGCTAAAACGGATGTCCCCGGGCGCCAAGCATTGATTTCCATGAGCGGCGTTTTCATCACTTCGATGATCGTCTGCACCATTACCGGTCTTGCCATTGCCGTTACTGGATTGCTAGGAAAAGTGGGGACGGATGGAAGGGTCCTCTCTGGATCTTCTATGGCTCTTCAAGCCTTTGAAAATGTCTTTCCGTATGGAAGTCTGGTCGTGATGATTTCTGTCGTTCTTTTTGGGTATTCGACCATCCTAGGATGGGCTTACTATGGCGAAAAATGCATGGAATATCTCTTTGGAATCCGGGTGGTTCTCTGGTATCGAATTCTCTTCACTCTCGTTTTGATTCCTGGAGCTGTGTTAAGCCTTCAAACAGTTTGGAGTTTTGCCAATATCATGAATGGACTGATGGCATTCCCCAACCTCGTGGGACTCTTCGGCCTCTCTGCCATTGTCGTCGCTGAAACAGAGAGTTTTGAGAAGTTACTGAAATTTGAGCGGAGAGCAGCAAGTTTGTGAAAGAGTTTTTAGTTCGCTTCGATGCTTTTTTGTGGGAAGGATTCCTCATCTATCTCCTTCTTGGAGTGGGAATCTATTTCACTGTTCGGCTGAAAGGGATGCAGATCCGCTATCTTCCCTACGCTTTGAAATTGGCTTTTTCTAGACAAGACAATCAATCGGCTGGAGATATCAGCCAATTCCAGTCGCTGATGACAGCGCTTGCGGCCACCATTGGAATCGGCAGCATCGCCGGCATGGCAACGGCTGTAATGGCCGGCGGCTTTGGCGCTATTTTTTGGATGTGGGTCGTTGCGCTGATCGGGATGGTGACGAAATATGCCGAGGCGATTTTAGCTGTCAAATTTCGCAAAGTAGATAGCAAAGGGAAAATGTGCGGCGGTCCCATGCACTACATCGAGCAGGGACTCGGCTGGAAATGGCTCGCCGTGCTGTTTGCGGTTTGCGGAACACTCTCCGCCTTTGCGGGAGGCAATCTCACCCAGTCCAATTCCATTGCAGCGGCCATGTATGAGCTCTTTCAAGTGCCCCCACTTTGGACGGGAGCCGTTCTCGCTCTTCTGACGGCAGCTGTGATTTTAGGAGGCATCCGCTCTTTGGGCAAAGTCAATGCCATCCTCGTCCCTGTCATGGCGCTGATTTACATGGGAGGCGGACTCTTCATTCTCTTTATGAAGGCCGATCAAATTCCAGGCAGTTTCTACCTGATTTTTAAGAATGCATTCACAGGTCATGCCGCGGTCGGCGGATTTTTAGGCGCTGGCATGATGACGGCGATTCAATTGGGCATCGTGCGGGGCATTTCTTCCAATGAAGCGGGGCTTGGCAGCGCCCCCATCGCAGCGGCAGCGGCAAAAACGGACGTTCCAGGCCGCCAGGCGTTGATTTCGATGACAGGCGTCTTTCTCTCCAGCTTCATCATCTGCACCATTACCGTGCTCGTCATCTGCGTCACGGGCGTGTTTGGCGCCGTCGATGCAAATGGAATCGCTCTCAATGGCGCCCCCCTCGTCATCCGCGCTTTTGAATCGGTCATTCCCGGCGGAGCTTGGATTGTGGCGATTGGGATCATTCTCTTTGGCTACTCCACGATTCTCGGCTGGTCCTACTACGGGGAAAAGTGTTTGGAATATCTCTGCGGCGATCGCTACCTTCTCCCCTTTCGCCTCGCCTTCATCGCCGTTGTGCTCGCGGGTTCTCTCCTAAGCCTCGATGTCGTTTGGGCCCTCGTCGACATCATGAATGGCCTCATGGCCTTCCCCAACCTAATCGCTCTCTTTTTCCTCAGCCCCGTCATCGTCCGCGAAAGCCACACCTTCTTCGACCTCGTCGCCCGAGAAAAGGCTTTAAAAATCAGGGAAGCTTAGCGGGGAGCAGATCTTTTTTTCCTCTCGAGCAGGTTTGTTAGTGCAGCGATTTTGTCAGCGGATTGTTCACTTTTTTTCGCATACATTATGGCAGTTTCGAGAAGTGCTATTTTTTCATTAAATTTAGAGTGAGGATACTGAATGGCTAGATTTGCTAATTTATTCTCATAAGCGACGGTTAGGTTATGATAGAGTTCTTTTAAGATTCCTTTCCGCATCGCTATAGTTTGTTTAGTGCATGAAATAAATGCAGCCTCCGCTGAAGAACTTCTCTGAGCAGAGGGCAATTCCTTAAATTCTGCGACATTTCTTTCTATCGACTTTAGATGGCGCTTCCGTTCTCGATGCAGTTCGAGCTGCTTTTCTTCTTCTTGAAGGATTTGCTCAGAAAGAGTGGCGAGTTTAAGACCCGTACGGATCACTTCCTCATCGTCTCCCCTTTTCATTGCAGCTTCCATCAGAGGCTGTAGGATCAGAATTTGGGAAAGGGCATCTATCGTTGAGGGAATTATAGCGTCAATGGTTTGTTCAATTTTCCTAGACGTTTCTTGAGCCGCATCTACGTGGGTTTGATTGGAACTTTTTTTATATTCTTCATATTGCTTTCTGCAGACAGATTGGCAGATTTTTTTATGAGAGGGCCAGTCTTGTCTTTGATGATCAGGGCCGCAATAGGAGATCCATTTGCAGGCGTCGCATTTTTTCAGAGTTTCGGTCGTTTGACAGACGGCACACACCTTGGCTGGAATAGGGGTGCTTGAGCTGGAAGAAGAACTAATAGGTGCTGCCATAGAATTAACCCTAATGTTTTTTAAATATTATATCGTTTTTATGTTTAAAAATCGAGGCTGAAATAAGGGTGTGAAATTATCGATTTTTGTTCATGGAATTTCAAAATTCTGGTATAAATATGCTATTTTTTTCAAGGAGGTTCCATGTTCACAGTTCCAGTCAGTTGGGCAAGCGGGACGATTAGTCTATTTAGGCATATGGGGAATTTAGGTAAGCCTTATAGGGTGGCCATCATTCGCAATGCGATATTTAGCGGAATTTTAGGAAATACCGTTCAAGCAATGTTAGTTATTAAGACAGAAGAGGTTAAGAAGTTGGTGTGGAAAAATGTGCTTCTTACGATAGCGGCTACGTTAGGCACCAACTATATTATTAATTTTTTAGCAGGACCGGAAACAGTGGCTCTTTGGGAGGGACTTCCTGAGCTGGCCGTGGCTAGTATTGGAGCTTTTTCCTAAGACCCCTTATAATGAGGGCAATGAATAAACTCTTTCTTGCGATTGCAATTCTTTTTTTGAGCTTTGCGAAAGGGGCTCCCGCGCAGACGCTCGTGATCGTCGGCGTAAATGGCGATCTCTCGCGTGGGAAGCTATTGCCCGCAATCGAGCAATTGGAAAAAAGGGGAGAGCTGCCCGAAAATTTCCAGCTGATTGGAATGGGGAGAAAGGAACAGTTTCAACATCAGGCGCTCTCCCAATATATCCCGATTGCGCAAATCGATCGTTTGAAAGAGATAAAGGGAGATATTGTTTACTATCTCGCCACTCCAGCCGATACATTTGCCCCCACAATTGATCTCCTCTCTGAAAAAGGATTGATTGCCGATCACACCCGCATCGTCATTGAGAAGCCATTTGGCACCGATACAGCATCGGCCGAGACGCTCCAGAGTGAAATCACGCATCACTTAAAAGAAAAACAGATTTACCGCATCGACCACTATCTAGGGAAAGAGGTGGTGCAGCAGATCATCCCTTTCCGCCAGAGTCATCCCGAGATCGAAAAGTTATTGAATCGAGAAGAGGTGGAAAAGGTCACCCTCACCATTAGCGAAGACATTGGCATTGGCTCACGGGGACCGTTTTGGGAAAAAACGGGGATGCTCCGCGATGTGGTGCAGAACCATATCATGCAGGTGATGACGCTCATCGGTATGGAAATGCCCGCCTCTCCCGCTGAAAAGGTGCGCTTCCTCAACGCCGTTCGCATCGAAGAGATGCAAAAAGGGCAATACATCGGCTATCGAGAAGAAAAGGGAGTCGATCCCAACTCCCACGTGGAGACCTATGTGGCGGCCAAGCTCTTTGTCGACAATGAACGCTGGAAAGGCGTTCCCTTCCACATCGAAGCAGGGAAAAAACTCAAAAGCCGCTTCGCGGAAGTCACCATCACTTTCAAGACCCAAGATCCATTGATCTTCCGCATCCAGCCCAATCCCCAAATTTCTTGGGGAGAACAACATTTCTTGCCCGAGCAAACATCTACCCCCGAAGCCTACGAGCGGCTTCTTCTCGATGCGCTGCACGGCGACCCCTCCCATTTTGTCAGCCAAGAAGAACTCATGGCCTCATGGAATCTTTGGACCCCCCTCCTCCCTTACTGGGATGAATTAACTCCACAAGAATATTAACATATGACTTCTTCTGTCGGTCCCAGCTCTTTAGACATTTTGGCCACTGTAGCAGCGGTTTCAAAACGGGAGAGGCAAGAGAAGTTCAAGGACAATCGGAAGATTGCATATCAGATAGCTAAAAAGATTTTTGAAACATTTCCCGACATTGCAGAAATTTCTTCGCCCGCGCTGAAAGATTTAGCTTCCTATGAGGGGCCTATAAACGACCTTGTCAATCAGTATACGCAGGGCATGACCGATAAAAAACGGTTATCTCGGATATTCGTAAATTTAACGCGTGTAGTGAACAATCGTATCTATATACTGAGAAGAGATCGGTATCACCAACTTTCTACGAATAGGTCTTCAACTTCTGATTGATTTCGGCGAGTTGTTTTTCCGTTTGCGATAGAGCCGTTTCTAATTTTTCCACGATTTCTCTTGGCGCGCGGGAACGGAACTCTTGGTTGGCGAGTTTTGTTTGCGTAGATTCGCGCAGCTTTTCTAACTTCTCTTGTTCTTTTTGGAGGCGAGTTTTTTCTTTGGAGAGGAGGGAGTCGGGGATGGGGATCATGAGCTTGATGGGGCCGACGAGGACACTTGCGCCAAAGGTTGTGGGTTCGTGGGTGGCGAAGGTGACTTTCGATGTGGGGGTGAGGGCGGTGAGGATGGCGGAGTGGGCTTGGACTGTTTTCCATTCGGGAGAATGGGGGAGGCTGTAGAGGAGGAGTTCGGTTTTTTCGGAGGGGGGGAGTTGCATCTCGGCTCGAATATTTCGGATGGCATGGACCATTTCGGTCATGAAGGCGAAGGTTTTTTCGATTTCGGGATCGATGTGTTGCTCTGAAATGAGTTGGGGATAGGGAGCGACGATGCAGGCGGGAGAGAGGAGCGCTGTGAGGGTTTCTCGGGTGTAGGGGTCGCAACTTTCGGGGATTTTAAGATCGGGGAGTTGGGCGCGCAGCAGCGAGAAAATTTCCTCGGTGATGAAAGGAGAGATGGGGTGCATGAGGCGGATCGAGTTGCAGAGGAGAATGAGGAGGAGCTTTTGCTTGTTGGCTCTTTGGGCGGGACTGCCCACTTTGCCAAAGAGAACGGGTTTGGCCAGCTCTACGTAAGTGGCGCAAAAGTCATTCCAGAAAAAGTCATAGGCGCGGGTGGCGGCGCGATCAAAGGTATACTCAGTGAGGTTGCGGTTGATTTCTTGGGTGGTGCGGTTGAGGAGAGAGAGAATCCAGCGATCTTCAAGGGTGAGGAGATCGAAATCGAGCCCCTCATCGAGGTTGATTCCCTCGAGGTTCATAAAGACAAAGCGGGAGCCATTCCAAACTTTATTGGCGAAATTCTTATATTCTTCAAAGCGGCGCCGGTCGAGATCGATTTGCCGCGCCTGAGTGACGCTGGAGCAAAGGGCGAGGCGCATGGCGTCTGTGCCATACTCATCGATGATCTCCAGCGGGTCGATGACGTTTCCTTTGCTTTTCGACATCTTTTCCCACTTTGACTCCACATCGGGAGGCGGGGAAGCGCCCAGATCATATTTTTTCTTCTCTTCGGGACTTAGGTAAACGATCGAACCTTCGGGAGTTTTGCGCCAGTAAGATTTTCCATAGATGAGTCCATGGAGAAATGTCTCGTGGAAGGGGACCTGATGCTCGATATATTCTCCCATGAGGATCATCCGCGCCACCCAGAAAAAGAGGATGTCATGCCCAGTGATGAGGGTGGAAATGGGATAGAATTTCTTTAGCTCAGCGGTTTTCTCTGGCCATCCGAGTGTGCTCAAGGGCCAAAGAGCGGAGGAAAACCAGGTATCGAGAACATCGGGATCTTGCTCCCACGCATCGGGATCTTTTTTGACTTCAGGAGGAACATCTTCTCCTGCGTAGCAGAGCATTTGCTTGCGATTGTGTTTATTGTACCAAATGGGAATGCGGTGCCCCCACCAAATTTGGCGAGAAATGCACCAGTCGCGCAAATGTTCAATCCAATGATAATAGGTTTGCTCCCAATAAGAAGGGATCAGTTTCACCCGCTGATTCTTGACGGCGGAGATGAGTTTCTCCTTGAAGTGGCTCATTTTGACAAACCACTGCTTGGAAAGATAGGGCTGCACAATAGCTTTCGAGCGGTAAGATAGACCAATGCGCAGTTTGTGGGGCTCTTCTTTCACTAAGAAGCCCTGTTTCTTTAGATCGCGAAGAACAGCGGCGCGCGCCTCTTCCATCGAAAGGCCTGCATAGCCATTTCCTTTCTCATTGATCTTCCCATCCGGCGTCATGATATTTAGGAAGGGGAGATGATGGCGCAGACCTACTTCTGAATCAGTGAAATCATGCGCGGGGGTGATTTTCACGGCGCCTGAGCCAAAAGCGGGATCGACGAAAGAGTCGGCGATGATGGGAATGAGCCGCTCTGTCAAGGGCAAGCGGATTTTCTCTCCGATCAAGTGTTGATAGCGGGCGTCATCGGGGTGTACGGCAACGGCTGTATCGCCCAGCATTGTTTCGGGGCGCGTCGTCGCGATCGTCAGCTGCCCTTTTCCATTTGCAAGAGGGTAGCGAATGTGCCAAAGAGAGGAATCGCGCTCTTCATGTTCCACTTCATCGTCGGAGAGAGCCGTTTGCGTGACAGGATCCCAATTGACGAGGTAATCGCCCTGGTAGATGAGGCCATCGTCGAACATTTTTTTAAAGGCGGTGCGCACGGCGCGGTTTCTCTCTTCGTCCATCGTAAAGCGGAGGCGGGACCAATCGCAGGAGCAGCCCAATTTTTTCAATTGGCTGATGATGTGCTTTTCGCTCGTCTCTTTCCACTTCCAGATTTCATCGATAAATTCTTCGCGGCCAAACTCTTTGCGCCGCTTGCCTGTCTTGGCGAGGAGATGCCGTTCAACGACTGTTTGGGTGGCAATTCCGGCGTGATCGGTTCCGGGGATCCAAAGCGTTTCGAAGCCGAGCATCCGCTTCCAGCGGATCAAAATATCTTGCAGAGTGTCGACAAGGGCATGGCCGGTGTGAAGCACGCCGGTGACATTGGGGGGAGGGATCACGATGCAATAGGGAGGCTTTTTTGAATGGGCATCGGCGCGGAAATAGCCCCCCTTTTCCCAAAAGGAGTACCACTTCTCTTCGACAAGTTTCGGATCGTAAGCTTTCGGTAACGTGCTCATATTTTTAGGCAACCAGTTTAGCAGAAGTGGTCTTTATACCAAAGGGCGGCGCACAGAACGGCGTCGACGTTGGTGCCGGCGCGGATGGCTTTGCGCAGCTCGGCATCGGTTTTTACTTCTGTCTCAATGAACTCGAGGGGATCGAGGTTTTGCGCCGCTTTTTTAACGGCATTTTTCGCCCAAAGAAAATAAATTTTTTGATCGCAAACGGCGGGGAAGGGATAGCAACAGCCAATGAGGACAATGTCATCAGACCAATAGCCCGTCTCCTCAAAGAGTTCCCTCTGGCCGCCTGGGATTGGGTCTTCATTTGGCTCAAGGCGCCCTCCGGGGCAGCCCAAGACAACTTCTTTTGTGGGATGGCGGTATTCGCGATTGAGGATCCAGCGTCCTTGGGAGTCTTGGGCAAGGACGGCTGCCGCATTAGTGGAGAGTACAAGGCTAGTATAGGAAAGAGTTTGTCCATTGGGATGTTGGAGCAGATCTTCTCGAAGATCGAAGAATCCGCGGTATACCAATTGACTAGAGAGAATTTTAGGGCGTGTCGTCATTTAAGCCTCTGGGAGATCTTTGATGGATTTTTCTGCAGATTTTCATGGCCCGCCCGCAGGACATAGTTGAGAGACTAGGCCAAGGGCGGCCCTGAAAAGCTGCTGGAAAAGCCGCAAAGAGCTCTCCATGGCTTAATTGACGACATGCCCTAGGTCTCATGGTTTTTTTCCTGCGCAGCGGTAAAAGAGGTCGAGTTGTCTGTAGAGTTCTTTTTTCTCCCACCAAAAGGCCCGCTCGATCCACCCTTTTTTATCGTTGATCTTTCCAGTGAGGAAGAGACTGGGTAGGGCAGTTGTTGGGGGATAAGGAGTTTCTAGAGCAGAGAAGTGGCGATCTGATTTTTCGGTTAAATAAACCCAAGTTCCATAAGGAAAATAGAGAGGAGAAGTTTCCTGATGGAGAGCTTCTTGCGGATAGGTCTTGAAAATCTGAGAAGCTGCGGTGAGATTTTTTTGCAGAAGAAGCTTCCAGATCTCGAGCGCATCGAAATAGATCTGCTCTGATTTGGCGAGATGACATTTTTTTAGTTTCTGAAACGGGAGCTCTAGCTCAGAATTTTTAAGAGCCTGTTTCATTAAGTAATAAATCGATCGCAATTGATGTTTTTCCAATTGGGCGGGGAAAGGTTTTGTTAGAGAGGAGATCGAAAGAGGAGAGGGGAACTGTTTTAATTCATCGGTGGCCTCTAATTCGAGAAGCGAAAAGAGGGCATTGCCCAGAAGCGCTTTGTCTTCCTTCAAATTTTGCGCCATCTCGACGAGAATGGGGGGCTTAGCCAGCCAAAAAGCGAGCTGAATGGCAATTTGGGCGAGGCGGTTTTCACTTTTCTCAAAGAAGGGAAGGGGCTCCCAGTTTTTCTCTAGGCTCTCGATGAGGAAGCGGGTATCGGGATTTTCCAGGAGATCGGGAATGTGGCGGATGGCGAGGAGGATGATCCGGTAGGCGGTGGTGCGCTGGGTGAGAGAGCTTTCATGCATCCGGTAGGTGATGTGTTCTTTCACGATCGAGAGGAGGGGATGTTTTGCGAACTTGCGAAGGCAAAGCTCGAGGCATTTCGCCTCTTCTTCCGTATCGCCGAGCGCTTCATAGACAAGAGACTTGCCGAGATATTCAAGCGGCGCGCCTGGAGTTCGATAGAGTTTTTCAAATTCTTTGAGGGCGAGATGGAAAATCTTTTCCTGCGCCGCCTTCCCTTTTTCATCCCGCGCTTTTTCCAAAAGAGTGAGTCCTGCGCGAAAGAGAGCTTCTCTTCCCTCCATGCGGCCCGGAAAACATTGGCCGATGCGCCGATATTCCTGCAGGGCAATGTCATAGTGTTTATGGCTTAAAAATGCATTGGGGAGAGCCAAACATCCCACCATCACATTGTGGCTCCCATCAAAAATTTTCCAGCGCTTTAACTCAAAATCTCCCTCTTTATGGAGAAGTCCTACGTGGGTGCCAGCTAAAGGCAAATGGCTGGTAAAGCTCAGTTTCAGCCGCCCGTCGAGGAAGAACTTGAGGTGGTCGTCTACTTTCTCAATGCGGATCTGATGCCAAGTTTTTGGCTGCAAGTAGAGAGTCTTGGCTTCCAGGACTAACACGTTATTGCGGAAGAGCTGGCAAGAGGGGTGTTTTTCTGAGCCGATCCAAAGACAGTAGCCCTCTTCGAGATTTTTTCGCTCATCGACATCGGGAACGCTCAATAAAAAGCCCACGCCTTGACTCTCTGGACCCAGGCAAATTTCCGCATCGACGCGGAGATTATTGGCAAAGGAGGCTTGAGAAATCATCAAGCCGGCCCATTCGGTCACATCTATATTGCGGGTGATGGCGATGTGTTTAGCGAGGAGAATGTTTTCCTGAAATTGCCAATGCTCTTTATTTTCTTGGGTTAATTCGGCGGTTAAGATCCATTCAGCTCGTCCCTCAATGTAGTTTTTCAGTCCTCCGATCAGCTCAATGACGCTTTTGTAGCGATCATTTGGCGAGCGGGCGAGGCATTTGCTGCACACTTGAGCTAATTGATGGGGAATATCGCGATAAGGGGCCATTTCGATCGGATCAATCAGCTCTTCCGAATTCATCTGCTTTCGGAAGGCGGCAATCGTCTTGCGCTGGAAGGGGAGCTGCAGAGTCAAAATTTGGTAGAGGATCACGCCGAGGGCGTAGATATCGGTTTGCACCGAGGAGGATTTTCCAGCCAATCTTTCAGGAGCCATGTAAGCCAAGGTGCCGGTGATCTTGCCCGGGCGGGTCAATTCTTCTTTCCCGGAGAGCCGTTTTGCGGGCAGCGGTTCTTCTTTTCCGATTTGATCGATGAAATCGGCGATCCCCCAATCGAGGATCATCACCTCGCCGTATTTCCCAACGATGATATTTTCAGGCTTTAAATCGCGATGGATGATCCCTTTTGCATGCGTGTAGGCGACTGCCTCGCAGACCTGCAGGAAAATCCTCGCCAGGGCGGGGATGGAGAGGTCATTTTTTTCCTGTTCACGGGCGGCGCGGAGGATTTGGCGCAGCGTCTCCCCCTCGACGAAGGGCATTGTGTAATAGATGTCGGGCGCTTTCGTTTGGATATCCAAAATCGGGACAATCGAGGGGTGGCTCAGCGCGCTCGCTACCTGGGCCTCCCGTAAAAAGCGGCTTTGGATGATCCGATTGTTTCGCAACTCGGGGCGGATCCGCTTTAGGGCGACCTGGCGGCCGCAAACAGGATCTTTGGCCAGATAGACCTCTCCCATCCCACCCCTGCCTAAGCTTTGCAGGACAGAGTAAGGCCCAATTGTCTTGGGAATTTCTTCAACTTTGGCTGTTTTATTCATGGCTCTCGTCAAACGTCATCCCATAATAGAGCAAATGATGCAAGCAGTTTTTACCACGAAGGGAAAAATAGCCGCTTCGCGGGGCCTCCCCGCAATTCGTGCTCGCCAGATATGCGTTTTATGACTAGAATATTAGGTATGATGCAAAGAAAAATTATTCTTACCGGCGATCGCCCCACGGGGAAATTACATTTAGGCCACTATGTGGGATCGCTTGCGGCGCGAGTGAAGCTGCAAGATGTCCACGAACAGTACGTGATGATCGCCGATGTCCAGGCGCTGACCGATAATGCCCACCAGCCGGAAAAGGTGAGGGAAAATGTGCTCGAGGTGGCGCTGGACTATCTGGCTGTGGGGATCGATCCGAAAAAGACGACGATTTTTATCCAGTCGCTGGTGCCTGCGCTGTCAGAATTGACAATGTATTATTTAAACTTGGTGACCTGGAACCGCTTGAAGCATAACCCAACGGTGAAGCTGGAGATCCAGCAAAAGGGATATGGAGAAGAGGTGCCCGCGGGCTTCATGGTCTACCCGATCTCCCAGGCGGCCGATATCACGGCGTTTAAGGCGAGTCTCGTTCCTGTAGGGGATGATCAGATTCCCATGCTGGAACAGACGGTCGAGGTGGTGCGGAAATTCAACCGCACGTACAACACCAATGTGCTGGTGGAGCCGGAGATTGTGCCCGCGGCGATCGCACGGCTGCCAGGGATCGATGGGAAAGGAAAGATGAGCAAGTCGCTGGGGAATGCGATTTTCCTAGCTGATTCTGTCGATGAAGTGACGAAGAAGGTGAAGAGCATGTACACCGATCCCGGCCACTTGAAAGTGGAAGATCCGGGGAAGGTGGAGGGGAATCCCGTCTTTACCTATTTGGATGCCTTTGGGCGCGATAAGGCCAAGATCGATGAGATGAAGGCCCACTATCAGCGGGGCGGCCTCGGCGATTCCCTAGTGAAGAAATATTTGCTTGAGGTGCTGTTAGCTTTTTTAGATCCAATTCGGAAGCGGCGTGAGGAGTTTGCTAAAGACCCAGCGGGAGTTATGCGTATAGTTTTCGAGGGAACGAAGGTAGCTGTTGGTGTGACAAACAAGACGTTGCAAGAAGTGCGCAAAGTGATGAAGATCGATTATTCTTTGTGATCGTCCTCAGATGGTTTTACGAAACAGTCGTTGAAAAAGGGATGTTTGAGCGCTTCTTCGGGAGTGATGCGATCGGCGGGGTCGTAGCGCATCATTTTATGGATGAGATCTGAGAGAGGGGCTGCATCTTCTGGACTAAGATGCTTTTCGAGGCGCTGAGTGATTGGGTCTGGAATGGAAAGTTTGGGAAGAGGTCTGCCAGCACAAAGCAGGACCTGAAGACACTCGACTGCCTTTTTATTACGCGCTTTCGCGATCATATGATCTGGGGGAAATAAGCCAAATAGCTGTTCGGCTCTAGTAAAAAAATGGCATTCGCGGTCTCCCCAAGTATCTTGGTAATGAAAAAGAGGTCTTAACGTAACCAATTCATAGAGACAGCAGGCAAAACTCCACATATCGTAAGCGCAGGTATAAGTTTCAAATTCAAGAACATTTTCGGGAGGGCGGTAGAAAGAAGAAGAAAGTAAGTCTTGTGTGGATTTTTTGTCTTCTTCTTGCGCCAAGTTAAAATCAAATAATTTGGCTTGTGTCTTTTTTTTGGCCATATTTTCAGGCTTGAGATCTGCATGAATGATCCCCAGTTTTTTCATCTCCCGAAGAGCGATAAAAATTTGATGGGCGAAAACTGTAAATTCTGCATGAGACATCCTTTTTCCAGGATAAAGATGGGACTGATAGAGATTGTCGGGAAGGCGTTCCATAGAGAAAGAATTGTCGGAGGAGGGGTGTCTAAGGAGTTTCACGATAAATGGGCAATCTTGCAGTTTTTTTAGAACTTCTCTTTCTTTGATGGTTGCTTGAATGCAAGAAGGATATTGTGTTGGTACTTTCGTGATATAATCTTTCTCCTCTGGACATTCAGGCTCCCAATTTCGGGTCGGATAAATGGTGGATCTATCACCCTTTGCAATTGGATCTGATTGATAGCAGCCATCATCTGCTCTTGTATGTTTGTGTTTCACTCGGTTGAAGAGATAAAGAGACCCACTCGTCGCTTCTTTCACGCAACTTCTTTGAATCAAAGGCCTGCAAGTAAATTTTTGAAGTCCTGCGGGGGGATGAAAGATATGGGACTGAATGTTGGCCCGTCCCTGTTGATCGGGAGGTACAATGCTTTTATTAGGCGGTAATTGAGGGCGAATCGCGGGGATCATTTCTCTTCGATTTCTTTTTCATGTTCTTCTTCCTTTTCCTCTTCGGTCATTTCTTCAGGGCCAAAAAACTCCCGGATAAGGATGTAGATGGCCCCGAGCGTGAAGAGAGTGGGGAGGAAGATCCGCCAGGAAATATCGAACTGGACGGTGATGAATGTGCCGACAAAGACGAGCAGGGAGATGTACATATCGTAGGTGCGCCCGAGCATAAATTGGCGCAGCGCGAGGGGAAGGCCCACGACCAGCATGATGCCGGGCCACCAATCATCGGTGAAAATCAGTGTGGCAAGCCCCAGCAGGAAAAAGGCGGTGGAGAGCGCTTGCGCTTTCTTCTTTGATGTCAGAGGATGGGCCATAAGAGTTCTCCTTGTCTACATCATAGAGGATCTTGAAAATTATGTATACACAGCATAGATGGGCACGGCATTGATTTGCTTGGGACAAAGGGTCGTAAGTGTAGTACAGATTTTGTCTATAAGATCCCGTGTTGTGTTTATAGAATTCTCATTGAGCACGCGTTGTCTCGCTTGATAGCTTATCGTTCGAGCCTCATCGGTCTTGCCTAGATTCACTCCAGTACAAACTTCCAATGCATCGGGATTATCTGATCGAGCATACTCCAGCCCAGACTTTTGAGTAATGATTTCAGCGCAGGCAGCGGCTAGCTCCTCTGTAGCAAACACAAAAGAGGCCATAGAAAACTCATGGGGGTGGCGACTCAATCCCACATAAATTGCCTCAAGTCCAACTATTGGGCTACATTCGGGGGTTTCCGGATAGATAGGCACGGCATTGATATGCTCAGGATAAACAGCCATAAGTGCAGCACAGATTTTATCTATAAGATCCCGTGTTGCGTAGATACGCTTCCCATGGGTCTCATATCCTCTTACTTGATAGCATATCGTTCGAGCCCTATCGGTCTTGGCCTCGTTAACGCCTTCACAAATTTCCAATGTGTCATGCTCAGCGTACCCCAGCCCAGACTTCTGAGTAATGATTTTAGCGCAATCGGCGGCTATCTTTTCTGTAGTAAAAAGAAAAGAGGCTTTAGCAGCTGGGTAGGGTGTGCGACTCAATGGCACGTAAATGGCTTCAAGTCCAACTAGAGGATAGGGCTCTGCTGAGCCAGAAGGGACTGCGCTAGGTGCTGCCATAAATAACCTTGGCTATGTGGGTTTTTCACAATTATGCATATATAGCATAGATAGGCACGAAGCTATCGAGTTTTTTCCGAGGGTCGGATTTTTTAAGCGCAGTACAAATTTTGTCTATCAGTTCTCGCGTTGTGGCAATAGGCTTTCCAACAGTCCCTGAGGTCTTTGCTTGGTAGCAAATAGTTCGAGTCTCATCAGCAGTGACTAGAACGCTAGGCGCTGCGAGAACTTCCAGTAAATCAGCCCTGTTAAAATCTGATTGTCGTGCCTCATCATTCCCTAAATAACTCGCCTGCGCAGCCAAGCGATTAATTACAAGAGAGCAAGCAGCCGCTTTTTCTGCCGTCTCAAAGAGAAAACAGGCTTTGGGAGTTGTTCGTTCTAGGCTGCTCAATTCCACGTAAATTGCTTGAAGTTCCACTACTCCCTGATGGGGGTAGGATTCCGGTTCCGGTCTACCCAACGCCGATCTAAATTTTTCTCTATACACTTCAAGCGCGGTTGCCATAAGTAACCTTTGGTTATGTGATGAAGAACAAAAAGCCTACAACTCTTCAGTTTTTCGCGCAAATAGAACTTCTTTCAGGTCAATACGGGATAAATAGGCACGGCGTTGATTTTCTTAGAAGGATAGTGTTTCATCAGTAGAGTGCAAATTGCATTTGCTAGTTTTGATGTTGTCGCTATGGGCTTGGCTACATTTGTTTTTGCCCAGCAGGATAAGACTCGGTTCACACCCTTATCATCGGGGTTAAGTTTGCTATGGATTTTTGCTGCCAACTCAGCCGTTCCATTTATTATAGCAGCGCAAGCAGCGGCTTTGTCTGCTGTATCAAAATAAAAAGATACATTGGCAATCGGTTGTCCTAAGGTGCCCATTTCATAACTAAGGGATTGAACTCCTTCTACTTGCTGATGGGGATGGGGTTGTTTTGCAGAGCTGGATGCTGCACTAGTGGCTGCCATAGAGGGTTTCCTTTAGATATTTAGCGGTTTTAGATTTTTTGGAGCGGGCGAGGTGTTCGGGGGTGCCTTGGGCGATGACTTGGCCGCCGTCGTCGCCGGCGTCGGGGCCGAGGTCGATGATGTGGTCGGCGTTGGCGATGAGGTCGAGGTTGTGCTCAATGATGATGAGGGTGTTCTTTTTGTCGGCGAGATGGTGGAAGATCTTGAGGAGCTTGAGGATGTCTTCGCTGTGAAGGCCGACGGTGGGCTCGTCGATGAGATAGAGCGTTTTGCCAATTTCTCGTTTGGCGAGCTCGCGCGAGAGGCGGAGGCGCTGGGCCTCGCCGCCAGAGAGAGTGGCGAGCTCTTGGCCGAGGTGGAGATAGGGGAGTCCAACGGAGATGAGGGTTTCGAGGCGCTTGGCGATGCGGGGGATGGCGGAAAACCATTGGAGCGCTTCTTCAACGCTCATCTCGAGGATTTCGCCGAGGTGTTTTCCCTTGTAGCGCACTTCGAGGGAAATGGGATTGAGCCTATGCCCGTGGCAAGCGTCGCATTTGACGCGGACGGAGGGGAGGAATTGGAGATCGACCGTTTTGTAGCCGAGGCCCCAGCAGGTGCGGCACATGCCGCGCATGTGGTTGGGGCTAAAATGGCGCGGCTGCAATCCTTTGACTTGCGCTTGCGGGAGCGAGGCATAGAGGCCGCGGATGAGGGGCTGCACATCGGAATAGGTGCTGACGTCGGCGCGGGAGGTTTGCCCAATGGGACTTTGATCGATGGTGATTACCTTGTCGAATGAGGAGAGGCCGTGAAAAGTAGCGCCTAGGTATTCGATGGGTTCCATTTTTTTAGAGGAATTGGTGGACATTTCTGCGGCGGGTTTGAGGAGGTGGCGCATGAGAGTGGATTTGCCTGAGCCTGAGACGCCGGTGAGGCAGGTGATGGCCGCTTTGGGGAAGGCGACGGAGATATTTTTCAGATTGTGGAGCGTCGCGTTTTCAATGCGAATGTCGGGGGTGAAGGGGCGCCGTTTTTCGGGAATGGGGATTTTTTTCCGGCCGCTTAGGTAGGCGCCGGTGAGGGAATGGGGATCTTTGAGAATTTGGGGAATGGTGCCATGCGCGGTGATTTTTCCCCCTTCGCGCCCGGCTTTGGGGCCAAAATCAAAGAGGTAGTCGGCGGCGCGGATGGTGAGGGGATCATGCTCCACGAGAATGAGGGTGTTGCCGAGATCGCGCAAGTTTTTAAGCGCGGAATTGAGAAGCTCATTGTTAAATGGATGGAGGCCGATGGTGGGCTCATCGAGAATGTAAAGGCAGGAGGTGAGTCCCGATCCGAGTTGGCGCGCCAGGCGGATTCTTTGGAGCTCTCCGCCGCTGAGGGTGGGCGCGGAGCGATCGAGAGAAAGATAGCGAAGGCCAATGCTGAGAATGAATTCGAGATATTTGTGAATTTGGGAGAGCGTTTCTGTGAGAAAGGCCTCTTTTTTCAG
>DATIHQ010000073.1:0-11669 GCA_035480535.1 Chlamydiales bacterium
TGCTCCATTTAATTGCAGATGAACCGGGCAACTATAGAGGCTCCTCTGCCAATTTAAGCGGCGAGGGATTTGCCGGGATGTCTTTCATTGCCAAAGCTTCGACCGATGAAGAATTCCAGAAGTGGGTCGCAGAGGCGAAAGCGTCGCCAAAAACGTTTGAATACAAAGAATTGGCAAAACCAAGTATGAATAACCCGATCGAAATCTATCAATCAGAGATAGGCCTTTTCGATCAAATCATCATGAAGTACATGAAATGAATCCATTTGGCAGATTGACTCTACAGGCTTTTGAACACGACCTCGTGCAGAATGGGGCTGTCTTTGGGATGGTCTTTGGAGGCATCGTCGTCGCGGGACTCTTATTTTATTTCAAGAAGTGGAAATCGCTTTGGAATGAATACATCAAAACCGTGGATCATAAGAAAATCGGCATTATGTACTTTATGGTCGCCCTCATCTTATTCTTGAGGGGATTTGCCGATGCCTTCATGATGCGGATCCAGCAGGCGCTTTCAGTGGGAGATTCCTACGGCTATTTGGAAGCGGGACACTACCAAGAGATTTTCTCTGCCCACGGCACGACGATGATCTTTTTCGTGGGGATGGGAATTGTCTTTGGCTTGATGAATTGCGTTGTCCCTTTGCAAATTGGGGCGAGAGACGTCGCCTTTCCTTTTTTAAATGCAGTTGGTTTTTGGCTTTTCGCCGCTGGAGCCACTTTGCTCATGATTTCTTTGGCAGTTGGTCATTTTTCAGCGACCGGATGGCTTGCCTATCCTCCTCTTTCCAGCATTGAATACAGTCCGAACGAGGGGGTCGATTACTGGATCTGGATCGTTCAATTGGCGGGGGTGGGAAGTACTCTTGCCGGGATTAATTTTTTGGTCACCATTCTGAAAATGCGCTGCCAAGGCATGACGCTGATGAAAATGCCGATCTTCACTTGGAGCGCCCTTTGCTGCATGATCCTCGTGATTTTCGCCTTTCCCATTCTGACGGCCACTCTCTTTTTATTGACTCTCGATCGCTATGCGGGAATGCATTTTTTCTCTGCGAGTTTTGGGGGAAATTTCATGATGTATGTCAACCTGATTTGGGCGTGGGGGCATCCTGAGGTTTACATTCTGATTCTCCCTGCATTTGGGATTTTTTCCGAAGTCGTCCCCACATTTTCCGAAAAGCGTCTTTTTGGATACGTCTCGATGGTTTGGGCTCTCGTAATCATCACCGTTCTTTCCTTTATCGTCTGGCTCCACCACTTCTTTACGATGGGAGCCAGCGTCAATGTGAATGCTTTCTTTGGCATCATGACGATGCTGATCGCCATCCCCACAGGAGTGAAACTCTTCAATTGGCTCTTCACCAAATTCCGCGGAAGGGTCCATTTCACCACGCCCATGTTGTGGTTCTTTGCCTTTGTCCTCAACTTTAGCGTTGGGGGGATGACCGGAATTCTCCTCTCTGCTCCTCCTGTCGATTACCAAGTGCACAATAGCCTTTTCCTCATCGCCCATTTCCATGGGATGGTCATTGGCGGCCTTCTCTTTGGTTTCTTTTCGGGATTTACCTATTGGTTTCCAAAAGTGACCGGATTTTTCTTGAATGAGCGGATTAGTTTCGTCGCTTTTTGGTTTTGGTTCGTCGGCTTTCTTTTGGCATTCATGCCCCTTTACATGCTTGGATTTATGGGAGCCACGAGGCGCCTCGATCATTACGATGCAGCAACGGGTTGGCATCCCTTATTTCAGCTGGTATTTGTGGGCGCCTTTTTGATTCTCTGTGGCATCATGCTCCAGATCTTCGACATCTTTTACAGCATCATCAACAGAAAAAAGCAGCTAGACACCACCGGAGATCCTTGGAATGGCAGATCGTTGGAATGGTCCATGCCCTCGCCAGCGCCGCTCTATAACTTCGCCATCCCCCCCATTGTCGGAGGGCTCGATCCCCTTTGGGCGATCAAAAGGGGAGAGGCTCCCAAAAACCCTCATCGCTACGAGGATATCCATCTCCCTAAAGATACGTCCATTGGCGCCTACATTGGCCTTTTAGGGCTGGCCTTTGGCTTTGCGATGGTTTGGTATATCTACTGGCTGGCCCTTGTCAGCTTCATTGGCATTGTCGCCTCTTTGATTATCCGCCTATCGCAAAAAGATGAAATGCAAATCATCACGGCAGCAGAAGTAGAGAGAATAGAGCAAGAATTCGGAAAACAGAAAGTATGACAGTCCATCATCATAGAGAAGCCCATCCAGACCTAAGCATTCCCGATCCGCATCAAGATGCTTTTTCCCGAGTCACATTGGGCTTTTGGTGCTATCTGATGACCGACTGTCTCATCTTCGGCACTCTCTTCGCCACGTTTGCTGTTCTTCACAACGGCACCTTTGGCGGCCCCTCCTCGAATGACCTCTTTAGTCTCCCCATAGCCTTTGCAGAAACCATGGTTTTGCTCTTTAGCAGCGTCACGAGCGGCCTTGGCCTTCTCGCCGCTCTTAAATCTAAGAAAAACCAAGCCGTCTTCTGGCTCCTCTTTGCCTTTCTCTTCGGCGCCTCTTTTGTCGCGATGGAGCTCACAGAATTTACTCAATTCATTCATGAGGGACACACCTGGACGAAATCTGCTTTTCTCTCCTCCTTTTTCACCCTCGTCGGCACTCACGGCCTTCACGTCTCTGTCGGCCTTCTTTGGATGAGCGTTATGATGGTGCAAATTTTCTTCCTCGGCATTACCATCGACACCTTTCGAAGGCTCGTCGTATTCAGCCTCTTCTGGCATTTCCTGGATCTCGTCTGGATCTTTATTTTTACCTTTGTTTACCTCATTGGAGTTCTATGAGCGAAGAGCGCAGCTTAAGAGAAATACAAAAAGATTGGCCCCAAACCCTCAAGCTTTGCGCAATTGGTTTTATCGGTTCCCTTCTTCTGACCGCCCTCTCTTTTTCCCTCACTGCAGCCAAGCTATTCTCTAAACAAATCCTCATTCCGATTCTCGTCTTCCTCGCCCTCACACAGGCCATTGTGCAGCTGATTTTCTTTATGCACATGGGCAAAGAGGCAAAGCCCCGCTGGATGATGCTCGTGTTTTATTTTATGATTCTCGTTATAGTAATCGTCGTTCTAGGCTCCCTTTGGATCATCACTGACCTCAACCACCGCGTTATGATGGAAATGAAATGATCAAAACCTATTATCTCCTCACCAAGCCCGGCATTATCATGGGCAATGCGATCACCACCATCAGCGGGTTTTTCCTCGCCTCGCAAGGCCATTTCGATCTCTGGCTCTTCATCGCCACCCTCATCGGACTCCCTTCAGTCATTGCCTCTGCCTGCGTATTCAATAACTACATCGATCGCCACGCCGATGCAAAAATGGCCAGAACCAAAAATCGAGCGCTTGTCAAAGGGTTAATCTCAGGCCGCAGCGCCCTCCTCTTCGCCATCTTCCTAGGCCTATTTGGCTTCACCATCTTGGCGCTCTACACCAATCTCCTAGCCGTCGCCATTGCAGCTCTCGGCTTCTTTGTCTATGTCGTCCTCTACAGCGTCTGGAAATACCGCTCTACCTACGCCACCCTCATCGGCAGTATTTCAGGCGCAGTGCCCCCCGTTGTCGGCTACTGTGCCGCATCTGGCCGCTTCGATATGGGAGCAGCTCTCCTCTTCATGATTCTCGTTCTCTGGCAAATGCCCCACTTCTTTTCCATCGCCATGTATCGCTTTACCGACTACACAGCCGCCTCCATCCCCGTCCTCCCTGTTAAGAAAGGGATCCCCACGACAAAGATCCACATGCTCCTCTACATCATCGCCTTCATCATCGCCTGCCTCATGCTCACCGTATTTGGCTATACGGGCTATACCTATCTAATCGCAGCCTCCCTACTCGGCCTCATCTGGCTGCTCCTCTGCATCAAAGGCTTTAAGGCGGACAATGACAAAGTCTGGGGCCGGCAGATGTTTATCTTCTCCCTCGTCCTCATCACAGTCCTCTGCCTCATGATTTCTCTGGATGTTGCGCCAAAATAGCCAAGAGTTTGATGCATTTTTTTGTGTCTTTACCCAGCCTTTCGAAAAATTGGCAATCGACTGATTCGACCAGGGGGAGGGCATGTTCGAGTAGCTGAGCTCCCTTTTGAGTTAGATGAAGATATTTGGATCGCTCGTTTCCCGCGCGTTTATAGCGCTCGATGAATCCTTTCTGTTCTAGAGAACGAAGGACTTGGGAAGTCATTGTAATATCCATGCTGCAATGGCGGGCCAGTTCAACTTGAGAGATCTCTTCCTGATCGCGGGTTAGCCAGCCGATGCTCGCCAACAAGACGAATTGGGGATGCGTGATTCCCAATGTTGCAAGGGCTGCTTCAATTTGCCTGCGCCACTGTGTGCTGACCTGCCAGAGCAAAAATCCAGGGCTTTCTTCAGGTCCCTCAAAGTGGCTGATCTTTTTCCAGGCCACTTTTTTCATATCAAGCACGTTTCTGCTTTTCTCACCATCGTCTCCATGTCTCGCGGGAGATTTTTTTTCATGCCTCGGCCGATCAAAAAGGCGAATAGAAAGGCCAGAGGACCCCTCATCTCAATGGCATGGGTCACATGGGTTTTTCCTTCCACTACCTTTAGTGAATGAGAGACAATGATACGGGCAAAGGGCAATTTTGACTCATTAATAAATAATTTCATCGGCTCTACCTGTTTGAACAGGAGTTTTACCCGTGGCCCCCCTTTAGCCTTTAGGATGCCGGTTGCGCCCGTCTGAAAGGGGCCATCGATTTGGCTGAATTCAAGGGCATGATCCCAGCTCTTCCAATGGCTCACGTCCTGCCAAATGCACCATATGGCAGCAGGCGATGCCGTCGTTTCAACAGTATGCTTGATAATAAACATAGATTCCTCCAATTAATATGTATGCACATTATATGCATGCATATGATTTGAGGTCAAGAACAGATTGGCTCGTCCTTAATTAGGGGCAACGGATCGGATGATCTTCAAAAATGCCTCTAGATCTACCTCTAATTGCTGAAGGTCTTCAGGATCCAAAGATGGAGCCATTCGCTCAAAAAGTTTTAGATTTCTGTATTTTAGTGCTATTTCGGCTATTTTTAAATTCCACGCATGTTCTTTACCTATTGGAAGCAAGCCCACGCCAGCTTGTTTGACTTGGTTCCATTTCCAGTCTTCAAATGTGAATCCAGCCGCTCTTAATTCCTCCCTGAGTTGCCGGAGTTTCAGGAGTTCTTTCGGATTTGATTCATCATCAGAGGATTCGGATGTGGAAAGTTCAGATTTTATAGCGGGACTCCGTCTCCCTGACGAAGTTTGGAAAATCTGTTGAGCTTTTTGATTTGCAGCGTCCCTTTTTTGTGTTTCTTCTGCAAGGCCCGCGCCGAGAGGTGAATCGGGGACATGAGCTCCCGCACCGTAACCACCAACTGGGTTTGATCTTCCACTCATAAAATCTCCAAAGCTGTTTTACTCACTTTCACGACCATCGTTACCAGGATCAATAGATTGGATGAACTCCCAAAATCCCTGTATGTCAGCCTTTAATAACTGAAAGGCCTCCATCGTCACATGAGGAACCGTTTGCTTAAAAAGCTCCAGATCTCGGTGTCGCAGAGCGATCTCGGCTGCGGCTAAATTCTTCGTAGAAGTTTCCAGTGCGGCATAGGACTCAAGCTGTCCAGCTATTCTGATGGCTGTCCATTCCTCTTCTGAAAACTTAAATCCAGCCTTTCTGAACGCATCCCGGGGATCATCTAAGCTATTAAAAAAATCTTCAGGAGTTGGTGATTCATCATCAGCGGGTAGAGGTAATGGATTATAAATGGGTAGAGGTGATGGACCATTCGATCGATCTGATGAAGACGGACTCTGTCTCCCTGGCAAAGTTCCAAAAGAAACCACCTGTTTAGTTTTTTGCTCTGTAGCGTCTCTGTTTGCTTTTTGCGCGAGAGCGGCGCCGCAAGGTGAATCAGATGCAAAGGTTACCCCACTTGTGTCGGTTACCCTGCCCGCACCGTTACCCCCACTTACTGGGCTTGACCTTCCAGCCATAAAATCTCCGAAGTTGAAAAAGGAGTAGAGGATCTAGAAAATGCAATTTTTGGGCAAGAATAAATGGGGGAAAATCAGAAAATCCTCTATATCGAGAGTATGACCTTTTTAAAACAGTATCCAATTCCTGTCTTTGCGTTGGTTGGGCTTTTAGCTGGGGCAGTGCTTCGATTTGGGTTTGGGCTGGTTGAGTTGAGCCAATGGGTTTGGTTTGTGGTTTTGGTTGTCGGGGGGCTGCCGATCGTCTATGGGACTGTGAAGGGGATGCTGAAGGGGGAGTTTGCCTCCGATATCGTGGCGATGCTGGCCATTATCACGGCGATTTTGACGGAACAGGCATTTGCAGGGGCTGTCGTTGTATTGATGCAGTCGGGAGGCGAGGCGATTGAATCGTATGGGTTAAGAAGAGCTTCTTCTTCATTGACCGCTCTTCTTCAGAGAGCGCCTCGGATTGCGCGGCGGAAAAAAGGGAATCAGCTCGAAGAGATCAGCGCTGAAGAGGTGCAGGTGAATGATCTTTTGATCGTAAGGCCGGGGGATCTGATCCCGGTGGATGGGACGATTGTAGAGGGGACAGCCGAAATCGATGAGTCGGCGCTGACGGGAGAGCCGTTGGCGCATAGCAAAACAGTGGGCGATCGAGTGTTGAGCGGCAGCGTGGATGTAAATGGCGCTATTAGCATGCGGGCCGATAAGGTAAGCCGCGAGAGTCAGTATGCTAAGATTGTCGCACTGGTGAAAAAAGCGCAGGAAGAAAAAGCGCCGATTCAACGGTTAGCCGATCGCTATGCGATTTTTTTCACTCCGCTGACCTTGGTCATGGCTTTGATTGGATTTTTGATTACGCGGGACTTTACGACGGTTCTCGCGGTTCTTGTGGTGGCGACTCCCTGCCCTTTGATCTTGGCCACGCCGCTCGCGGTTATTTGCGGGATCAACCGGGCATCAGATGCGGGGATCATCGTGAAAGGGGGCGCTGCGATGGAGCAAGTGGCTTCTGTGCGGGCCGCCCTGTTTGACAAAACGGGGACGATTACTTTTGGAACTCCCGTCGTGGAAAAGGTGGTTTCTCTCAGCGATCGGAGCGAAGAGAATCTTTTGTATCATGCGGCGATCATCGAGCAATATTGCTCTCATTCGATTGCCTCAGCCATTGTAAAAAAGGCAGTGGAGATGGGGAAGACGCTTCCTTTGCCGCAGTCTTTTCACGAAATCCCTGGCAGGGGAGTGGAAGGGGAGGTGGATGGGCAGCACTATTCCATTGGCTCTTCTGATTTCTTAGAAGAGCGGATTGGGAAAACCGATATCAATCGCTACTATGAAGAGGGGAAGACGCTGATTTTCCTCATGACAGATCATACCTGCTTGGGATTTTTTGTCTTGAGCGATCACATTCGGCCTGAGGCGCCAGCTGTAATGGAGAAATTGATCGCGTTAGGGGTAAAAGAAATCGCGATGATCACGGGGGATAGCAAGAAGAATGCCCAGGTGATTGCGCAGCAAGCGGGGATTGAGAGAGTTGAGGCTGAATTGCTTCCTGAGGAAAAAGTGGGCCTGGTCCGGCAGTTTATGGATCTGTACAAGTCGGTCATGATGGTAGGGGATGGGATTAACGATGCGCCTGCTCTTGCGACAGCGACGGTGGGCGTTGCGATGGGCGCTTATGGAACGGCCATCTCGGCGGAGTCGGCCGATATCGTTCTCTTAGTCGACGATCTTTCCAAAGTCGCAGAGGCGATGACCATCGGCCGGCGAATGCTATTTATCGCCAAGCAGAGCATCCTCATAGGAATTGGGCTGAGCTTTATTCTCATGATCATCGCCGCCTTTGGCTACATCCCCCCGCCACTTGGGGCGATGCTTCAAGAAGTCATCGATGTCGCTGTCATCTTAAATGCCCTACGGGCTCGATAAATCTGCCAAATAAGAGAAGAAGGTATTAAATTCCCTGAAGGTGCGATCTTGCTGCTCCAAGAGTTTTGCGTGCGCTCGCAGAACTTCTGAAGGAATTTTATCGGGAATATCGGAGGTACTTAACTCGCGATAGTCGATATCTCGAATGGAGGCAAAAAAGTCTCTTTGAGATTGAAACAGCAGCTCTGCTTCTCTTGCGCAATTTTGCACTTGTTTATTTGTGCTGGATGTAAAGGGGCGCATCGTATCGATGGCGCGATTCAGTTCTCTTTCAGCTCGGTAGAAGAATTTCAGCGCATTTGTATTTGGCAACGCATATCTAGGATCTGCGGGGAGAGAAAGGCTCTCTTTATTTAGGCTTTCACTGAGATCGAGTTCTTTGAAAAAGAGCGTGGTAAAGCGGGAGAGCTCCTCATTTTCGGGGAACTTAATGATGCGGGCAAAAGAATCTCTGATCTCGCGGGAGGCTTCTTTTTCCATTTCATAATCTTGGCTTTGGATTTTCGCCATCAAGTGGCATGCTTTTTCGCAAATCAGGTTCGATTGGGGAATAAGGATCTCCGATGCAGTGGCTTCGTAGTGACTGCACCCAGCGGTTAAAAGCAAAATACCAAAAAAACGAAAGGACATTGAATCTCTCCCTATTTATTTAAGATAAAGAGCTTAGTCCTGGGGAGAATATCTGTTCAACACTAAGGAATTTATTGTCTTCCCATCTGCTCGATTTCTTTAACAGTCTCTAGAAAATGATATTCAACAGGAGAAAGTGAGTCAACGTGTTGTTGTTGGTATTTGAAATATTCAGCTCGGGCTTTGTCGAGGGCTGTTTCATGGCTGATTTTTCCTGAATGGGAAAGGATATCGCGAGCAGTCATTCGAAGGAAATCATCCAGCTTAGCGATCCAGTTCTTCATATACATAGGGTTGCGATCCAACGCCTGAAGTTCGGCAAAATCCAGATACATAGAAACGAGCCGATTTAAAATATTCAGCTCATCCGCATTTAAGTAGTTTTTTGCAATTTCAGCATCTCCCTTGCGGGGACTTTTACCAGACCATGAAGTCAATCCCATGTTTGTTTTTTCTGCATTGGCTCTGGCGTAGATGATTTCTGCAGCAGTATGGCCGTGAGCAGCCCAATGCATTTTATTTTGTACAGTGGCAAAGAAGTTCTTAGAAGTCTCAGTTTTAGGGTCATAGTCAAGGCTGGTAGCATAGATACCGAGGACTTTGCGCCAGAAGACTTTTTCGGAGGAGCGGATGTCTCGAATACGAGCTAACAGCTCATCGAAATAGTTGCCTCCTCCCATTTGTTTAAGGCGCTCATCGTCCAAGGTAAAACCCTTGACCAGGTATTCTTTGAGCCGGGCAGTTGCCCACATGCGGAACTGGGTCCCTCTATGAGAACTGACGCGGTAGCCGACCGAAATGATCGTATCGAGGTTGTAATAAACCACCTGATAATTTTTGCCGTCAGCGGCAGTAGTCCGGAAATTCCGGACAACTGCTTTTTCTAGGAGTTCCCCCTCCTTGAAAATATTCTGTATGTGCTCGGAAATGGTCCGTTTGTCCTTATCGAATAGTTCACACATTTGAGATTGACTTAGCCAAACTGTTTCATCGAGGAGGCGAACCTCTATCCGAGTCTGTCCATCCTCTGTCTGATAAAGGATCAGAGAGCTGTCTACGCGATCATTCATGATAAATTCCTCTTTGTGATTAAGAAGTTTACAGAATGTCAATTTTTTAATTCACGTTTTTTGTTGAGAGGGGCGAGGTATATGAGCGTTCATGAAGAAAGCGGCCTTAGGAAATTCGTGAGAAATAGAATGGGATTCTTTAGAATGGATTGAGACTTTTGAGGAGGATATTATGCAAATTGTATTTTTATTTTATGATGGGATGACTGCACTGGATGTGGTTGGCCCCCATGAAATTCTTTGTAGGCTGCCGGGAGCCAAGGTGCACCGCGTTGCCAAACGGGCAGGAGAGGTGCGCACTGATTCTGCGGGGCTTCTGTTGATTGCCGAATGTGCGTTGGCCGATGTCGCGCATGCCGATGTATTGGTGATTCCTGGGGCAGGGAGCGCAACGACTTTGCGAGAACATCCCGAGATATTGGATTGGGTGCGCTCGATCCATGCTACTACAAAATGGACAACTTCAGTTTGTACGGGGAGCTTAATTTTAGGGGCCGCTGGGTTGCTTTCCGGCCTACGGGCGACAACGCACTGGGCTGCTTTTGATCGACTCCATTCGTGGGGCGCAAAACCAACGCGTGCGCGGATTGTGGAGGAGGGCAAAGTGATCACTGCAGCGGGTGTCTCCGCCGGCATCGACATGGCATTGACTCTGGCGGCAAAGATCGCAGGGCCGCGTCTTGCCCAATCGCTGCAACTCGGCATAGAATACGATCCAGAACCACCCTTCGATGTCGGCTCTCCAGATAAAGCGGATCGGGTGATTCTTGAAACATTGCGTTCCCGGTTAGCCGCGTCATTTGAAAGCGTTCCTTAAAAGGGAAGGGCGAGGGCAAATTCTGTTCGTTCTGCAATCGCCGCCTTACTGGCTAAATAACTTCCTGCAAAGAGGACAAAATCATACCAGGTATGAAGCGCGACGCTTTCTTTTAGGGAGTGATTTTTATAGGTGAGCCAGCCGAAGTAGGCGCCCAGCGCGGTGATAAAGGGGATACTGAAAGTGTAGTAGTTTCGGCGCTGGTCAGGCTCCAGGATCAATGCATTGGGAATATGCATGGCGCCAAAGGCTAAAGAGGAGAGGACGATGCCGCCCCAGGGAGTGAAAACTTCAGAGAGTTGCGACTGCAAATAGCCGCGGAAGAGAGATTCTTCTCCCAATCCAACGGGAAAAGCGGCGAGGGGAGCCAGCGCCATCTTTGAGGAAAGGGTGGGCTGAATGTGAGCTTTTTCCGGAAAGGCAAAGTAAGTAGTGCCTACAGCTAAGGCAAGAGCCCCTAGCAGGCCGCCCCATACTTCAGGCTTTTTCAAAACGCTGGGGCGAAAGGGAGCGGAGGTTAAATCGGCAAAACTATCGGTGGGCATTTTATAAGAGTAGCCAGACTGTCCATTATAGAGGCGGGCGTCGCGGTAGGCGGCATAGACGCCGTACGACCAGGTCGTTTGGATGGCCAAGAGGCTGCTGACTTGAACTGATTTTGAGTGGCGATAGAGAGCGCCGCCAATGCCCAATCCAGTGGTGCCGATGAGGGCGCTAGCTGTTTTTACATCTCCTAAATAGACGTGTCCAAGACCTGGAAGCAAAAAGGACAGGCTTGCGGCTAAAGCGGGATTTTTGCGCGGCAGATCGATCGCCGGCCTGGGAAGCTGCATCTCTTGTTGGGTGAGAGGAGGTTGGATGAAGTCAAGCGCCGCCAGTTCTTGAGATGGAGTTTCTTCAAATGGGATTTCATCTGCGCCGTAGAGCAATGAAGATACACATAAAATTGCAAACAGGTGTTTCATGAAAACCTCTTCTTTTTTGTGGGGGTGGATGTTACAGGAGGGCCGGTTTAAAAACAATCGGTGTACTTACCTGCGATTATTTGGACGGCGGAACGACCGAGGGGCTTGAGAATCGGGGGCGATCGCAATTGCGAAGGGGCTGTTAAAAGGGACTACCGTATTCGAAACTATGGCTGTAACTTTGTTTGTCCCAGTATCGATCGCATAGA
>DATIHQ010000074.1:0-5884 GCA_035480535.1 Chlamydiales bacterium
ACTCTTGCGGCACTCAGCTCGCAAGGCGTCATGCCCCATTTTGGGATGGCGATTGACCCCAATCTCGAAGAGTATCGCCGCCTGCGCAATAGTTTTGCCTTTCACGTGCCTCTTCTCTATTCGACCCGCGTCTTTCCCGCCGTTTTTCAAACTTGCAACGGCCCCTTCGGCTACATGCGAAGCGGCATTGGCGGCCTCCCCGAGCTTTGGATGGAAGAAGAGCTCGGGCTGCTCGACCCGCTTCTCGGCGATTTTCTCTCCTCTGAATCGATCTCCGTCACTGCCATTTGCCTCGCCTGGGCGCAGTTTCTCGGCTGCAATCCCATACTTCTCAATGGCGTCGATCTCGCCTATACCGGCAAAAAAAGGTATGCAACTGGCGTTGCCGAAGACGAAGAAGTTCCCTTTGCCGCCATTGACGCCGAAAAATCAGCCGCCGATCGCATTCTCAAACGAAAAGATCGCAATGGCCAACCCATCTATACCGCCGTGCGCTGGATCATGGAATCGGCCAGCCTCTCCCATTTTGCCCGCAAACATCCCGAAACCACCTTCCTCAACACCACCGAAGGCGGCCTCGGCTTCCGCGGCATCGACTACACACCCCTCTCCACCGCCGTCCGCAACTTCCCCTCCCAAGATCTCCGCACCCGCATCCACAAGCAAATCGCCTCCTCCCCGATGCCGCCCCAAAGCGCACACATCATCGCCACAAAAATGAAAGAGCTAAAGACAAGTCTCGACCGGATCATCTCTTACCTGGAAATTCTCAATGGAAAACAAAAAGGTTCTACCGCCCTCGCCGAACTCGAACTGAAAGAAGAGATGGCCTACGCCTATCTTTTCTATGACATCGACACTCTCTTCCGCGAAGACAAATGGCCGAAATTTCTAGATTTGGCTTTGAAATATCGTTCGACGATGACTGTTTGATCAGAAGATCATTTTCACCATTCGATCGCTTGCGTAGAATCCCGATTTTTCTAGCATCCGCTTGGAGGAAAGATTCTCTAGGTCGCATCCACAGGTTGGAAGGATCGAGCGGTCATAGCAAACTTTTTTCAGATGCAAGATGATCTCGCATCCATAACCCTTACTTCTATGAACCGGATCCACCCAGCAGCCTATATCGGAATAGTGTGGCTGCAGTGGATTGGGCGAAAGAGTTCCATGGCCCAATCGAGTGTTCCCATCTAATAAAATAAATAGAAGTCCCTCTGAGAGATCTATAATTAGGTCTCTTTCGTAATCAGTCTTGTTTTCAATCCAAGGCTTATCTTCCTGCGTAGCGATTCGAAACGTTAGTCTTTTTTGAGGGTGAAGATCCCGATTTAGATCGAGAAATAAATAGGCGATCGATTGGGCCGACTTGTGGAAATCCATGCACAAGGAGAGGAGGTAGGGGTTTCTGGTGCTCACAATGGAAGAGGCGATCCGCTTTTCTTTGAGAAGCGAAGCGATCGCTTGGGGTGAGTCATTGGGATCCTCGAGAAATAGCTCTGATAATTCTTTGTTTTTTGTAATGACGCAATATCCAATGGGTTTGGTTGAGTGAATGGAGAATACAGACCCGCCGTAAATCGCGTGATTTAACCAAAACACATCGATCGGTCCTTTTAACCTTTTGGTGTGTTTCTCCTGCCATTCTTTAATGGGATCGGTAAACCCTTTTTCTTGATGAAAGGTGATTTGCATCGAAGGTCCTATTCTTCCGAAGAGACACAGCCATATTCATGCAGCTTATTGCGGAGCGTGCGGACGCTGATGCCGAGGAGGGCAGCGGTGCGGGTGCGGTTTTGATGCTGCACGTCAAGCGTTTCGAGGATGTGCCGCTTTTCTAGCTCGTGAAGGGTGATGCCGGTGGGGGTTTTCTTTTCGGAGGTGGGGAGCGATGAGTCGAGATAGAGTTGATCGACGTCGATGGTGGCGTCGAAATCGAGGACGACGGTGCGCTCGATGATGTTAGCGAGTTCGCGGACATTGCCGGGCCAAGGATAGTTGAGCAGTTTTTGGATGGCTGAATCGGTGAATTGCTTGGGCGCTTTGTGGTTTTCGGCGCAGAAGCGAGTCAGGAAGTGGGTGGCAAGGGGAAGAATGTCTTCGCGCCGATCGCGGAGAGGAGGGATGAGGATGGGAATGACGTTGAGGCGGTAGAAGAGATCTTCGCGGAAGATTTTTGTCTCAATGGCCTCTTGCATGTTGCGATTCGAGGTGGCGAGGAAGCGGAGGTTCACTTTGATGGGGCGCGTGCCGCCGACTCTTTCGAATTCTTGTTCTTGAATGGCGCGGAGGAGTTTGGGCTGCAGGACGAGGGGGATTTCAGTTACCTCGTCGAGAAGAAGCGTCCCCTTGTCGGCGAGCTCGAAGCGGCCCGTTTTGCGCATGTGGGCGCCAGTGAATGCGCCTCTTTCATGGCCGAAAAATTCCGATTCCAGGAGCGTTTCGGGGATGGCGGCGCAATTCACTTTGATGAAGGGATATTGGGCGCGGAGCGAAAGTTGATGGATCGCGCCGGCGATGACTTCTTTTCCTGTGCCCGATTCGCCCGTGATGAAAATGCTCGCCTGCGATTGGGAGATTTTTTCCAGATCTTGCAAAATGCGTTTCATAGAGGGGCTTTGCGCAATGAGGTGGGGGCATTTGCTATGCGCTCTTTCTTCGCGGTAGAAGCGATTTTCTTTCAGCAGTTGGAGATGCTCTTCGGCTTTTTCTAGGGCAGTTTCTAGAGCTTCGGGGGAAAAAGGTTTAATCAGATAATTGAAGGCGCCCAGTTTCATCGCCTCAACGGCCGATTCAATGCTGCCGTAGGCGGTGGCGAGGATAACGACAATGGAAGGATGGAGCGTCTTGGCCGCTTTTAAAACATCGAGGCCTGTTTTCTGAGGCATTTTCATGTCGCTGATGATGAGATCGAATGGCTCCTCTTCGAGTCTGCGGATCGCCTCAAGTCCATTTTCCGCAGTTATCACTTCCTTGCCAAGGCGGCGAAGCGTTTCCGCGACGAAACGAAGCATCAGAGGCTCGTCATCGGCAATCAGAATTTTTTCTATCATAAGGCTACCTTTTTAACGGCAAAGTGAGGGTGAATGTAGTTCCTTTTCCCAGCTGCGAGCGCACATCGATCGCTCCCAAATGGGCTTGGACAATTTTCTGCGTTTCGACAAGGCCCAATCCATTTCCTTTTTGCTTGGTTGTGTAGAAGGGGGAGAAGAGAAGTTTGAGTTGCTCTTCATCGATGCCAACGCCCGTGTCGGAAATAGAGATTTGGCAGGAGTTTTCCATTTTAAGAAGGGAAAGAGTGAGCGTTCCGCCTCGCGGCATCGCTTGGAAGGCATTGAAGAGAAGATTCAAGAGGGCTGATTTTAGGGCTTCGGGATCGATGGGGACCATTAAAGGTCCATGGGGGATGTGGACTTCCAGTTTTACGTTCTCAGGGAAAGAGGGATCGATTTTAATGAATTTCCCAAGCTGCTTTAAATAGGCGCCGAGCTCGATCGATTGAGGCTGCACTTGGACCGGACGGGCGTAGTGGAGAACCGCGGTCACCAATTTTTCCAGCGTTTTGGTTCCTTCGATTACAAAGCCCGCCATCTCTTGCAGATGCTTATGCGACTCCAGATCGCGGAAAAGAAGCGAGGCGTAGCCCCGAATTCCGCCGAGTGGATTGCGGATTTCATGGGCGACAGTCGCCGCCATTTCTCCCAGCTCTTTCATCCGGTCATTGCGGTTGGCAATCAGCTGCAGCTTCTGTTTTTCGCTGATGTCGCGCAGCACCAGGATCAAGCCGTGGTAGAATTTTGGACCCTCATAGACAAAGGTCGTAGAGATTTCCACTTCCTGCTTTTCATTCGGGTAGCTTTTATAGAGCAGGCGGTGGGAAATGCCGAATTTCAGCGACTCGCGCATAGAAAAGCCAAAGTAGTCATCGGGGAAAAGATCCCAATAGCGTTTAAACAGAATCACTTCCGACTTTAACTTCAACAATTTTAGCGCCGCTTCATTGGCCATCGTCACCGTCCCTTCCAGATCGATGAAGAGAAGCGCATCGGAGATATTCTTCAAAATATTGGTCAAATAGGAGTTGAGCCGGTTCAGTTCGGCGACTTTCACCCCAAGTTCTTGGTTGACAGTCTGAAAACGCTCTTGTAACTTAGCATAAGCACTTTTAAGCCGAGTCGCCTCTTCCGAAAAAAGGGCAAACGCGTGCGTAAGATGGTGGACGCCCTCTTGGACGCTCTGACTTTTCAGGGCCAAGTCGGCAGATCGTTGCAGCTCATGGAGTATCGTGTCGGACATTCCCCCTCTCCGTAATCGGACTATAAAGAATCTAACATTATTCGCACTCCTTCTTCTCACGTCTTGTTCGGGAATGGAGCAGTCGGAGAAGGAAAAGATCCGGCAGCGCAACTCTAAGGGAGAGTATATCTACCGCAATCGCAATGACTATTTCTATCCCATTGCCGCTCCCGCCCACACCCCTCGAGCGCCCTACCCTTGGGAATCGGAATCGAATCTCCCCCGCATCACGAAAGAGTTCTTTCGCTGCAAGGGCAATCCCCTCAATCCCCCCATCATTGACGCCACCGACCCCGCCAAGCCCACTCCCTGCACCGATTGCGAAGGGGGCAGCCGCCATGGACTCCCCATCCTTCACGGCAAAGAGAATATCTATCCCATCCTGCTCGATCTCCTCAACTACCTCCAAAAAAAGACCGGCAAGCGGGTCATCATCACCTGCGGCCACCGCTGTCCCCCCCACAATACCTACTCCGATCCCGCCAAAGAAAACCGCTATTCAAAACATCAAATTGGCGCCGAAGTCGACTTCTACATTCAAGGGATGGAAGAACGCCCCCAAGAAATCGTCGGTCTCCTCATGCAATATTATCAAGAAACGCCCCTCTACAAAGGGGACAAAGAATATCTCGAGTTTAAGCGCTATGACAAGTCAGATGCCCACGTAGCCATCCAACCCTGGCTCAATAAAGAAATTTTCATTAAATTTTATCAAAAACACGAAGGGCGCGACGCCGACAATCGCCACCCCCACCCTTACCTCTCCATCCAAGTCCGCTACGACCGCGACCGCAAAGACCGCGTTGTCTATGATTGGGAGAAGGCCTACAAAGGCTACCACCGCAGCTAGGCCGCGGATGGCAACTGCGTTGCCAACTTGTCCTTTCCTTAAACCCTCTCTTGTCGTATCATGTTAACCTTTATGCCGGTGTGGCGAAATTGGTAGACGCGGTAGACTCAAAATCTACTCTTAGCAATAAGATGCTGGTTCGAGTCCGGTCACCGGCAAAGAGGAAGTTGGAAGTCGGAATGCAGAAGGCAGAAGTAGTAGTGAGTGCTTTTGTGGCGACCGACTTGTCTGTTAGAACAAAGAGCTTCGCGCTTCGTATTATCAGATTATTTCAGTCTCTACCTTCTACGGTTGAAGGGCAGGTTATTGGGAAACAGGTGTTACGAAGTGGGACATCGGTGGGAGCCCAATATCGCGAGGCCAAACGGGCAAGATCAAAAGCTGAGTTTCATTCGAAGCTGGAAAGTGCTTTGCAAGAGCTGGAAGAAACAGGTTATTGGCTCGAACTACTTGTCGAGTCGGGAATCGTTTCTGAAGAAAAACTTAGCCTATTGCCCCAAGAACAAGATGAGCTAACAGCAATTTTAGTCACCGCCACTAATACCGCAAAAACCAATAAATAGTGCATCCACTCTCACTTCTGCCTTCTGCACTTCGACTTCTGACTTCTTCTTTAATCACCATATCCAGGATCCAAGCAGACTGCGCAAGAGTATCCAGTATCTAAATTCCTTAAAGTCGTAGAGACCCAAATAGATTCATTATAATGGGTTCCATCGCTCCAGATCGTCTTGGTAG
>DATIHQ010000075.1:0-17992 GCA_035480535.1 Chlamydiales bacterium
CTGCATTGAGGCTTTTGAGTTGGAAAATATTCGCAGCCACCACATTGAACTCATCTTTTTTCTCTTCTCTTTCTTCAAAAGCCATTTTCACTTCTTCACGCGAGAGAAAGAGGGAGGTTTTTTGGGGACGCCCCATCGCTCTATGAATCAGGCGGGAAAGCGCATCGAAGGCCCAAATGATGGGGCTTAAGATGCGGGAAATTAGAATCATGAGGGGCGCAAAAAACATCGCCACCTGCTCGGGGTGGCGCCTGGCGGCAAACATGGGAGCCAATTCTCCAAAAATCACCACGATCAACACTTGAGAGAGAGGCGCCCAATCGGGATCGAGATGGTTCGCCTCATAAAAACGGCGCGCGCACTCTGATCCAACAATGAGGGCTGTATTGATCCCGATCAGGGTGGTTCCAAAAAGACGGGAAGGGCGATTGAGAAGATGGTTGATCCAAATCGCGCGGCGCGTTCCTAAGCTCACATAGTATTGCAGGCGAATTTTGTTAAAAGAGACGCAAGCCATCTCAAACAGGGCGAAAAGCCCCTGAATGGCCACAGCGACAAGAGCAAAAATCAGATAGTGATTCACCGGATCCTCCGGACGTAAATGCGGCGGATTCGGTTGGGATCGGAGGCTAAAACATAGAAGAGAAACTCATCGGTCGCATATTTTGTCCCGGCTGGGGGAATTTCCCCCAATTGCTCAATGAGCCAGCCCCCTAATGTCACAATGTTTTCGCGCGATTTCAAAGGAATGCCGAAAATCTCCTTAAATTCCGATAACTCCAATTTCCCACCAGCGATGATCACATCTTCGCTTGCGCGGGTGTAAAGACTTTTTGTATCGCGCCGATCTTTAATTTCTCCTACGACTTCTTCAATGAGATCTTCTTGCGTAATGAGTCCAGAAATCGAACCATATTCGTCGACGATGATGGCCAAACTCTCCCCCCTTTCCCGCAAATTGTGCAACGCAGCCCAAGCCTTTGTCGTCTCGGGGATGTAGTAGGGCTTTTTCAAGATGGAAATGAGATCGGCTGGCTTTTGGATCTGATCGCGATGGAAAAAATAGCGGCGTGTCGACAAAATCCCTAAGAGATTTTCCAAATTCCCATCGCAAACAGGAACCCGCGTCGTCTCTAATTCGATGAAAAGACGAGTGAGCTGCGATAGAGGCTCTTGAATGTCATAGAAGAGAACTTCCTCTCTCGGCCTCATCCGCTCCTTGACCAAAGAGTGTTGCAAATCGAGCGCTCCCCCGATGAGTTCACATTCTTGGGGAAGAAGAACCCCGGCCTCCTCAGACGTTTTCAAAACATGTCTTAATTCCTCCGTTGAGATTTCCTTTTCTTCCCTCAAGAAAAAGAAGAGAAATCGGGAAATCCAGCTCGTCGCCGCCGTGAGAGGTTCGCGAATGGGGCGGAGCCAGCGGGCCGCCCGATCGAGCCATGGCGCCACGCGGGGAGCAATATGGGTATTATTGGGTAAGGCAAGCGATTTGGGCAACACCTCCCCAAAAATAAGCGTTAAAGCCAAGGGCAGGCCGATCTTTAATCCCCAACCGCTCACCCCTTCGAAAAGAGAGGATACGGTGTTCTGGACTAAGATGTTGCAAAGCGTATTGAGCATTAAAATCGTGACCAGCAGCTCTCTGGGCCGTTCCATCAGCCGCGCAATGATATTGAGCCGCTCATCCGCTACATTTCGATACGACTTAATTGTCAAAGGAGATAGGGAAAAAAGAGCTGTTTCAGAAGCGGAAAAGAAACCGGAAAAAAGGATGAGAACGATCAAAAAACAGATGAGAGCAAGAATCATTTACTGAAATGTACTTTTAAAAAGCCCTCTGGAACCACCCCTAAGTCCCTCATCAAAATCATTTCGATCCATGCGGGATCTCCCTGAGAGGCAAGGCGCAAATTCAGCTCCTCTTTTTCTTGGAGTGCCAAAAGATTTTCTTTTCCCATCTCTTCCAGACGGAATGTGAGTTCCCGAATCGAGGCTTTTTTCTCTTTGAATGCATGAAAATAGGCGAGACCGCTCAATGAACAAACAGCTGCAACCCACCACCAACTACGCCAGACCGAGGCCATCCCCACAAGAAACTCCCTTCCCTTGCCTTATTCTATCGATTTACAAATTTCCCACCACTATTAAATGGTCGGATAGGTGATTTCCATCTGTTTCATATATTTTCCCTTGCGATCTGCGTAAGAGATTTCGCATACTTCTGCCGCTACAAAGAAAAGGACTTGCGCCAACCCTTCTCCTGCGTAAATCCTTGCAGGTAAAGGAGTTGTGTTCGAAATCTCCAAAGTCACATACCCTTCCCATTCGGGTTCAAAGGGGGTGACATTCACGATGATCCCGCAGCGGGCATAGGTAGATTTGCCGATGCAAAGGGTGAGGACATTCCGGGGAATCCGGAAATACTCGACGCTTTTGGCCAGGGCAAACGAATTGGGAGGAATGATGCAAGTTTCGCCCCGGATATCGACGAAGGCATCGGCGCTGAAATTCTTTGGGTCTACTATGGAGTTGTAGACATTCGTGAACACCTTAAATTCTTGCGCCACGCGCAAGTCATATCCATAGCTCGAAAGGCCATAGCTCACCAGCTTTCGCCCATTCGCTTCTTTTACTTGTTTATCGGCGAACGGCTCGATCATCTTTTTTTCGAGCGCCATTTTTCGAATCCAGCGATCAGATTGCAGCGACATAAATCCCCCCAAAGGTTCTTTAGATATAGCTTTTCAAATGCTTTTCTTGCTACATTTTTTCATTATATGAGTGAAGCATTTATCGAGTCCTCTTGGACACAACCCGACGTTCCGTTTGAGACGCCCTTGCGCCCTCAAACTTTGGGTGAATTTGTGGGACAAGAAGCCGTGCGCAGCCGCTTGGAAATTTTCATCGAAGCCGCGCGCAGCCGCAAAGAAGCTTTAGGTCATTGCCTTTTTTCAGGACCGCCTGGACTTGGCAAGACAACTCTTGCCCACATTATTTCAAAAGCGATGGGAACCCATTTGACCGTCACATCGGGTCCTGCCATTGAAAAACCGGGAGATCTCGCGGGACTTCTCACCAATTTAAAACTCGGCGATGTCCTTTTTATCGATGAAATCCACCGCTTATCGAAAACGGCGGAAGAATATCTCTATTCGGCCATGGAGGATTTCTCGCTCGATCTTCTCATCGATACAGGCCCCAATGCGCGCAGCGTGCAAGTAAAACTCAATCCCTTTACTCTCGTTGGCGCCACCACTCGATCGGGCCTCTTAAGCGCCCCCATCCGCACCCGATTTTTGATTTCGCTCAGGCTCGATTATTATGAGCCGGCAACTTTGCGCCAAATCATTCAGCGCTCCGCCTCTCTTTTGCAACTGAAATTTACCGACGATGCCGCGTTTGAAATTGCCAAACGATCGCGCGGAACGCCCCGAATCGCCAATAATCTGCTTCGCTGGGTCCGCGATTTTGCACAAATCCAAAAACAAAAAATAATCGATCTTTCGCTGGCAAAAAAGGCTCTCGAAATGCTTGCAATCGATGAATTGGGTCTAGATGAGATGGACAAAAAAATCTTATCCGTTATCATTGACCATCACGAGGGAGGCCCTGTCGGCCTCAATAATTTGGCGGCTGCAGTAGGAGAAGAGCCCCATACCGTAGAGGAAGTTTATGAACCTTTTCTCATCTTACAAGGGATGATTAAGAGAACTCCTCGCGGGCGGGAAGCCACTGCGATTGCCTATGAACATCTGGGGCGAAAACCCAAAAAAATACCGGAGTCAAAACCATGAAAGCTATTGTAGCCGCTGCGGCCCTTCTTTGCACTGCCGTCTTTGCGCAAGAAAATAATCCCTCATTTGAGCGGATTGCCGAACCTATGGCGCCGCGTAACATTCAAGTCCTTCTCGAAAAAGATGCCTCAGAGGCTCTTCTCGAGATCAAAGGCCCCTATTACATCTTCAATCCTCACGATGGATCGCGCATCGCCTCTGGCCTGCTCGGCAAAAGGTTCATCATCCGCGAACTCGACACAGGGCTTAAATGGGGAGAAGAATTCCCCGGCATCCATCAAGTCTATCTGAAGCCCCGCTCCTCAGAAACGACGATCTTCGTCAATGGCATTCAATACAATGGCGCGATCGCCATCTATGGCGTCTCTGGAACGATCAATGTGATCAACGACATCGACATCGAATCCTTTGTCAAAGCGCAGCTCACTGCCCAATTCCCCTCTCCTCTCGAGCCAGAAGTGATGTCGGCCCTCGCCATCCTCGCCCGCACAGACGCCTACTACAATTCAACCCGCGCCTCGACCAGTTTTTGGCACGTAGATGCCCATGACGTCGGCTACCAAGGCTCTGCCCTCGTCGTTTCGAATTCAGCCACAGAAAAAGCGGTCGACACGACCCGCCACCTCATTCTTGTCCATGCAGAAGAGGGAAGAAATGTCCCCTTCGCTGCCACCTGGACGGAAAACAGCGCCGGCAAAACAGCCCCCTACGCATCCATCTTCCGCAAAGAAGTCTTCGCTCCTGAAAAAGGAGTGGAAGCTCCTCACGCCGCCCTCGCTCGGCACGAATCCAAGTGGAGCTATCAAATTGGGAAAAAAACGCTCGCCCACCTCCTCGACATTTCACAAATTAAATCGATCGAGCTCTTTATGGATCCCGCCTCCAACAAAATCTACGGCGTCCGGATCAAAGATGGCGTCGACACCCACGACATTGACTTCATCACGCTCCAAGATCGCCTCGGCAAAAACCATCTGCAAAGCTCTGACTTCACCGTCTCCCTCAAAGACGACGCCATCCTCTTTTCCGGCTTCGGCAAAGGGCACGGCGTGGGCCTCTGCCTCTACTCAGCTAGCGCGCTCGCGCAAAACGGAGAAAACGCAGTCAAGATTCTCTCGAAATTCTTCCCAGAGACGTATTTGTATAACCTGAACGCGATCCCAGGAGAGATAGAGAAGAGATAGAAAGAGAAAGAAAAGCCGTCGGGCGGCTCCGCCCCCCGCGGCCCCAATCGGGCTCGGGCTCGCACGCGGGCTCGGGCTCGAATGCACAACCCATTTGCGAATCACAATTCAAATTCCGTCTTCTCATCAACAACAGGTGAGGGCATTAGGGGCAGCGGGGCGGGGGCGGGGGCAAAGCCCCGACCACGAGCCCGATTGGGGCGCGGGGGGCTGTGCCCCCGACAATTCGGGGCTGCGGGGGGCGAAGCCGCCCGACGCCTTCTTGGGGTGGGGCGATTTCAGATTTACAAAAGAAGTCTTCGATGATAGAATTTCCTATGCCGGGGACCTCGTGGAATAAGCTGTCCGAACCAGGCCAGGGCCGGAAGGCAGCATCCTTAAGGAATCTGCCTTATGCCACGAGATCATCTCCGGTATTTTCTATTGATCCAACGCTCTTAACATTCCCGTTAAGTACGTACGAACCGTTTCTTCTGGAGCGTAAGTACTGATCCCTTGAGCAATTACAAAGGCTCGTTCCCCAGGAAGAATTTGAGTAAAACAGGGATGATTTTCAATCAGCTTTAAAATAGCGATCTGAGCTTGAGGATCAGCCGGTCGATCACCCAAGAATGTTTGTGCAATCTTTGGAAACGCACTTTTCAAGCAGTTGGCTGAAATCTTGTTAGAGCGAAAATGACTTAAGATCAATTCAACCGCAGGTTCATCTAAATTTGCACAAGATTGGAAAAGAGTTTCTCCTAAATGATTTTTAGTAAACTGACTAGCTAAAGGGCTGCGCAAAAGATCGTAAACGACCAACGAATACTGATAAAATGCAGCAACATAAAGAAATCTACCCCTAGTCTTTAGAGATACTTGCCCAAAAGCAGGAGAGCGCGCGATCATACGGAGCTTTATGCCAGTTCCATCATAGGAAGCCTGAAACTCAGCCCTTTCTATATTTTTGAATACCGATTCAAGTTCCCTCTCTAATTCGGGTGCAGACATCGACTGGTATTTGTTTGGAGTTGTTAGTTCCCCAATATGAATGCCGATCGCATACAATCTCGATTTTGAGTGATTGTGAAACCATCTTGATAGATTATAAAGAGAGCAAAGGGGATGAAGAGTTTCGGCAACTTCTCGTGCATAATTGTCTCTATAGTCATAAGCTTCATGTAGCTGCGAAACATCTGCAGCTTTTACAGCATCATAGAGGGCGGGAGTGAAAAACTCTTTGTGAATTTCAATTAAATAGGGACTGCCCTGCTTACAAAACTCTTTATAGCTTGTGCTCTTTCTAATTTGATTGAGTAAGAGAATGAATTGGATTTTAAAAACAACAGATACTGCATTTTCTTCATCAGTAAAATTAAGCCAGCCTTTGCAAACATCTCCAAATTCTCCCCACTTCATTTGCGCAATGGCTTCATTCAATTCTGTTTCGAAAGCAAAATAAGGACTTGTTAATGGTTGAGCAACTGATGCAAGATTTTCTTTTTCTTCTTCGTCGTCAAAAGGTGCAGCTACCGAAGCTATAGAACTTGCCTGTGAAGATGAAGTTGATAGTGAGGCTGCTACTGGGGCGGCTACAGAACTTTCTGGTGATGGGGTTAGTTGATTGACTGGTACTTCGGTCGGCCAGTGAATATAGTGTGGTTGAGTTGGTGTTGCAGGTCTATCCAGATCTTCCCGAGCTGAAGTCGACTGTGGAGTTGGTTCAGAGGCTGGCATAGCTACAATTCGCGGTGTAATTGCTTCTGGGAGAATCCGAGCCGCTTTTGCGGCAACGGTACCTGTTGCGATACCTAGGAGTCCTCCTGCAGCCGTTAGAAGCCCTCCGTAAATGTGCTTAACTATTGGAGGTGTCTCGCAAACAGGATCGGGAGTTCCGTAAAGCAGTTCGCCAATTGCTGTAGATCCCAAAACGGCTTGAGCTGCGGGCTGAGTGCAAACAGGCGCTAAGGCGGCGGCAACAGCAGGCAGGGCGTAGCAACCAAAAGCTGTGGCTGCAACTGCGCCGGCGGCAGTTTTTGGATGGGTTTGGACATATTGTTTGGCTTGGGCAAATTTTTGAGAACAAGTAGCAGCAACAGAGCTTAGTGATGACATAATTATCCTTTTAATATTAAAGTGATAATTATATCAGAATATCAAGAACAAAACTATGCTAAAATTATGATTTAGCTGATGAGGAAATTTTTAACTTTACACAAAGTGATTGAACCGCTCAGGGAACCTGCAAAGTTTTCTTGCCGAGCGACAAGGTCAACGATGGAAACGATGTAACGATTAAACGATAGGAATTTTTTATTTTTTTCATCGTTATATCGTTATATCGTTCACATCGTTGTGCTCTGTTGTAACCATAATGGACTTTGCAGGTGTCCTGGGTAGTGACAGAATTTACTGTTGTCATTGCTGGGAACTTTTTTGACTTGATAAAACCAGAGGAACGGCCATTGCCAAACAACTTACTTGAATTCCAACGAGCGCCCAAAGGACAGGCTGAATGGCATCCGCTCCCAAGCAAATGGGGGCCGGCATTCCAAAAACCCTAGATCCGAGAGCTTCAGAGCCGAAAAGGGCTGTAGCCGCAGGCTGATAGCAGGACTGAGATCTCAAGGCCGCTGCGAGAGCCGGCAGGGCGTAGTGGCTAAATGCAACTCCTGCAACTGCGCCGATAACGGCAATGCCAACGACAGTTTTCACTGGATGACCCTTGGCGTATTGCTGAAGATATTCCTTGACTTGCTCAAATTTTTGAGAAGCGACAGAAGTTAATGTAGTCACAATTACCCATCCTTTTAGGCCGGTATTATAGAGGAAATATCGAGAATTAAACTATGCTAAAATTATGACTTGAACTTTTCTTCGTAGGCGAGGCAGATGCGGCGGAGTGCGCTTTCCGCTTCGATGCCTTGAGAGTCGGCTTCTTTAATGAGCTCCCAGAGTTTTTGGCCTAGATCGTCGGGTGAGGAAATGGGTGATTCGACGATGGGGCTTTTGGCGCGGCGCAGTTTATGGATCACCTTTTGGGCGCGGGCCAGGGCCGGGAGAGTGGGGGGAATCCCCTCTATAGGACTTTTTTTACCCTCTTTCTTCTTGGTTTCTTCCCAACTGGTGGCTACGTCGTTGGGTGAATCAATTTTTTTATCGCCAAAGACGTGGGGATGGCGCCGGATGAGCTTTTCAGCGACGGAGCGGATGGAGTCGGGAAGGGTGAAGAGCTTTGCCTTTTCCCCGAGCTTGGCGATGAAGACGAGGGCATAGAGGACATCGCCCAGCTCCTCAGAAATTTTTTGAGGATTTTGTAGGTCGATCGCCTCCATAAGCTCGTGCGTCTCTTCAAGAAGATAGGGCTGCAGGGTAAAAAATGTCTGCTCCCGATCCCAAGGACACCCCTGGGGACCGAGCAGGCGATCGGCGATAGCTACGAGATTTTTGAATTCTTCCATTGCATTCAATTTAGGCAAAAATTAAAATAATCCTCCTTTTCTGTGCAAGTGAAAATTTAGATGATAATTAAACATTTTAATTAGGGTTATAATTAATAACAGAATATTGTATAATCTCATCTAAAATTATTGATAATTATGGCTGCAATTCCCCCACCCCCAGTTGTTGGCGCAGAACCCCCGCTTTGGAAACAAGCATGGACGGTTGGCTCTACTCTTGTCGGCATTCCCCTTAAGGCAACTTGGTGGGGGTTAAAACAAGGGTATAGAGCTGTCACAACGATCGTTCCCCCAGTGGTTTCAGGAGCTGCAGCCGTCGTCGAAGATCCTACGATCCCCATGGAAAAGGGATTCTTTCCATTGGTGGGACACGTAGCCGCAGCAGCCACTCCCTATATCAAGCAGGCGGTAGTTAAAGTAGTAGATGACGTAGTTACAACGGCAAAAACGGCGTATGACAATAGCGACCAGATTAGCCAGGTGCGCCATCCAACGCAAATTGTCCCGCTTCTCCGCCGCGCCTGGGGTGCAACTCCTTTAACAGTTCAGATGGCCGGCACCTACCTTTTTCCGCTTGGTTGGTTAGGCTGGATCGGCACAACGGCTAAAGTGGGCCTCTGCGCGCAAAGCGCCTGGTCCCGTTCTCCTGAAGACTATAAACAGCCCATTCGCGAGGCGGTTGGAAATGCTGTCAAAAATTCTCCCCTCATTGAAGAAATTGTGGAAGAAGTACGGACAAGAGTCAGCGAAGCCGAAGTAGGACAAGTCGTTGTAGGGAATAATAATATAAATCCAGTTGCCCCATCTGCGGGAGCCCTAGATCCAAAAGAGCCCATCGCGCATATAAAAGCCGCTGGGATGGATCTAGAAAAAAGAGCAAGAGAAGGAGGGGTTATCCCCGCGCCAGTACCTATTATTCTACAAGCGCTTCCAGCTTTAGCCCCAGCTGGAAGCGCCGCAGTTTCTGGACCTCTTCCCGCTGCCCTACCCAATGCCCCTGAAGCAGTCAGCCCTGAAGAGCGAAAAGTGACCGAGGATTATTCGGCGCAAGCCGATAGAGATTTGAACAATTTCAGCGCTTGCTCAGAAAAGTTGAGCGTTCTCTTCGCAATGTATGATTTATGCGAAATTCGGAAACAAAAAAACGTTCCTAAGGGACCTTCTATTTTTGAATTGGCCCGCCAAGCCTCCACGCCAGATGCGAAAGGAAAAAAGCCCGACCTTTGGGATTTGTTCATCGATCGCTATCCAATTCGCTTCTCGTGGAAATGGATCCAATGCAAACTCTTCTATTGGACGACCTATAAATGGACTTCGATCGTTCCCAATTCAGTGGAGGCCATTTTAAAACAAGTTCTCCAACAAACGCGAAATAAGCTCACCGATGAGGAAAATGGAGAGAAGCGAACGAATCTTGTGAAAGGCTCTCTAGACAAAGGCGATAAACTATTCAATTGCATCATCGATGCCTTTGATACCTATTGCCATGCAAAGAAACGGGAGGGAACTCTGGATGATTACCTGCGAAGAGCCGTCGTTTCCCATTATGGGTACACTCTTAAGCGGATCAAAACGGATAAAGCTTTGCAAAAGGCGTTGGCCAAGCATGAAAAATCTTCCCTGTTCTCCCCCAATAAGCCAGAGAAGTATTCCGAAGATGATTTGGAAAAAATCGCCGCTGACTTTGCGCTGACAAATCTATGTAGAGATTTTAGCAAAAAAATCATGGCCAGACCTCCCAAAGTTCCCTTTTTTAAAGAATGGAAAAAAAGAGGCGCAGTGGCTCAATTGCTTTGTGCTCCATTTGAATGGATTTTGAACCGGATTACGACCTTTCTCATGCGTTGGATTCTCCCCCGCGTCATTAAAACCACAGTCGAAGGAGCGCTTGAAGCAACCAAACCAGATAATCTCCCAGTCACGATTAAACTCCTTGAATTCTCCACATCGCTATTCCACGACTTTGAAGAGAAATTGGAAGCGAAAAAAGGATCCTTTGATCCAACGATCCCGATTCGCGGGACTGCAAAACTTCCCCAAGTCGTAAGCAAATTCATCAAAGCGAGCATCCTCCATTCGTGCAAGGAAGAGGATCTAAGGAAAAAATTCGCTGAATTTGAAAATGGCCGCGGTGTCATCGATGATAATATCCAGGAATCGATTCAAGAGGCAGCGACTGAGGGCGCCCATGAATTCGTCGATTTCATCACGAATAAACAAAATCATGAAAAGCTATTTGCCACCTTCTTTGGATTCTTGAATAAAATCTTTAGCGATTCAGAGCCAAAGACGGACAAAGACTTGCAAACCGCGATAAACAACCTCGAGCAACAAGCGGACATTGTCTTTGATACTCTTGTAGACAAAGCGGCAAAAGAACGGCTGAAAGGAACAGACTTCGAAGCCATGAAAGAGAAAGCTAACCAATCTTTCTATGGGCAGAAAGAAGTAGCGGGCAAAATGACTAAGACAGTGAAACTTCTCCTAGATCAGATCAAAGAAAAAGTCGACGCAAATAAACCGGCTGATGAAAACGTTGTCGATAAAGAAGTCGCTGCAAATAAACCGATTGCTGAAATCCGTCAAGAATTGCTGACGATCAACAATCAGTTGCAATCTTTTGTAAGACAAGAGGAAGCCCTCAATGACGTCCATGGATTAACTCCTGCGGCAAGAGAGGCGATCAATCATGCATTAGCTCCTCTTTATACCTACGCGAAGCAGTTGATGGAGAAAATTCAAACTCTTTGGCGTTTGCAAGAGAAGTTCGCTTCTCATGATGAACTCATTGAAGAATTCAAGCATCTTCAACTCCAATTAGGCGTGATTGCCCATCAAGCTGATCAGACTCCTCTTGATTTATCAGGGACTCTTCCAACCCTGCGAGCTTCTCTCAATAAAATTGACAAATACCTTTCAAAAAACAATTCCAAAGCCACTAAAGAGGATCAGGAGCGGGAAAACTTCATTCTCGAACTGCACAAGACGATTGATAAGATCGAAGATTGCATCCATCTCATAGTCTCTGTACAAAACGTTTTATCTGAATTAGACAAACTCGATAGATGGACCCAAGATCTCATGAAAGCAAAACAAGGCCAGCCTCCTGCTGAATTTGACCTCCCATCTTGGTTAAAAAATATCACTCTCGCAACAGCAGTGTTAGACGAAAAAGAGAAGGAGCCTTTGTTTGCATTGATCGAAATGATCACAAGCTTTAACAGCAACTCCTCGGAAATCAATCTCGAAACACTTGGACAGAAGCTCAAAAATCAAATCCAGGATTTCTATCTGAAATATAGAGCGTTGAAAGACGGCCATAAAACCCAACTTAGAGATTATCTAGCTGCTTTTCTCCAAAATAATACGGTTATAATAGCCGATTATAAAACACGTAAAAAACAAAATTACGCAGCAATAGTTCGCGAAGAAGAAGCATCGAGAGCCCTTATAGTTGAAATTGAAGGGAAAGCAGATAGAGAAGTCGACGAACGGGTAAAAGCCATTCAGGTTTCGCCGAATCAGCTGGGCATCGCAGCGGCTGTCATAAACGGCCTCATCGGTTGGGTATCTCCAGCTACTGCAGCTTTCCTTGGGGCTGCATCTTATCTCGGGGTGAAAAATTCTGGCGGTCTCTTATCTGAAAAAAATCGAGTTGAGAGCGGAGCGAAAACGATTGGGAGCGCCGCGATCGCCGGAACCGCCGTCCGCATGGCCGGCGCCACAAATCCTCTTCTAAATATCGCTATTGGAGCCATTCCCGGATTCGCGGCTGGGTCTAATTTCGTCGATGGGGCGATTAGAGGAATCAAGGATGGTGTGACCCCTGAAGTCAAGAAGCACTTTAAAGCGCTCTATAAATTGGCATTTTCTCCCTTCTTCCTTCACGCGTTGGCCACATGGGGCATGAAAGCCTGGGTCGACTCCAAAGAAGAAACCCCCGTCGACTCCATCTTCGACACCCCTTTGACCGCCCCACCCATCACAGCATAAGAAAAAGAGAAAAGGTTGGCTTCGCGTGGGGGAGGTTATTGTCGTATTCTAAGCTCCATGCCAAGTGCCGGCTATTCTCCTTGCTCTAAAATCTCTTTCACGATAAATTTCTCCCCTCATCTTTAGCGGGAGATTTCAATGAGCGTACCCAAAGTGCCTCCATTTCAAATCGTCGGCGATCGCCTCAAATTCTACAACGTCGATTTCTCTATAGCTGAGGCGACTGGATTTTGGAGAACGGGGAATCGAATTCGAATTCTCTCAAAGACAATAACCCCCGATGAGGCTGTTCGGATAGATCTCCTGCTGAAAACTGCGCAAGATACAGTCACTTGCGCTGAGGTTTTGCAAACCAAACTTGTCTGCTCCAATTTTCAAGGTTCAGCCTATACCTCCCATTTCGAAATCTCTCCCGATCGGATCCAACGAATCCGTGTCCCAACAGAGACTTTTTATTTAGAAATTAACCCCGAGCAAATAGATCAGATTCATGAGATCGCTGAAAAAACAAGAGTCGTGACCAGCAACCACGACACGGCATCGGCTGAGCTAAATGAAAAAATCCATGGGAAAAAACGGGAAGATGTCAGACAACTCCATTCCCTCATCTCTTCAGATCCTCAATATCCTGGGCGATTCTCAATCATTGGAATCCTCAATAGAATGAAAGAGGGCAATGGCGAATATCTAACTCCACAAGAATTAGAAACTCTTAACAATTTACCCCTTGTCGATCAACTGGGAGAAGTCCCAGAGCCTTGTGAACAAATGGTTTTTTCGATGGATCCTCAAGGCCAGCTAATCGCTGTTCCCATAAATTCCTCTCATCTTTAAACAGGAGATTTCACAATGAGCGTACCTAAGGTTCCATTTCAAGTTGTCGGCGACCGCCTCGACTTTTACAACGTCGCTTTCTCTATAGCGAAGGCAAAACTCTTTCAGGAAACCTATCCTAGTCAAATTCGCATTACCTCAAGAACGATGAACCCCGATGAAGAGGTCCGAATGGATCTCATGTTAAAAAACGCGGACGATGTAAAGGGCTGCGCTGCGGTTTTGCAAACCCAAATTCCCCGCTTCGATATCAACAAGCATCCGTTCGCTTCAGCCTATACTTCCCACTTCGAAATCTTCCCCGATCGAATCCAACAAATCCGCGTTCCATTTGAATCTTTTTATTTAGAAATTCAGCCAGAACAAATGGATATGGTCGTTGCGATCGCTGAGAGAGCCAGAATCGTGACCAGCAACCATGACACAGCATCTGCTGAACTCAATGAAAGAATCCACGGAAAAAGACGGGCGGATCTCCGTCAAAAAGCCATTGAACTCACTTCTGCCTGTCAATCTGTGGGTCATATCTCAGACGACATGGCCAGAAAATGGGGCACACTAATCGAAGCTCTCCAAGAGATGGAAAAGGGCGATGGCGAATATCTAACTCCAGACGAATTCGAAAAATATCGCAATTTATTCTCCACCTACCAACCTGAAGAAGCTCAAGATCCTTATGAAAAAACTGTCTTTAGGCTGGATGATCAAGGCGATATAACAGCTTCTTCCCTATTTCTTCAGCCCCCTGCTGCTAATGGCCCCGTTGATGATTACTACCCTGCTGATGAGTCCTCCCCGAGCTAAAGAACCACCACCGAGAAAGCTTGCTCTAAAATTTATTTCAGAGTAGATTTCTCCCCTCACCTTTAAACGGGAGATTTCACAATGAGCGTACCCAAGGTTCCGTTTCAAATAGATGGCAATCGCCTTAAATTCTATGAAGGCTATGTTCCCATAACTAAGGCAATCGCATTTTGGGCAAATGGGCGTCAAATCCAAATTCTCTCGAAGACCACAGTCCCCGATAATCATCTTCGGATGGATCTTATGTTTGAAACCGCGGACGATGTTCAGAGGTGCGCTGAGGTCTTGAACAAAGATAAAATTCGCTGTTACGATCTTTCAGATTCATCCTACACAGATCATTTCGAGATCTTTCCCGATCGAGTTGCGCAAATCCTTGTTCCGATAGAACCCATTCTGTTGAAAATCAACCCCGATCAAATTGGCCAGATTCATGAGATCGCTGCGAAAGCAAGGATCGTGTGCAGCGGACCCAAAGCAGCTGAATTGCTAGATGAAAAAATCAATGGGATGAAACGGGCAAAACTCGGTAAATTAGTCCAATCTCTAAGCCGTGCTTGTCGAGAGACTGGAGATATCTCGAATGAAATGGCTATAAATTGGGGCACATCGATTGAAGCTATCAACAAAATGAGGCGGGATGAGTGGGGTGTCGAGAATGATGCCGAATACCTAACTCCAGATGAATTAGCTATCGTGCGCCAACACTTCCCGTCCAATGATGCTCCTGCTGAAGCTCCAGATCCCCATGAAATACAATTCATTGAGGTAGCTCCTTGCGGCAATCGAACGTCTTCTACCGCCGTTCTTGTTACAGACAAGGGCGAGCAGGCACTATTTTATGGCGCGATCCCCTATCAAGAATCCTACGAGTAAAGGCTCTCTATGGAACGCCATTTTACCGCGACTGTCTACATCGTGCATGAGAATCGAGTGTTGCTCCACCATCACCTGAAGCTGGGCAAGTGGCTGCCGCCGGGAGGGCATGTGGAGGAAAATGAGACACCGCCAGAAGCTGCCAAAAGAGAAGCGCAGGAAGAAACAGGGCTAGAAATTGAATTCATCGAACAGGAAAACCTGAAGGTCAAGGCCTACAATGCCGAAAGCTTCCCGCGCCCTTTTCTCTGTCTCTTAGAAAATATCCCGGCTCATAAAGAAAAGGGAGCCCACCAACACATGGATATGATCTATATCGCGCGGCCGGTGAATTATTCTGGAGGGGCGATTGAGGGATTTCGTTGGTTCAATGCCACGGAGGTGGCTGAAATTGAGGAGGATCTATTTCCCGATGTACGAGAGATGTTAAAGCTTTTGCTCACCAACGATCGTGGTGTCTCTCGAGCGGCTTATCTGCGCTCTTGAGGGAAGGGGTCTTCTTTTTGGCCTGGTGCTCGCCGCAGGATGAGATCGCAAAGGCGAAGGCGAGTCCCAAAAACCCAAGGATTAGCTTTTTCATATTGTCTCCTATAATCCACCCTCTACTAATTATTGTTTTTTTATTCAACAACATTATATTTTAAACAACATGACCAAAAAAGCGTTTATCCAAACCATCGACTACCAGGAGCCTTGAAATGTCTTCCGTCGAATCTTCGCATCCTTTTTCGCGCGTTTTACCCTCGAGCAGTGAGGCTTACACCGTATTCAATGTACCTGAGGAACAATTGCCAGAACTCGAAAGGAGAATGAGGCCGGGAGGCTATTCGACTGTTGGGTTTCTCTCCCAAGCAGATCGCTTGATCGAGGTATGCCAAAAAGATTTGACGACGCTGACTGAGCTGGGGGTTTCATGCGATCTAATCAGCAATGAATTAGAGAATGTGATTGAAAAGGCCAATATAATCAGGCAAAAAAGTAGAAACATGGGTATGAATGAGGCAATCGTAGATGGCAAATTCAAAGTGAGTGGGGTTGGGATCTCATCGAATGGATTTCAGGAATGTCCTTTCAGTAAAGGGAAAGATCCATGTCATATTGGCAGGGGGAATTATACGGTAGAGAACCTAACCACCAAAGAATCGATCTCTTTCACGCCTCTCTTGATCTCCATGATCAGGGACCATGCTTTCTTTGAAGGAAATATCGAATATCGATTGGATCCAGCCAAAGCATGCCGTGTTCTCGGGCTTCTTCCCGATGCCGGGATCAAAAAAAGGAAGATCGAAGAGCGAACATGGAAATTTAGTTCCTGCGATATGATCACGGAAAAAAACGAAGAGGCCGCTAGAAAATACGCTGAAAAAATCTGCATCATCGATGAATTTGCAACCGCATACTTAGGATTACCGGTTGAGGACCTCGATCACTTGGAACAGGATGATTGGAAAGGCGACGCTCCTCCCCCCGTCGATCAAAGAGGAAGATATTGCCACATCTTCAATCATAAAAATCGAGAGGAATCTTTCCGCCCTCATGTAGATGGAGAGCCTCTCGACCGCTCCATTCAAGTTCGTTGTGTTCATGTTTTTAAACTTCATTCTCGAACCGTTGCAAAAATAGAAACTCCTTAAATCACATGACCAAAAAAGCATTCTTTGTTGCGGCCACTGGGCAGAATATCGGGAAGACCACGATGTGCCTTGGGCTTTTGGCGGGGCTGAAGAAGCGGCATAAGAAGGTTGGCTTTTTGAAACCGGTGGGGCAGGAATCTACTGAGACTGAAACAGGCATCCATGTCGATAAAGATGTCGTGCTGTTTAAATCCCATTTCGAGCTGGACGATCCCTATGAAGAAATGAGCCCCGTTCTGTTTCCCAGAGGATTTACACGCGATTATCTCGATGGAAACGTCAATCATGAAGAGTTGGTCGAAAAAATCGAGCGCTCCTACGCCGCAATTTCAAAGCGAAATTCCATCACCGTCATTGAAGGGACTGGCCACACGGGAGTGGGTTCGATTGTCGATCTCAATAATGCGCAAGTGGCTGCTCTTCTGGGATGCCCTGTGATCTTGGTCGGCTCAGGCGGTTTGGGATCGAGTTTCGATGAACTCACGTTGAATCGCACGCAATGTGAAAAGTATGGCGTGAAGGTCGCCGGCGTGATCTTAAACCGCGTATTGGATGAAAAGCGGGAGATGATCATCGAATACATGACCAAAGCCCTGAAAAAGTGGGATGTCCCCCTTTTGGGCGCCATTCCCTACGATTCATTCTTAAGCATGCCCACCATGCAAGATTTTGAGCTGCTCTTTCAAACCAAACTCCTCACAGGAGAGGAATATCGCCTGCGCCATTTCCAACATATCCGCCTCGTCGCCACCTCTGTGGAGATGTACCGCACCTTCATCATTCCCAATCAGCTCATCATCACCCCTGCCGGGCGGGAAGACATCATCCTCGCCACCCTCACCCGCTACTGGGACCTTAAAATCTCCCATCCGGACGACGATCTCGAAACCGGCATGATCCTCACAGGCAAAACGCCGCCCAAAGATGCGATTGTCGAGCAGATCCGCCGCGCTAAAATCCCCATGCTCTACGCCCCGCTCAGCAGCTTTGTGGCGATGAAGATGATCAACTCCTACACCACCAAGATCCGGAAAGAAGATACCGCCAAAATCGAAGAGGCGATTGAAATTGTGGAGCGGCACATCGACTTCAATCTTTTGATGGACGCCATTTCCAGTCTTAGGTAATCACCGGGGCAGGAGAGCCACCACGGAGAAAGGAGTGTTGGAGAATGCACAGAGAAGAGAATGGGCTTCGCGTAGAGAAACATTTATTTGACTTTCATTATTTTTCCCTCTGTGCATCCTCCTTCACTCCTTCCTCTGTGGTGGATCTCCGGGGGTGTGGGGCTTCCCCACCTGCGAGTCTGTATGCAACAAAGACATCCGCCCACTGCTAAATTTTTCGAAAAGAGCTTCCGCGCTTAAGTTGCGAATGCAAGCTCCTGTCGGGCAAGTTCTTAAAACAGGACATTGCTTTTCAAAGGTGCG
>DATIHQ010000076.1:0-27207 GCA_035480535.1 Chlamydiales bacterium
TCATGAACATCCCCCTCTCTATCATCTGAAATTGGGAATTCTCTTCATTTTACTCGCCTGGCTATTCTTTACTCTCATGGCCACCCTTTCCCGCTTTGCCACTGCCACCCTCTCTCTTTCAACAGTGATCTTTTTCCAAAACTTCATTGGATTGCTCGGAGTGATCCCCTGGATTTTTCACCACGGGAGTTCCTCTCTTAAAACCGACCGTTTTGGCCTTATCTTAGTGCGAGCTCTCACAGGACTCCTCTCTTTTATTTTCCTCTTCATGGCAGTGGAGCGCACTTCTCTCGTCGATGCAATCCTGTTAAATAACGCAGCCCCTATTTTAATTCCTTTTGTCACTTGGATCTGGTTGAAAATCCCGATCAATCACAAGCTATGGCCTGGAATCATCGCCGGTTTCTTGGGAATCATTCTCATCTTAAAACCTGGAAAAGAAATCATCGACCCAGGAGCTCTCCTCGCTTTTGGCGCAGCCATCTCCTCCAGCATTACAATGGTTTCCATACGCCTCCTCACCTCGACGGAGAGACATCACACAGTTCTTTTTTATTACTTCCTGATCGCTTCGTTTCTCTGTTTACCCATCTCACTTTATACATGGAAAAATCCGACAGGGATCGAATGGCTTTACCTGATAGGAATTGGAGTCCTCTATTATTGTGGACAATGGGCGTTTATCCGCGCCTTTCACCACGCAAAGCCCTCTGAATTGGGCCCTTTCTGCTACATGGCGGTCGTCTATTCAGGCTTTATCGAATGGATTCTATGGGGGAACATCCCCGATCTTCTAGTGTGGATTGGAATCGCGCTCGTCTGCATTGGCTGCATCTGGACGATTCGCCACAGCAAACCCACCCCACTTAAAAATTAAGAAGCGGTTTGTTCTTTTAGCACTTCATCTTTTGGATTTGTCTTGATATTCCAAAGAGGAAGCATGAGGAGCGCTCCAAGAATGCCGCAGACGAAGAGAGTGAGAAGATAACTGTCCCAGCCCCAGGCTTTTGTGATGGCTCCGAGAGGGCCGCCTGCTGCTGCCGCTCCAAGATAGGCGAAACAACCGGCAAAACCTGTGGCTGTTGCAGCGGCCTTCTTATGGGAAAGTTCCGCAGCAGCCACGCCAATGAGCATTTGGGGCCCAAAAATAAAAAATCCAAATAAGAAAAGGAAAACGCCATCTAGCATAGGCCAAGGATAATGGATCACTTTAAAGGCAAAAATCAAAAAGAGGATGGCAACGGTAAAGAGGACGTTGATTGGATTGCGCTTCCCCTTGAAAATGATATCTGAAGACCATCCTGCAGCCAAACTTCCTAAAAAGCCCCCAATCTCAAACCAGCAAACGCAAAGTCCCGCCTGCATATTCGTATAATTTTTGACCTCGATGAGATAAAGCATGCTCCAGTCATTGATGGCGGTCCGGATCACGTAGATAAAAAATTGGGCGATTGCAAGAATCCAAATATATTTATTGCAAAGAACGTACTGCCAAAGAATTTCTTTCGTCGATAACTCAATGTTTTCTTTATATTTCGCTCTCTCATTGGGGTAATCGTCCCGATATTTTTCAATGGTGGGCAGTCCGAGCGATTGAGGCGTATCCCGCAGGCGATTCATGATGAAAAAACCGGCCATAATACAGATGATTCCCGGGGCATACATCGCATAGCGCCAGCCATAATACTCAGCGCAAGCCGCAGCGAGGATTGGAATCAAGGCGCCGCCTAGATTGTGGGAGGTGTTCCAAAGGCTCCACCAACGGCCCCGTTCAGAGTGAGAATACCAATGAGTCAGTAGTTTGGCGCAGCCAGGCCATCCCCAACCCTGAAACCACCCATTGAGGCCCCAAAAAACAGCAAAAGCCCAAAAGGCTGACGACAGGCCAAAAAATAAATTGAAAATCCCGGTTAAAATCAACCCAACCGACATGAAATAGCGGGGATTGGATTTATCTCCTTGAATTCCGCTTAAAAATTTGCTCGCCCCATAGCTTAAGCTTAAAATGCTAGCGAGCAGACCGAGTTCGAATTTCCCCAGCCCCAGCTCGCTTTGCATGGCGGGCATGGCAAAGGTAAAGCTCTTCCGAGTGAAATAGAAAAACGCATACCCCACGTACATCGCATAAAAGGTGCGAAGACGCCAATATTTATATTTTTTTTTAACAAGCTCAGAGTCTTGTATCTCTTCTACTTGCGGGGCAGGTCTAAATATATCGAGAACGCTCAAGATTCTCCTTATTCTCAAACGGGAAAAGCGTAAAGCCCCTCCCCCCCTAATGTCAATGCTTTTTCTCGCCCCAAAAAAAAATTTAATCTAAGATTAAAATTTATGGACTCATTTCAAAACCCTGTTGGCAACCAGCCTCGCGATCCTTATGAAAACTATAAAGTAGAGCCCATTGAAAAAGACAAATCGGGCAAAGAGAATCCTCCGGAAGATCTTCCCGATAAAAAAGCTCTGGTAGGCGCCCAAGTTCTCCTTTTGTTCCGCAAATTCATCGATTTCTTTGAAGATCTCCTCGAAAAAGGCTCTGTTGAAAAGAAAATGAAGGATCATCTGCTTCTTTTAAAGAAGGCTTTAGAACTCTTAAAAACAGAAGACCGAAGCCAAGATATCCCCTTTCTGAATCATCTTTCCGATCTTTGGAGCCTCCTTTTGGAAGATTCTTTTCAGTTTCGTAAACAAACCCCTATATCTCTGAAATTCAAATCGTTAATAAAATCAATTCAGGGGTTCCCCCAAAGCCAAGAACATACTTTGGGGTATTATCTGATCGAACATGCGGGGCAAAAATGGCTCCCCTTTCCTTTTATGGAAATCGTGCAAAAACTTCATTCTGAACATCAAAAGAATCCCACTAGCAGCACTTTAGAAAGTTGGATAAAGCAAATTGCACAATTGATAAATGTCGAGTGACCCGCTATACTATCTAACACTATGGAATTGCAAATCCCTAAAGGTACTTTTGATATTCTCCCTTATGGCACCGATGAAGCCTGGCGCTTATCCGATCTTTGGCAATACGTCGAGTCGGTGATCCGAAAAATTGCTTCGGAATATGGCTATAGGGAAATTCGAACGCCCATCTATGAGCGGACAGATTTATTCGATCGAGGCGTTGGGGAAACTTCTGATATCGTCATGAAAGAGATGTTTACCTTTGAAGATAAAGGAGGCCGTTCAATGAGTTTGCGGCCTGAAGGCACCTCCTCTGTCATGCGCTCCTTCATTGAAAACCGTCTGGCCAATTTAGGGACTGTCCATAAATTCTTCTATATAGGCCCTATGTTCCGATACGAGCGGCCCCAATCGGGACGTTACCGCCAACACCAGCAGTTCGGCGTCGAAGCCATCGGCGTCGCAGGTCCGGAGCAAGATGCAGAAGTCATCGACATCCTTTGCCATCTCTATAAGACTCTCGGGTTGAAGAATTTAAAAGTGCATATAAATACAGTGGGAGATCCCGCATCTCGCAATGAATTTCGGAATGCTCTTCGCGAATATTTAAAGCCCCATCTCCAAGAACTCTCCCCCGAAAGCCAGGCTCGCTTTGAAAAAAATCCCCTTCGCATTCTCGATTCGAAAGATCCCAAAGATCGGGAACTCATTCAAGGAGCTCCTTCCATTCTCAATCATTTAACGCCTGAGGCGCGCCATCACTTCCAAGAACTCTGCCGTTTGCTCGACCTCATTCAAGTTCCCTATGTAATCGACGATAAAATTGTCAGAGGTCTCGATTATTACAATAAAACGGTCTTTGAAGTCCTCACAGAAGATCTCGGAGCGCAAAATACCCTTGGCGGAGGCGGGAGATACGATGGATTGATCTCCACTTTTGGAGGACCTGATTTGCCCGGAGTCGGTTTTGCCACCGGCCTTGAAAGAGTGCTTCAAGTCATGATTGCGCAAAAAATCTCTTTTCCCAAACAGGGACGCCCCTTTGTCTACTTCATTCCACTTGGCGAAGAGGCAAAAGAAAAGTGTTTTGCACTCGCAACTCTCTGCCGCCACAATCACATCGGCGCAGAAATAGAACTCCATGCAAAAAAAATGCAAACCGCGCTACAAAACGCCGCTCGATCTGAGGCCCTCTATTGCGCAATCATCGGAACAGATGAATTGCAAAAAGGATTGGTCCAATTGAAACATCTTGAGCGGCGCGAGCAGCGCGAAATCCATTTTGATCACCTCCTCACGACTCTCAAGGAGCTTGCCCATGTTTAAATGTTTATTTCTTCTCTGTTTCATTCTGAGTGCTTTTGCCAACGAGGAAAACCTCGATGTCGCGAAAATTTCGGAAGCGATGGGACATCTGATTGGGAAAAATCTCCAATCTCTGGGTCTCAACGTCGATCTTACGGCAGTCGTAAAGGGAATGCAGGATGCAGCTCAAGGAAAGTCGTCCCCTTTAAGTGAAGATGAGTGCGTTCAAGGCATTGCTTCATTGCAAGAAGAATCTCTCACCGCCATTTCTGAAAAAAATCTTCAGGAAGCCGCTCTTTTTCTAGAAAAAAATAAAGGGGAAAACGAGGTCGTTTCTCTAGAAAAGGGAAAACTCCAGTATAAAATCACGCAGAAAGGAGAAGGAGAAGCGGTCCAAGCTTACAACTCTCCTATCGTGCAATACAAGGCGAGCTATCTAAATGGACAGATCTTTGGCACAAGCAATGGAGATGAGCTCCTCTCTCTAGATGAGGCGATTCCAGGCTTTAGCAAAGGAATCATCGGCATGCAAGAAGGGGAAGTTCGAACTCTTTATGTTCATCCCGATTTAGGCTACGGCAAGCAGGGGCAGCTCAATCCAAATTCTCTTCTCATCTTTGAGGTAAAAGTGGTGAAAGTGGATGCAGCGGCCGATGCCCACGCAGCCTCCAATACCGAACTGGCCGAGACTGAACCCGTTCGATGAAGATTGTTTTATTTCAGCCACAGATTCCGCAGAATACCGGGAATATTGTCCGCACCTGTTCTGTTACGGGATCGGGACTCATTTTGGTGCGCCCTCTTGGATTTAGCACGCAAAATCGATGGCTAAAACGGGCGGGACTCGACTACTGGGAAGGAGTGGAGGTAGAAGAAATTGACAACCTTGCCGATTCTCTTGAGAAAACGGAAAGCTCATTTTTCTTCTTTTCCAGCAAATCGAAAAAGTTCTATACAGAAGCGCCCTACGACCCAGACTCTTTACTCATCTTTGGCTCTGAAACTGCCGGCCTCCCAAGTTCTTTATGGAAACGATGGGGAGAGCGGTTTTATACAATTCCGATGCTTCAAGGCACTCGCTGTCTGAATTTAGCTAGCAGCGCAGCCATTGTCTTGTATGAAGGGTTAAGACAGATTGGTTTTACTAAGAATCTGCAAGCGCCATCAACACTTGAATCACTCGTTCAAGGGTAGGCCTCCGATCAGGAGCGTGCTGAAAAAGCTCACTGATCAAATCGCGAAAGTGTTTTTCCCGGAGACCATTCGAAATCGGCGAAGGAAGTTCCTGGGTCCTTAGCGAGGGAAATCGGCCGTAATAGGCTCGACAGAGAAGCATCCCAAGCGAATAGACATCATCTGCTGGCGAATAGGGCGCATCGCCCCACTGATCTCTCTGAGGAGAAGCATACATAACGGCGCCTTTTGGACTCTTCGGCATAGGAGATGTGCCTACTCGCCTCGCAACTCCAAAATCGAGGAGAACAGGCCTCTCTTTTGGAGTGATGAGAATATTCTTAAGATTTAGATCGCCGTGTATCATATCCCGGCTATGAACGTATTGCAAAGCCCCACAGATTTCAATTCCAAATCGAGCCACTTGTCCTAAAGAAATAGTCCCTCTGCTCAGGTAATCGTCCAACCCGATACCCTCGACTAAGAGATAGATAATCGCTACGATCAAATCTCCCTTTCTCCCCTGTTCGCGGATGGTTCCATCCCCAAAATAAAGAATCTTTTCAGGAGCGCAAATCGACTCATGCTGAAATCCCAAAGCAAGCGCCTCACCTTTTTGAGGATCCCAATAAGTGGAAGCAGAATCCCCGTCTAAACTTTTTAATCTCATAATCTTGATCGCAAGGCTTCTACCAAACAGATCCCTCGCTTTGAAAACACGGCTAGACCATCCCCTTCCAATCCCCTCTCCAAGTTCATAACCTTGGGAATGAAGATAAGCTTGCATGGCCTGAACAGCTTCTCTCCCCGTAGGCGTGCCGCCACAGTCATTCAAAGTTCCAATCAGACGATCGGAGATAACCATTGGGGGAGAAAGTACATGAGTGGGCTCATTGATGCAGGGGCTGTCGCCATCCTCCTCGATAGTTAATCCTGGCAAACCCAGTGGTCTGGAAGGAACTATGATCTCCTCGGTTTGCGACAAACCCAATGCTTTAAGAAGCGATGCTCTACTTGAGGATCTTGAGATGGAGGAAGTTTCCGAGTCAGATCCTGAAGGAAGGGGAGATCCTTGGGTGATTGGATCTGAGGAAGCCGAGGATTGGATTCCTCCATTACCAGATAGGTTAACCGAGGAAGAACTCGGCGGCAGTTTTTCCCAATATTTCTCATCTTCACCGCAGCCAACTGGTTTTTGGCAATCCATCGGGCTTGGACAAGCACTTTGTGTTGGGGATGGTGTTGAATTCGTCATAATCGACCTCTCATGCGATCGATTCTAAACAAAATCTTAACATTAAGTAAATAAAAAATTTATTATCAGATAAAAAAACAGCTTCTAAGGCCTTCAGCGAATCATTTTGAAGGGTTGAAAAGAACGGAGGATAGAATTGACACAACAGTGCTGATCAAGACTGAAGTAGCAAGAGGTATGTAAAGAACCATCCCCTTCTTGTGAATCACCATATCGCCTGGGAGTTTTCCAATCCAATTGGTAAACCAAGGGACCTCGTAATCGAAATGGAGAACGAGGCCGACGACGACGATCAAAAAAATTGTTAAAACAAGAAATCGGCTCATACCGCGGCTAGAATAAAACTTTTCACTGCCTCTGCATTGCGAAGTCCGATCAGGCGATTCACTTCTTTTCCATTTTTAAACAGGATCATTGTAGGCACGGAAGTAATTTGGAAATGCGCTGCCGTTTTTTGTTCTGTATCGATATCTACCTTCCCAATCGCTGCCTTTCCCTTCACATCTTTCGCCACTTGTTCTAACACGGGAGCTAGCATTCGGCAAGGCCCGCACCAATTGGCATGAAAATCCACCAAAGTGACACCGCTTCCAACTTCTTGTTCAAAATTTTCATCTGTCAAATGTTTGATCGTTCCTTTCTCGCTCATGATCGCATCCTCGTTTTATAGCTCAAGTCTAAAAGCTCCCCATTTTTAATGCAAATTGCAAAACTGAGACCTCTTTCCATTTAAAGGCCACACCTCTATAATCAACGGTTCAATCCGCGGCCATGGCGAAACTGGCAGACGCGCTAGATTCAGGTTCTAGTCGGGGCAACCCGGTGGAGGTTCAACTCCTCTTGGCCGCAAAAAATAGTGCTAAAAAAATGAATGTAAAGCGCGCTTTACATTTGGAATTTTCTGCGTTTTTTAGGGTGGGTGGCCGGCGGCGCCTTTGTCAAACCATTCTTTGAGTTGGTGAATTGCCTGCTCTGCCCGCTTTGTGATGAATACTTGAGCTTCTTTTTTATCTAGAGATTCGAATTCCTCCCATTCAATGGGAGTGCCAAAGGCGACGGCCATTTTCCCAAAGAGCTTTGGAAATTTTTGTTTGCGGGGCCAGGCTTCGTAAGCTCCTTTGATATAGGCGGGGATGATCCGACATTTGGCTTTCTGAACGAGAAATCCAAGACCTCTTTCGAGGGGCTGCAATTCTCCATTGGGAGATCTGCTTCCTTCAGGAAAAATAATGAGTTTATTTCCTTCTTGTAAGAGTTGGATCATGAGGCGAAAGGTGGTGGCATCCGAGGTTCCCCTCTCAATGGGGTGGGAGTTGAGGATGTGGATCAGGCGGCCGAGGAGGGGGACGTCAAAAAGGGAGGCGCGAGCGAGGAAATGAACTTCTTCCGGGCAAGAGATGGAGAGGACGGGGGGATCGTAGTGGGAGGTATGATTGGAGGCGAGGATGGCGGCGCCAGGTCGAAAGTGTTCGAGGCCATAGATTTTGAGGCGGAAGCAGAGCTTAAAGAAGAGGCGAGCGAGCGAATAAATGATGAAATAGGAGAGTTTCATCCGCGATTGCTTTTTGGAGCAGGGCATCGATTGGATCACTCGATCGATGACTTGGTCCGCTGTGAGGTAGGATGTATCGATCAAGATGGCATCGGGAGCTTGTTTTAAGGGGGAAATCGTCCGTGTTATATCTGCTTGGTCGCGCTGCTCAATTTCTTTCAAGATTTGTTCGAAATCCAGGGTATCCGCAAGATCGGGAAATTTTGTGAGAAGCTCTTTATACCTCCGCTCCGCACGCACTTTGGGTTTCGCCGTGAGAAAGATTTTCAGATCTGCATCGGGAAATACCACCGTTCCCATATCGCGCCCTTCGAAAACAGCATTGGTTTCATAGCCAAATTTTCTCTGGATTTTGACAAGAAATTTGCGCACTTCAGGATAAACGGCAATCTGAGAGGCTAAAGAAGAAATTTGTTGCGAGCGAATCTCTTTTGTCACATCGATATCGTCGACAAAATAATGGCGCTCTCCATTTTTATCGGTCTCAATGCGGTGTTTAAAATAGGGCAATATTCTTACGACTTTTTCTGGATCTGAAGGATCGACCCCTTCTTTCAGAATTTTCCAGGCGAGGGTTCGATACATGGCCCCTGTATCAAAAAAGGTAAATCCGAGCCGTTTAGCGACTCCTTTGGCTACAGTCGATTTCCCAGTGCCCGAAGGTCCATCAATCGCAATGATCATAATTTTATGTAATATAGATAGATGTAAAGAATAGGAGCATTAAATAGAAGGGAGTCAATCGTATCTAAAGCGCCCCCAACGCCGGGAAGAGCATTGCTATCTTTTTTATTCGCATCTCGTTTGAGAAGAGATTCTGAGAGATCTCCAAATTGCCCCGTCATTCCCAAAATCAGACCCAAAGAAAGCCATTCCACTGTCCCGAGGTGAAAACTCCTCGCTCCGATTGTATCGCTGAGAAGATGAAAAGCAAAACTGGCCAGTACAGCGCAGAGGAGTCCAAAAATGGCTCCTTCTACTGTTTTCCCAGGGCTGATATTGGGAGCTAATTTGCGCCGCCCCCAAAGACTTCCTGCAAAATAGGCTCCAATGTCGGTGAGTTTGGTGACCGCTAATAAATAGGCAACCCACCAACGTCCATCCTGACCTCCAAAATAGAGAATTCCCAAAACCATTCCCATCGGGACCGCGATATAAAGAAGACCGAAAGAAGAGACAGCTAAATCGACAACGGCTCCATCTTTTTCTCCAAAGTGGAGAGCAAAAAGAACGAGGAATCCAAGAAAAAAAACAATGATTGGGACACTATGGAGAGAATCATACTTTGCTGCGAGAAAGAAAGAGAGAACCTCCGCCATTGTCACTGCGAGGAGGAAAGGGAAAATCATTCGTCCTCCCTTCGCCTTGGCAAATTGTTCATACTCCCAAATCGCGACGGCTGTCAGAGCGGCAACAAAAAGAGCCAAGATATATTGAAACCAAGAATTAAAGGCGAAAACAAGCAAGCAGACAACTGCGGTAATCGAGACTGTAGAAACAGCAAATCTTCGGCTTAGATCTTTCATATCCCTCCTCCCAGTCTTCGATTTCGGGACTGGAAAGCGAGAACTGCCTCTAATAGGTGTTTGGATGAAAAATTGGGCCAAAATACATCCGACGCATAGATTTCCGCATAAGAGATCTGCCATAAAAGAAAATTGCTCACGCGAAGCTCTCCACTTGTTCGAATCAATAGATCGGGATCTCCCCAATCGCTTGTGTCCATATATTTGGAAATTTGTTCTACAGTCAATTCTTCAGGCTGAAATTTTTCTCTGTCATATTGTTGGATAATTTTCACAAGAGCCCGTCGAATCTCATCCCTTCCGCCATAATTCAAAGCTAGAACGAGGCGGATCTTTTCGCAATGTTCTGTTGCTTTCTTGGTCTGCTCAAACGCATTCAGAACATTTAAGGGAAGCCGCGAAAGATCCCCAATCCCTTCCAATCGAATCCCATCGCGGATCATGTGTTCTCTTTTTCGGATGAGATAAAGTTCGAAAATGTTCATGAGCGCTTCAATTTCTTTTTCAGGTCGAATCCAATTTTCCGTTGAAAAAGCATAGACAGTCAGCGTCTTAATTCCCAGGTCAGAAGCGGCTCGAACGACATCGGTCAACACTTCTGCCCCTTCCCAATGTCCCATCATCGGAGGCAAACCCTGTTGCTTAGCCCAGCGTCGATTCCCATCCATAATGATGGCCACATGCTTTGGGATCTTTTGGGGATCGAGAATCGCCAATTCTTCGGAAGAATAGCAATTTTTTGTTTCAGCTGTTTCAAGAGACAAATCAGAATGGGCAGTCATAGTTTACTCATTAAAAAACCTGTCCATCCAAATTGTCCTCTCTCGATCAGGCCCCACAGAAATAATGGAAATGGGTACCTCACAAAGCTCTTCAATGCGGCGCAAATAGGCCTTTGCAAGACTTGGAAGATCATCATAAATTTGGATATCTCGGGTTGATTTTTTCCATCCGGGGTGTGTTTCATAAATCGGTACCGCGCGTGAAAGTTCTTCACTTATAGCAGGAAAGAGGCGGCAATGTTTATACCCAACGCAGATTTTAATTTCATCTAGGTCATCGAGAATATCGAGTTTTGTCAATGCCAAAGAATCAATCCCGTTGAGACAGATCGTATGTTTTAATAAAAAAGCATCAAACCACCCGATGCGCCGTTTCCGCCCTGTTGTCGTGCCTAATTCTCTAGACGTTGCATGATCGGGAAATAAAGAGAGCTCTTCTTCTGAAAGCTCCGTCGGCAGAGGTCCCTTACCCACACGGGTTGTATAAACCTTTGTCACCCCAATTGTATGCTCTACCTGAGAAGGCCCAAAGCCTAACCCGGCGCATATTCCCCCGCTCAAAGTACAAGAAGAGGTCACAAAGGGATAAGTCCCAAAGGTAATATCAAGCAATGCGCCTTGAGCTCCTTCAAATAATATCTTTTCTCTCTTTTTGCGCGCTTTAAATAATTGTTCTTCCACAGGAGATGCAAAAGGAGCCAGCCGCCTAGCAAATTCTCTATAGGCTTCAAAAATGGGCTTAAATTCTAAAGGAGGGTGGTTAAATTCCTTTTCAAATTGCTTATTTTTGATCTCTAAAGCCTTCCGCAATTTTTCTTCAAAAATTTCTTCAGAAAGCAAGTCTGCGAGCCGAATTCCCGACCGACTCGCTTTATCGACATAACAAGGGCCGATGCCCCGGCCTGTGGTCCCAATTGCGGCGGAACCCCTCTGCTTTTCTAACAGTTGATCCATCAACTGATGATAAGGGAAAATTATATGGGCATAAAGAGAGATGAATAGGCGGTGCTCAAAATGAATTTGGGCTTTCTTCAACCCCTCCATTTCTTCCAAAATCGAAGAGGGGTCGATCACTGTCCCTCCCCCAATATAGCACTGAGTATGAGGGTATAAAATCCCCGAAGGGATCAGATGAAACCGATGCTCCTTTCCCTTGGCGACAATGGTATGCCCTGCATTATTGCCCCCTTGCGCCCTGGCAATATGCTTAGCCCGTTCAGAAAGGAGGTCGATGACCTTTCCCTTCCCTTCATCGCCCCATTGCATCCCAATAACTGCAATGCTCTCCATGTTCTTTAAATTCCAATTTGCTGGGTCAATCATAGCTCAAGAGCCATATCGCCGGAACAATTTTTTAAGCGGGCGTTCAATTCGTTTCTTAACATCTAGACAAGATCGATCCGATTCGATATGCTTTTCCGATTCAGATTGAAGGGTTTCAATGGATAAGCAAAGAAAGTGGCAACTATTTCTAATCCTCGCAGTGATCGCATTAACCATTTATAACATTCTCCCCACAGTTTTCTACTACTGCAAACCACTAAAAGAGCCGATTGGCCCTTCGCAAGGAGAGGAAATTGCTTGTTCAATCGAGAAACGAGTCAATGACCTTGAAAAGGAAACAAAGGAATGGCTCGCCTCATTTTGCGAATTATTGAATGTAAAGCCCTCATTGATCTCCATCGATCCAGAAAATCCGCAATTGGCGTTAGTCAAGTTTACAAAAAAGGAAGAGGCCGCCCGTTTCCAGGCCTATTTACCCCGTGCAGGTTCTTTGATTTCCTTCCCTCCAGCCCAATTGGGAGTCGCTTCGCAAGATGAGGGGGGAAAAGAGATATGGGTTCAGCGGCGGATCCCGATTCATTCCCAAAAAGAACATTTCACCTTTACTTCTAAACGTGAAGCGGATGGGTCTTTAGCTCCTTTATATAAGCAACTGATCCTCGATCGAGCCGCTCAGATTGGATTTGCCTTAGCAGGTCCTACTGAATCGGCCTATGCTTTGAGTTCAATAGAACAAAATCCAGGCGCCCTAGAATATTTAGCGAGCCAGATCAATACGTTTTCTGAATTTTTCGAAGAAACTGGATCGATTGCTTCCCGTTTTGCCGCTTCGCTGACCCAAGGCTTTTTTTCGAGCCGAGACGAGACTCTCTCCCGTTTGATCTCAGCATTTGATGCCCAAAGAGATGAGATAAAAAAGAAAAAGAGTTCCTTAGAAAATCCAGAAGAGCTCCGCCTTCTTGAGAAAAAGGAAATCGCCCTGGCTCGAGCCGGAACTTTCTTGAAGAAATACAAACTCCATTTCGCGTCGGGAGAAAATCCTTGGACTCTCTCCCAAATCCAATCCATTTTACAAGAGGGGAAAGATTCCCTTTCATTAGAAAACCGAAATCCTCTCTTCTCCGAATTGACGATCGACTGGACAAAAGAGCAAATTCTCCTCAAGCTTCATCCCGACGTAGCTGCTTATCGAACTGTCGCTAAAAACAAGGAAGTCTTTGAGCAGCTCTTGATCAATGAAGTGGCTAAAATCACCCGATTCTCTCAAGAAACCCTTGCCCCTGGAAATGGGGAATTTAGCGTTGCCCTTCACCAGCTCCCGAATACCCAAAGTTTCTTAGTCCTCAATTTAGAAAAAATCGGCCAGCAGCAAGCAACTCAAATCACTTCGCTTCTTCAAAATAATTGGAACCCCAAACATCCCGATTTGCAAAGCTTGAAAATTGTAGACTATTCCGCCTATCAAAAGCTCTCTTTGCAAGATCAAGCCTTATCCTTAATTGTCTGCGCGCCGACTTCCAATGAAACGGCCTCGCTGCCCGGGTTTCGAAATAACTCCATCTACGTGATTGCAAAAGGGATCGATCAGATTGCCCAAAACTATGAGCAGCTCCCCGATTCAGACCCAGCTCACCTTTTCAGCACTGATTTCCGCAAACTCGCCGAACTCTTAAAGCAGAATGGCTTTCACGGCTATCGCGGCTCGAATAATGACTATATTTTTGAGCGCACTGATTTCTATCGCCCGCTATTGGCTGCGACGAGAGAGAACTTTTCCGTTCATGGCACCCAAAAGTTCGCTTATCTGGAGTTTTCCGACTTAGAACAGCGGCTCGTTGCTGCGAATAAGATCGAAACCCTCATCCATGAAGATCTTTTGAAGTGGAAAGATGAGTTCCACTCTGCACAAATCAGCCTCAATCCTGGAATGCGCTTCGACGTCCCTAAACCGACGAAAAGTGTTTTCTGGAGCAATTTGAACCTTTCTGTGCGAAAACTATTCCGCGGAGATGAGAGAAAAATCATCCGCTGGGGACTTGATTTATCTGGCGGAAAAACAGTTCAAATCGAACTCTGCGATGCCAATAATCAGGCGGTAAAGAATGAGGCCGATCTCAAGCAAGGGATCAATGAGCTCTACAATCGCGTCAATAAGATGGGAGTTTCTGAAGTTTCCATCCGCCAAGTGGGAAGCAATATCGTCCTCGACTTTCCCGGCTCTCAATCGCTTTCTGCTGCCGAGTTGATCAAAGCCTCTTCTATGTATTTCCATCTGGTCAATGAGAAATTTTCCATTGGAAATGCGTCTTTAGCCGATAGCGTAAACCGCTTCTTGCAAGAAGTTTGGAATGAAGCCGTTGTCACCAACCGAAGAGATGTGCAAAGTGTCAACGCCATCGCATGGAAACATATGTATGGCGATTCTTTAGATGCCGCCGCTCCACAGCCTAGAACAGAGGCCGCTCGTACCCTTTTTGAAAATGGCCTTAAACTTCAATCTCCAAATGACCCGGTCATGAGCAACGCGGTCAATGATGCAGTCTCAAAAATCGCCGTCTTACGAGGCGCCGATTTTACTGAATGGTATGGACAAAGCCATCCACTGCTGATTGTTTTCCGCAATTATGCTCTTGAGGGATCTCAGCTCGATAACATCCGCTCCAGCTACGATCCATCCAAAGGAAATTTCTTAAGCTTTGAAGTGATTGGCTCTGTCCTGAATCGAGATGGGGTCAAAAGCAATCCGCGCAATGATCTTCACTCTTGGACTTCCCGCTTTTCTAAAGAGAAAATCATGGGAACAGCCAATGAAGCGTATTCCCGGGGAAAGGGATGGCGCATGGCCGTGCTTTTGAATGATACGGTGATTAGCGCGCCCACCTTAGATTCCGCACTCCGCGATAGCGCGATGATCAGCGGCAGCTTTTCTCAAAGAGAAGTGAACCAATTGGCCGCCGATCTCAAGGCGGGATCGCTCACTTTCACTCCCCATATTCTCTCTGAAAAGAATGTAAGCCCCGAATTAGGTCAATCAGATCGGATTCAGGGAATCACTGCGACCATTATCGCTCTCATTTTAGTCATTGTCGCGATGGTGGTTTATTACCGCTTTGCTGGTTTTGTCGCCTCTATTGCCGTTCTCTTCAATTTGTTGATCATTTGGGCCACGCTTCAGAACTTGGGGGCTACGCTTACCTTAGCTGGGCTGGCTGGAGTCATTTTAAATATAGGAATGGCTGTCGATGCCAACGTCCTTGTATTTGAGAGGATCAAGGAAGAATTTGCCGTAACGGGGAGAATTGCCTCTGCCATTTCTGCGGGGTATAAGAAGGCTTATAGCGCCATCATCGACTCGAATGTCACCACCATCATCGCTGCGCTCATCTTATTGAATTTTGATGCAGGCCCCATTAAAGCCTTTGCCATCACGCTGATCATTGGAATTGTCTCTTCGATGTTCACGGCTCTTTTCATGACCCGCTTCTACTTCTCCGGCTGGGTCCAGAATCCGAAAAATAAAGCATTGAACATGGCCAATTGGATCCATGCGAAAAAAATCGATTTCCTTAAACGGGCCAAACTCGCCTTTGGGATCGCGGCGGCCATCATTGTGGTTGGCGGCTATCTCGTTTATGCTGAGCGATTTACGATCTTTGGAATGGACTTCACTGGGGGGTTCTCTCTCAATCTAGAGATTGCAGGAGATCCAAATCAAAGCTACCTTCAGAGTGTAGAAAAGGCGTTTGTTCAGGGTGGAGCCAATGCCCGCGATTTCCAAATTCGTGAGCTGAATCCGTCGAATCATCTCCGCGTTCTGTTTGGAACGAGCATGGAGCAGCCAGACAAACCGTTTTATGGCATGCCCGTAGAAAACGAATTGGGCAAAAATCCTCGAATTGAATGGGTAGTGCAGGCGCTCGAGTCACAAGATATCGCATTATCTTCTCAGTCTTTGTCTCAGTTGGAGAAGAATTGGACTGCGATGAGCGGCCAAATGTCCGATAGCATGCGCAATAATGCCCTCATTGGCCTTTTGATTTCATTCGTGGGCATTTTCATCTACATCGCCTTCCGTTTTGAATATAAATTTGCGGCGGCAGCGATCATCTGCTTGCTTCACGACGTATTGATCACATTGGGGCTAATGGGTCTTTTGCATGCCGTAGGCGTTCCTGTGCAGATCGATCTCAACACAGTTGCCGCTTTGATGACGATTGTTGGCTATTCGCTCAACGATACGATCATTATTTTCGATCGAATTCGGGAAGAAAGTCATATTAGAAACCGACGTCCGCTTCACGAGGTGGTCAACACTGCCTTAAATTCCACGTTGAGCCGCACGACCATTACCTCGGGGACAACTCTATTGGTCTTAATTGCGCTTGTTGCACTGGGAGGTTCATCGATCTTTAGTTTTGCTCTCGTGATGACGATTGGGGTCTTCTTTGGAACCCTTTCTTCCTGGTATATCGCTTCACCTCTAATGCTCTTTTTCCACAGCCGGGAAGAAAAGCAACTGGTGCAAGAGGTTTGACTCTGCTACACTCCTCAAAAATGTATTCCGGGATGTGAAAAAGAATGCCTGCACTTGCAACAAAATCACATCATCCCCTTTGGGTCTACCCCGAAAAAAATCCCACGTTTTTTCAATCGATTATTTCTGAATTCAACATCCATCCAGTCATCGCGCAAATTCTGATTTCACGCGGCTTTAAGACGATTGAAGAGATCCATGAATTCCTCTACGCAAAACTCCCCAATCTTTACGATCCAGATCTTTTTCCCGATATGGATAAAGCGGTCGAGCGGATTGTCGAGGCCATTCATAAGAAACAACCAATCCTGATCTATGGCGATAACGATGTCGATGGGATGACCGCCGCCGCTCTGCTCACTGAATTTTTAAGAGCGGTGGGCGCCAAAGTCTTTTTCGATATCCCCAACCGAACTCATTTGAAAAAAAGCCTCATTGGGAATGCCCTCCAAGTGGCCCTTAAGCATCAATGCGGCCTTCTCGTCACGGTCGATTGCGGCATTACAGCCGCCAAAGAACTTGAAGAAGTCGTTCAACATGGAATCGATGTCATCGTGACCGATCACCATGAACCCACTTCCCGCATTCCCCATTGCATCGCCACCCTAAATCCTAAACTCATCAATAGCACCTATCCCAATCGAGAACTCACCGGCGTGGGCGTCGCCTTCAAGCTAGCTCATGCAGTGACGAATTATCTCATTGAAATGGAAGAGATCAGCCCGACAAAAGTCGATCTAAAAAACTATCTCGATCTAGTAGCCCTCGGCACCATTGCCGACATGGGCGCCCTTAAAGGGGAAAATCGCATTCTCGTCCGCTACGGCCTCAAACAAATGAGAAAGGCCAAGCGGGTTGGCCTGGCAAAGCTCTTTGAGGTGAGCGAAATGCAACAAGGGGATCTTTCTCCCGCGGATATCGCCTCAAAAGTCGCCCCTCGCCTCAATAGCCTGGGCCGCATTGCCGATCCCATCAAAGGAGTTGAGCTTCTCCTCCTCCGCGACAACGACGAAGCCGAAGCCCTTGCCAAAGAGCTCGACCTCCACAACCTCGAGCGGCAAAAAATCGAACGGGCCGCCTCCGATGACATTGAAGAGCACATTTTCCAGCATCCTGAAATTCTCCAAGAAAAAGCGATCATTCTCCATTCAGAAAAATGGCATCCCGGCATCATCGCCATCATCTCCGCGCGCATTGCCAAACAATACAATCGCCCCACCCTCATCATTTCCATTGAACAAGGCATTGGCAAAGGCTCCATCCGCACCATCCCCGAATTCCCCCTCCTCCCCATCCTCAAGGAAAACGAATCGCTCCTCATCAACTACGGCGGCCACGACTACGCCGCAGGCCTCACCATCAAAGAGGAAAACATCCCCCTCTTCAAACAACGCTTTATCCAAGCCGCCGACCGCGCCCTCAAGGATCAAGATGTGGTCGCCAAACTCTATCTCGATGCCAAGATCAACTTCAATGAGCTCACCTTTGACTTTATGGAATCGCTCAACCTCCTCGAGCCCTTTGGCAACGAAAATCCACCCCCCATCCTCTACTGCGACGCCACGCAGATCTGGCCTCCCAAGGTCGTCGGCAAGTATCACCTAAAACTCTTTCTCGAACAAGGAGACCGGATGCTCGAAGGCATTGCCTTTGGCCTGGCCGACCGAAAGGACCAAATCCGCCGCAAGAACATCCTCCTCCAAATCGCCTTCACCCCCCACATCAACCTCTTCCTCAACAAGGCCAGCATTCAGCTGCAAATCAAAGATTTCCAACTCGCCACCACTTAAAAAAGTTGCCTTTGCGCCATGAAATGGCCCAATCCTCAAGATGCAATTGGACTGAAAGATAAGTAGCCCCCGACCTACTCCAAATTCATCTCTTTGTGATATCTATTTGGTTAAATGGATCATCCAGCACTAGACTTCTCCAGGAAAGAAAAGAAGACGATCATTCTGGCCGTCACACTTGGGAATCTTCTCGAGTGGTATGAGATCTATCTCTATGTCTATTGGGCTCCCATTATCGCAAAATTGTTCTTCCATTCCGATGATCTGTCAAATTTGACTCATACTTTTCTGATCTTTGCGGTGGGTTTTCTGGCCAGGCCTTTGGGGGGACTCTTTTTTGGACGGCTGGGCGATTTGATCGGGAGGAGAAAAGCGCTGATTCTCTCCGTCATGATGATGATCTTTCCCACCTTCGTCACCGGATTTTTACCCACGTATGCACAAATCGGCATGATGGCCCCCATCATTCTCGGCTTCATGCGGATTTTCCAATCTTTCCCCGCCGGCGGCGAGCTGCCCGGGGCGTTTTGCTATCTCTACGAAAGCTCCCCGATTCGAACGCGAAGGTTCATGTGCAGCTGGGCCGCGCTTGGATATCAGCTCGGCATTTTAATTAGCACGGTGGAATGTTTCCTTCTTGAAAAATACCTTTCCACAGAAGCTCTGATTCAGTGGGGCTGGCGCCTTTCTTTCCTCATCGGAGGCCTCATCGGCTTTTTTGGGCTGTATCTCCGGAAAAGACTCCATGAAACGCCTCTTTACCTCGAAATGGAAACCCATGAACACGTAGTCAAAACGCCCATTCTCCACGTCTTAAATTATTATAAAAAGGGGATCTTCCTCGGTATCCTCTTCTGCGCCCTGAATTCCTCTGCCTTTTACCTCATCTCCGTCAACTTCCCTTTCTATTTTAGCCAGGCGCTTGGGATGGATTATTCAAATAATCTCCTCATCATCGTCTTTATCCTTATTTTCATTACGATTCCTCTTCCCTTCTTCGGGTTCTTGGGCGACAAATTCAATAATAAGAAGATGTTGATCGGTTCAACCTTAGGAATCGTGCTCCTTCTCTTTCCTTTTTACTTTGCCATCACCCAGTCCTCTCTTCTCCTGATGATCCTCACCATCATCCCTTTTTGCCTGTTCTTCACGCTTCTCTCTGCCCTGATTCCCTTCATTATCGCCGATCTCTTCCCCACCAATGTCCGCTTCACCTGCGTCGCCGTGAGTTTTAACCTCTCCGATGCAATCATTGGAGGCTTCACTCCCGCCGCAGCCCTCTATCTTTTCCGCTTCACCGGAAATCAAGCCTCCTTTTGCTGGATCCTCTTTTTCACCTCCCTTCTCAGCTTAATTTCCTATCTCGTCATGAAAGAGCGAAATCACACCCCCGTTCACCCAAAGTGATAGACAATCCCCTTAGCTCTCTTTAAACTTGAATCCATGAAATACGATGTTTTGATCATTGGAGGCGGCGTCAATGGCTTGGCAGTCGCCTACCACCTCTCTCATATCAAGAAACTAAAGGTTCTTCTTTTGGAGCAATTTACTTTGGGAAATCCCTTTGGAGGCTCTCACGGTTTTTCCAGAATCATTCGAGGGACCTATGCAAATCCCATCTATATCCAGTGGATGAAACGGGTCTATCAATATGAATGGCCCCTCCTGGAAAAAGAAGCGGGACGCCGCCTCATTCACCCCAATCCCGGGTGCTTCTTTGGTACGGGAAAACTCTTTGAGAAATATCTCCAGGCAATTGAAAACTCCGGCTTCGATATTCAGCGCTTGAGCGTTTCCGATGCGCGCCGCCTCTTCCCCCAATTTACATTTGCCAACTGTTCGGCTGTTTTATCCGATCGGACAGGGGGCGTCATTGCCGCAGCGGAAGTCTTGCAAAACCTGGCCCACATCGCCCGTAAAAATGGGGTGGAAATCCGCGAAAACACAAAAGTCGTGAACATCGACGCAGATAAAAACTCTCTTCAAGTAATGACTGATGAAGAAACTTTTTCAACCAACCGCTTAGTCGTCGCAACAGGCGCTTATCTGCCCCAGCTTTTCCCCCAATTTCGCTCCCACCTCACTGCGATTCGACAAACAATCGGTTATTTCATTCTTCAAGGAGATCCAAAATCCTTTCAGATTGGAAATTTTCCCAATTGGTCTTATTTGGGAGAACAAGTCTTCTATGGCTTGCCTGAATTTGGCTCGAAGGGAATTAAAGTGGCTCAACATCGTACAAGCGGGAAAACAGACGATCCCAATCAACACATTTCGCAAGGCGATCCCGCAGAGATCAAAATCTTGGAACACTTTGTGAAAGAGCAATTTGTTCAGCCGATTCAAAAGCTTGTCTCTTCTGAAACCTGTTTTTATGCAAACACGCCCACCGAGGATTTCATCCTCGAATGTCTTCCCAGTGATCCCCGCGTCGTCATCGGCTCTGCCTGTTCAGGCCACGCCTTTAAATTTGCTCCCTTAACAGGGCGCATCCTCGCGGAGCTTGCCCTACACGGAAAAACCACTATCCCAGAATTCGAAGAATATAAACAAATATTTTTAACTCCACTGCATTGATTATAATTAAATTAACTGCCATAATATCTGAATGGCATCATTAGCTAGTGTTTCGTTTTGTATAAAACAGGATCAGAGTGTCCCTAAAACTGAGAAAGAAGAATTCTCTTATGCTTTCTTCCAACTCCCCCCTCGCATTCCTCATCCTATACAACAGGCACCCGAAGCCTTAGCCAAGAAATTCCAAGGGATTGAAAAACTGATTCCCAAGGATCTTCCTGTAAATGAACCCGTTGAGATTACTGCTTTATTCCCTAATTTCCAAAACGCCCCTTGCTATATTCCAACGCTGGCCTCTTTGAAAGCCAAGATTGATAAATATCAGCAGAAATATGGAATTGAGATCCTCTTAGTCTCTGAAAAAAATGCCGCTGAAACAATTTGCAAATTGAGCTCTATAGATGATTGCGCACCCCGAGGGATGATCATCTATAAAGAAAATGGGTATCATGTAACTCCCGTTCTTTTTTATCGAACCAATCTCGAAAGCAAGTGGTCTGTTCTGATGATGGATTGTATCGAATCGGAATCTGTGCTCGAAGAGATTCTTTCTCAATTAACCAAATTCAAACCGGATATCGATCTTTTTCTTTCCTATGGGACTCGGTTGGGAGATCGACACTCCTGTAGAATTGAAGCCATCACCCTCCTTAAATATGCCCTCCACTGGGCGATGAGACGACCCCATCAAGTTTTGACGGAACTTCTTCGACATAAGAAAGCGCGTACAGAAGATCGGAAGATCTTTTTTCGTGTACCCAGGCAATGGGCTATCGGCAATCAGATCAAAGATTCGGTTCAAAATGGAAGAGAACTTGATAGCGATGTCATCAATCACAAAGGAGAAACATATCCACAGTGGCTAAAAAGACATCCCCTTCAATCTATGAATGTTCAAATCTCCATTAACAATGCGGCCATTCAGACCCAAAAACCAATGAACACCTATCTTCATCAAAAAATCCTTCGGTGGATCTCTCCTACCTGAAAAATTTACTTCCTGCTAAGGTGCAGTTTAATGCACCGGTAAGGCCATGCAAGATATCCTAAAGAATCTCTACATCAATGGAAAGTGGGTTCCTGCTGAAAAGGGAAAAACGTATGAGCTAAGAAGTCCTTCTACCGGCGCGGTTCTTGCCCATGTGGCAGATGGGGGAACGGCCGATGTGAAAAAGGCGATCGATGCGGCGAGCGATGCCTTTCCTTCGTGGGCTGGTACGCCGGCGAAAGAGCGGGGAGAAATCTTGATTCGCGCCGAGCAGAATTTGCTGAAGCGAAAGGAGGAAATCGCCCGATTGGTTTCTGAGGAAAATGGAAAGCCGTTTGAAGAGGCTAAGCAAGAAGTTGGGTTTTGCTCCGGCTACTTGCGCTGGTTTGCCGAAGAGGGGCGGAGAGCTTACGGGGAAACAATCCCTTCTCCTTTTGCGCATAAAAGACTTTGGACCCGTCTGCAGCCCATTGGAGTCATTGGCGCGATCACGCCTTGGAATTTCCCAGCCAATATGATCACCCGTAAGATCGCCCCTATTTTAGCCGCTGGCTGCACGGTGGTGTTAAAACCGGCGCAAGATACTCCTTTAACGGCCTTGGCCATCACTTTGGCCCTGCATGATGCTGGAGTTCCTAAAGGAGTTTTCAATATTGTCACGGCTTTAGATCCAAAGCCGATTTCTGCCGAATATTTGTCAGATCCGCGGGTGCGAATGATTGGATTTACCGGATCAGTGGGCGTGGGCAAGCTGCTGATGGAGCAGTCGGCCAAGCAGTTGAAAAAGCTCTCTTTAGAGCTGGGTGGAAATGCGCCTGTGCTGGTGTTTGACGACGCTGATTTGGATTTAGCCGTGGAACGGGTTGGCGCGATTAAATTCTTGCGCGTCGGCGGGGAATCATGCATCTGCGCAAACAGGATTTACGTTCATGAGAAGATCTATGCCAAATTCATGGAAAAGTTCGTAAAGCTTGTTAAATCGTATATCGTAGGCGGCCCTTTTAAGCCGGGCGTAAAAATCGGCCCGATGATCACCGCCCGTGCGCGCGATCGGCTTCATGAGCTCATTGAGCAAACAAAAAAACAGGGAGCGAAAATCATTCTTGGCGGGCATCCTTTGACTGAGGGAGAGTTCGCGAAGGGACATTTCTATGCGCCTACGATCATTGAGGGAGCGCAAGATGATTGGCCCATCTGCCAAAGCGAAATCTTTGGCCCCGTGGCCAATGTCCTTTCTTTTTCCGATGAAAAAGAGGTGATTGAGCGGGCCAATGATTGCACATATGGGCTCGCCTCTTATTTGTTTACGAGAGATCTCAACCGGATGATCCGCGTCTCTGAAGCGTTAGAATATGGCTTTGTGGGGATTAACGATGGCGATGGCTATACACATGAGATTCCGATGGGGGGATTTAAAGAGAGCGGCATTGGAAGAGAAGGGGGCAGAGAAGGGCTCCGTGAATATATGGAAGTCAAATCGGTTCTGGTGAATATCTCGTAGGAACGGCTTTTAATTCTTTATCGACGATGGCCGTGACGCAGAGATCAGACCAGACATTCAACATCGTTTCCACCATATCTAAAAAGGCATAGAAAGGGAGGATCAACCCCATCGTTGTAATCGGCACATTCATGGCGATGAGAAAGGTGCTGCTTAGAAAGAAACAACCCATGGGAACGCCCGCATTTCCAATGGCGGCTATAGTAGCTAAAACGACCCACATCCCCAAATCAAAGGGAGAAAAAACATGCCCATGCATGCTGGAGATGAAAACAACCGTCGTAAAAATAAAGGCAGCGCACCCATTCATGTTAATGACTGTGCAGAGGGGGAGAGAAAAATGGGCCACTCTGGAGGAGACGCCGAGTTGTTTTTCTGCGCAATCGAGCGTTACGGGGAGCGTTGCATTCGAAGATTTCGAAAAGAAGGCTAAGAGAAGCGCTTTCATCGCCCCTTTGGCTGTTTGTAGGGGAGAAATCCCCTTTGATTTTAAGAGGAGGGGAAGAACGACGAGTCCTTGCAGGAGATTGGCTCCCAATACGCAGCTTAAATAGAGGATGAGGCTGTTGAAATGGGAAAAATTATGGCGCAAATCTTCAATGAGGAGCGCTGTAAAGGCCCAAATGCCCATCGGCATGAGGGCAATCACCAACTCGGTCACTTTCAGCATCAGCTTGAAAAGGGAGGAGAAGAACTGATTGAGTGTTTGCCGCTCCTCAATGGGCAGTTTCAAAGCGGCCATCCCAAAAAGAGCTGCGATAAAGGCCAGGGCAATTACATTGTTTTCCAGGAAGGCCTGAAAGAAATTGGAGGGGACGATTTGCAAGAGGAAAGAGAGATAAGAGTCGCTAGCGGCGGCTTCGGCGCTATTTGGTGTGGGGATTAAGCCGCGGACGGGATCGATGGCCAAAAAGAGAACGAGTGCGATGAGAGTGGCGATGACGGTGGTTAGGAGAGTGTAGGCAAAGACTTTACGCCCTAAAGTTCTCATCTCTTCAAAGCCCTGCATGCCCAAAAAGGTGGAAATGATCGATAAGAACACAATCGGCGCTGCGAGGAGTTTGAGGAAGTTGGTAAAAACGGTTGAAATCGATTCAGCTACTTTGAAGAGAATTTCGTTATGGAATAAACCTGTAATTATTCCTAATACTATGGCTAAAAAAATAAATAGATAGGATCGTGTGAGTTTATTCATCGTATCTCGCTATGAATTTGAGGCTTGACATCATAGCATAAAGAGGATAAAATATCCCCATGTTTTGGAAAATTTTTGCAATTCTCTTTCTGGGTGTACAAATGTTTGCCAATGAGGAAGCTCCCCAATATCTCTACAAAATTCTCTCGAAGGAAGATTGGATTGCGAGCCAGAATCAAGAGCATCTCCAACTGCCTGCAGCGGATGAGGCCTTTATTCATTTTTCACTGGAAAACCAGGTGGAGCGGATTGTAGCGAAATATTGGAATGGGGTTCCTGAATTCTTTGTTCTAAAGATCGATCCAAAGAAGCTTCCAGGGAAAATGGTATTTGAAACAAATCCGGGCGGCAGCGCGAAGTATTATCATCTTTATGAGGGCGCAATTCCCCATAATGCGATCGTTGAATCTAAAGCCATTCATCAATAACTGAAAGTCGTGTTGAAATGAAGCATGGAGCCTCCGCCTGTAAAGACGGCTTGCTGGTGGAGTTTAATGCCCCAATCGAGGCGGGCGGAGAAGTAGGGATCGAGAGTGTAGCGGACGCCCGGGCCTGTGCTGAGCAGATAGTCGGGCTGAGGTTCGCCGGGAATTGTCTTGTGATTGGTGCCCCAGCCAGAATCGATAAAGGCGAGGAATTGAAGGGCATCTTTGATGTGGCTGCAACGGATGTAGCGGATGACGTCAAAGTGGGGGGTGCGAAACTCGGCAGAGAGGAGAAAGCCTCCATCGTAGTTGAACTGCCGCTCGTCGTAGCCGCGCACGGTATCGTAGCCGCCGAGACCGATTTGTTCACTGGGGAGAAGACTTTCGTTTGAGATCTGCCCGCGAGCCCAGATATTGAGAGAGCCATATTGGCGGAGCTTCTGCTCATATCTGAGATAGAGTTTGCCATAAACCCAGTGATTCACAGCGCCGGGGCGCAATGTGTTGTAGTCGCTATTGCTTTGGTCGCTCATCATCTCTCCGGGAGACCAATAAGCGCGGATTCCATAGTTGATCCGGTAATATTCTTGGTTGTAATAGCCTTCATATTCCAAAACAAATTGGCTCAAGTTGACATTTTTCCCCACGACGGAGAAAAGCTCGCTGAAAATAATCGTGTTATTGGTCCGCTTAAAGTCAAATCCCACTTGGATTTCGTGGGAAAGCTCTTCGATAGGAGGCAGAGGGATGATGTAGCGGGTTGAAATTTGTCCGCTTGTCCCATGATTGGTCGATCCGGGGAAGGAGAGTCTGGTGTGGACGAAAGCGACGCCTCCATAGACATTCAGGAGATGTTTCCATGGAAAATACCCTCTGGCTTGGGCTGTATGGGCCTGAAAGCGGTGGGGATCGTAAGAAGTCGTATATTGGTAAGTGAAATCCCATAGAAGAGGTTGTCCTCCGCTAAATCCTGCAAAAAGGCGTTGGCGATTTGTCGTCTCCACTCCCGTATTGTCCGCCCCTGCGAAAAACTGATAGGGCCGTCGATCATGAACAAGCAGAGCGATATCGGTAGTCATCCGCCCTTGCCCTGGGCTATAGACGGCAGAGACATGGGTAAACTGGTTTCGATTCATAAAATCCAGATCTCTCTGTATTCCGTTCTGGTCGATAATATCCCCACATTGCGGCTTGAAGCGACTGAGAAACCGGCAATCTGAAGTGTAGCAATTCCCTTCCACTCTCACCTGTCCTATATGGCTGTCCATAACGACAAACTGAAGAACATCTGCGCCCAGCGGCTGTTTTGGAAACGCCACCAGCACAAAAGGGCGCCCATTCTCTTGATAATGAGCCTGGATCTCTTGTTTGAGGCACCGAATCATTTCCTGTGTAACAGGCTGATCGACATAGAGAGGGGCAAGCCGCCTCTCTAATTGCGATTTGCTTCCCGGAACATCGACACAGGGGGCGTAAAAGCCGCATACTTCTTCAAGTTCGCTCTTCGGAAGAAGATTTGCCGAAGAGTTGACCAAAACCACCCCTCTCACCAGGGGACAGACTGAACAGACTTCAGGAACTTCCCTCTTCGCCATCTGGCCGCTCTCATCCAAGAAGGCGCCCACTTCTTCTCCTCCATCCATCTGCGATAAAAGACAAAGAGCGCAAACCAAAAGCCATTTCGCGAAACGCATGTTAACTTTCCTCGTGAAATAATTCTTTTATCCTATTAAGAAAATCACAACAAGTTTTTTTTTGACATAACCCTCTCTATCGGATAAAACAAAATCATGCGCCATTCATTCAGCCTCTTTGCCCTATTGGCGAATTTCCTCTTTGCCGATCCGCAAGGGTTCCAATTGATTGCCGGCGATGCAAATGCGCCGGTGGACAATGGCGCCGGCATTACCATCCAAAGCGGACACCAGGCGATCATCCAGTGGGATATCTTCTCGATCGATGAACAACGGATGGTGCGCTTTGATCAGTTAGATGGGAATTCGGCCGTCTTGAATCGGGTCATGGGCGGCGCTGAGAGTCAGTTGATGGGGAGCTTATCCTCCAATGGCAAAGTCTACCTGATCAATCCTAGCGGCGTGCTCATTGGCCCCAATGGCCGCATTGAGACGGCCGGCTTTATCGCCTCGACAGCCGATGTGCTCAACGACGACTTTTTGAAGGGACAGGAGTTGTTATTTGGCGATGTAGGACCTGGTAAGATCGTCCATCTCGGGGTGATTGAATGTTTGACGGGAGATGTGACCCTATTGGCTAAGGTGATCGATGCGCCGGGGGATATCCATGCGGGAGGTGGAACTGTGTTGCTGCTGCAGCCGAAGGGGGCGTCCGACATCTTTATAGATACTGGAGAAGAATGCGCTCTCCATCAAAGCGGGCGGATCGAAGCGCTTAAAATCGA